>JARFQW010000064.1 GCA_029287575.1 Gammaproteobacteria bacterium | reverse complement strand
GCCCGATTCCCCTTCCCGATACGCAGCCATTGGACGTTCGCTACTGTTGAATTGTCTGGGTAAGAGTTAAGAGCAACCCGCACCACCTTGTCGAGAAGTATATGGCGCCGACAGACGGGGAGACCAACGACCCTGTTTCAGAACACCCTGTTCGCTATGAAGTTGTTGTCTCCAAATCTCACTCCGCCCGCTTTCTTGGTCGAGTGGATTACGGGCCGACTGGCTGAGGTCCGGCAGCAGCAACTCTCCGAACCAGGAATTCTTCTTCAGCCAGGTATTGTTCCCGGGAATCCCCTGGTCACCGGCATGATATTCGTGCTCATTGGACCAAGCTACGAGCGCTTTTCGCTTGCCCCGAAGGTTCCTGCTCTTGTGTCGTGCTATTGCACTGGCTCCAGTGTCGCCCAGGGACCTGGAATGAACAGAACGCCCCTGAGTCGCCTGGTCTTGCTGTTGGCCATTGGGTTTCCCGTTACCGGTGCTGCTGTCGAGAATTTCGCGGTCGAAGTTCTGGCGGGCAGGGCCAAGCACGAGGCCAGCCTGGGGCTGTTCCAGCCGAGTGTCGACGAGGACGACACGTCCCTTGGCATTCGAGGCACCTGGCAGCTCAGCAAGCACTGGGGCTTCGACCTTTCCTATAACGATTTCGGAGAGGCGAATGACACAACGAGAGACAGTGCCGGCGACGCAATCGAATTCTCGCTGAAAGGCTCAGCGGTCGAGCTGAACCTCAACGGCCGGATGTTTCTTGTCGACAGGCTGGCCCTGATTGGGCGAATGGGTGTGTCGCGTTATGACAGCGAAATATCCATCGGCACGTTTTCTAACGATGACGATGGCTACTCTCTGGTCCTGGGGGCCGGTATCCAGTACGGCTTCACCGATCACTTCTTCTCCAGTGTTGATTACTCATGGAGAGACCTCAGCGGCGGCTCGCTCGATGCCCTGGATTTCGACAGCTACGACCTGATCAATCTGACCGTATCCCTGGGTTATCGCTTCTAGCCGCGCCGGGTCTGCCGGGGCGGTGCCCACACCGTTGTGGCGCGGTTCCGGTCAGGTCGCCGGTGCCGTTGTTCTCCACACCTGTGTCAGCCCTTGTCGCCAGGACCTAGCCGGCGTCCGCCGGTACGTCGATGCCCGCCGCCTCGAGTGCGGCCCGCGCGTCGTCGTTTTTCGAGCAGTCCCAGCGGCGCAGGTCGGCGTTGCGGCGGCTGTCGTTGTAGGGAATCGCAAGTCCCATTTCCAGCAGAACGGAACTGATGTCTTCCCCGTCGGCCTCGAGCTGACCGACGCGTGACCGGGGCTGGCGGCCCTCGCGGACATTACGCACTCTGAGACGTTTGCCGCGAAGGTAGCCGCGTACGAAGTCCCGGGTAGCAATACCGACGGCTCGTTCGCACGACTGGCTGGTGGACGTGGACGACGCCGTATGCACGTCGCCGAGGTGGAATCGGCCGCGACTTCGCGAGCGCGGCCCCTCCTGCCAGCGCAGGTCGTACCGCCAGCCGTCGACCACGCGTTCGAGACTGACCCGGAACGGCCCCTGCTGGTCGGGCTCACGGAACCCCCCCTCGTCCTGCGCTTTTCCGGGGATGGGCATGGCGACCAGCAGCCAGATGAAAATTGTGCGGACGATCCGGATCGACGAGTCGTTCATGGCTGGAGTCTAGCGGGTTTTTCGGTATTCGGAGGGACAGCCATCGAGCCCTCCGAGAAGCGGTGGACCGGTGACCTGTCTAGCGTGACAGCCCCTCGTGCGGCCCGGAGCGCCAGCGCCAGGACAGCTTGTGGAGCTCCATCACGAACAGGATCGGCAACGCCAGTGACAGCAGCAGCAGCCAGCGATCCGCCGACACCGGCTCGGCGGAAAGCAGGGTCTGACCGATGGGCAGATGCATCATCAGCACGTGGATGGAGAACGCCAGGACCATGCCGATCATCAGGAACGGGCTCTCCAGGGGTGACCGGGCGAAGGCGGACTGGGTCTCGGAGCGGCAGTTGAAGATATGCACGTTCTCGAACAGGACCATGAGCAGCAGGAGCGCGTTGCGGGCTTCGGCCTCGGTCCAGCCCAAGGCCAGTCCGTAGTCGAACAGGCCGAACCCGACGATCCCCATGAACAGTGCGGCGATGACGGTGCGTTCGATCATAAGCCGGTTGAAGATCGGCTCCCCCGGTGGCCGCGGTCGACGCTGCAGCACATCCGGCGCGCCGGGCTCGAAGGCCAGCGCCACATCCTGGATGCCGTTGGTGACGAGATTCAGCCACAACAGCTGCACGGGAAGCAGGGGGATCGGTGAGCCGGTCATGAGAGCGAGCGCGACGAGCACGACCTCCGCGGCGCCGGTCGAGATGAGCAGGTAGATGACATTGCGGATGTTGTCGTAGGCAATCCGGCCTTCCTCGATGCCTGCCGTGATCGTGCCGAAATGGTCGTCACTGATGACCAGTTCGGCTGCCTCGCGGGCGACGTCGGTGCCGGATTCGCCCATGGCTACACCGATGTTCGCCGCGCGCAGGGCCGGCGCGTCATTGACGCCGTCGCCGGTCACCGCGACGAAGTGCCCCGCGTGCTGAGCGGCCTTCACGATTTCCAGCTTCTGATGGGGAGCGACGCGTGAAAAAACCCGTGTGCGGCCGATGGACTCGGCGAGCGCATCGTCTCCGGCGTCGTCGATTTCGGTACCGGTGGTGACCTGCTCCGCGTGCTCGGCGAGGCCCAGTGAACGCGCAATGGCCAGCGCGGTCACCGGATGGTCGCCGGTCACCATGATGGTCCGCACGCCCGCCAGCCGCGCCTGGTCCACGGCCTCGGCAACACCGGGCCGAAGCGGGTCGATCATGCCGACGAGGCCGAGACAGGTCAGTCCTTCCGGCGGCGGAGGCGCGTCGTCGGGCCGCAGGTCGGACGGTGCCGCGCCCTCGGCCACCGCCAGCACGCGATAGCCGGACGCCGCCATGTCCGCCGCCATGGCGCGGACGCGGTCCCGGGTGTCTTGCGGGTCCGCCGACATGTCGAGGACCCGTTCCGGCGCGCCCTTGACCAGCACACGGACAGCATCGTCGATGCAATGGTAGCTGGCGGCGTACTGGCGCTCGGGCTCGAACGGAATGTCGTTAATCTCGGGATGCAGCTCCAGGGAGTTCTCGCGGCGCCAGCCGAGCTTGTAGGCCATGGTCAGCAGGGCCACGTCCGTGGGGTCGCCGTGCCAGATCCAGCCGTTATCGGTGCGCAGCAGTTCCCCTTCGTTGCAAAGCACCAGGCCGCGGCACAGGCCGTCCAGGGGACGTGCCTCGCCGGGTTCGATGGGTACGTCGTTTCGGCATACCCGGCCGTCCGGAACAAAGCCCTCGCCGGTTACTGTGTATACCGTGCCATCCGGCAGGCGGAGTTCGCGAACTGTCAGCTCGTTGCAGGTCAGCGTGCCGGTCTTGTCGCTGGCGATCAGCGTGCAGCTCCCCAGCCCCTCCACCGCAGCCAGCCGGCGCACGATTACGTGGCGCTTCGCCATCCGCGTTGTCCCGATGGCGAGCGCCACCGTGAGCGCCACGGGCAGTCCCTCCGGCACCGCCGACACGGCAAGGGCCACGCCGAACATGAACATTTCGGTGATCGAATATCCGCCAAAGAGCACGCCGCCCACGGCGATCAGGACCGCGGCGCTGACCACCAGCATCGCGATCTTGCGGGTGAAGCTCTCCATGCGTTCGATCAGCGGCGGCTTGCCGGCCTCCGACTCGAGGACATCCCGGGCCAGGCTCCCGATGACCGTGTGCATGCCGGTGGATACCACGACGCCCTGGCAGCGGCCCCGGGCGACGATGGACCCCGCCCGCATCATGTTGATCTGATCGCCGAGGGGCGTATCGGCCGGCCCGGTCCAACTGGCATTTTTTGCCACGGCGAGAGATTCGCCGGTCAGCAGGGACTCGTCGGCTTCCAGTCCGTGGCTGGACAGGATGCGCAGGTCCGCCGGCACCCGGTTGCCGGATTCCAGGAACACGATATCTCCGGGCACCACGTCTTCGGCGGAGATGTCCCGGACCTGCCCCCCCCGGCGGACGGCCGCGCGAATCTGCAGAAGCTTCTGCAGGGCCTGGCTGGCCTTCTCCGCCTTCGCTTCCTGCACGGTGCCAATGATGGCGTTGATCAGCAGGACACCGAAGATGAACGCCGCATCCTTGACTTCACCGAGGGCGAGCGACACCGCGGCGGCGGCGCCCAGCAGGTAGATCAGCGGGCTCTTGAACTGACGCAGCAGAATTTCCGCGATGGTCGGCGGCGGCTTGTGAGGCAGTGTGTTGGGCCCGAATCGAGCCAGCCGGGCCTCGGCTTCGGCCGGGGTCAGCCCGTTGCGGCTCGCGCCGAGTTGCTCCAGAGTCGTTTCGGCATCCAGGGCATGCCAGGCCGAGCGGTCTCCGGGACCCACTGCCTGAGGATCCGTGGTCGGAAGTGCGCTGAGATCGGTAGCCATTTCGGGCCCGTTAATGAGGCCGTCTTCCCCTAGAGCATAGGATTTGCCGGCCGCAATCTGCATAGGCATAAACCGCGAGCCCGCCGATCCCTCCGGGAGCCGAAACCCTGCCCGTGAATCTCGCGCCGGGACCGATCCGGCGGCGGGTCTGTCCTGCATGACTGCCCGAAATGACCGCCTCCCGGTTCCTCGACTGTGCCCTCGCAGCCAGTTGTCCGGTCCGCTGGCTTGCCGCAAGATCGGCCCAGCAACGAGGCGGACGTGAGCAGAGCAACGATGAGCAATGACGATCGCGAGCGCTGGAACCGGCGCTATCGCGAAGGCGCCTATCTCGGACGCACGCACCCCAGCGCCTGGCTCGTGGAGTCGCTCGCCCGGCTGCCCGCGCCGAGCGACGGCGCCCGGGCCCTGGACCTGGCATGCGGCCGTGGCCGGAACGCGCTCTATCTGGCCCGCCAGGGATGGGTGGTACGCGCGGTGGACATATCGGCTGTTGCCCTGGAGGCGCTGAGGGAGGCCGCTGAGGCCGAGGATCTGCGCGTCACCTGTGGCGAATGGGACCTGGAAGCGTCACCCGGAGATGCGGCGGGAATCACGCCGGATGGCCCGGCCCAGCTCGCGCTGGTGATCCGCTATGCGAATCTGCCCCTCATAAGGGCGATGAAGGACCTTCTCTGTCCGGGCGGAGTGCTGATCGCCGAAATGCACCGCGTCACCGAACAGGACGTGGCGGGCCCGGGCGGCACGCGTTTTCGTGTTGAGCCAGAAGAGCTGCTGGCCGCCGCTTGTGACCTGGATATCCTGCATGCCGAGGATGGGCACTACGGCGATCCCGACGGGAAAACCGTGGCCCTGGCGAGGCTCGTAGCTCAGCGGCCCGGATGACAGCCGGAACCACAAAGCCGAAGTCCTGACCGCTGTGGCAGGACGCCCTGCCGCAGGTCCGGGTCCGGCTACCCTTCAGCCTGCGTGAAGCCAGCCTGGGCCTTGGAAATCCCCGGGCAGGCCCAATCCGGTCAGGCGAGCCCGGTGGCGGCCTCGGGCTCCGCCAGGGAAAGGCGCGGCCGCAGTTTCGGCTGGCGGGCAAGATCCCGGCGCCGCCGGATCTGGTCGGTGACGATGGACTTCGCGCGGCGCAGACCGCGGCCGAGCGCCCGGCGCATGCGCACACTGCGATCCTGCACGACAACCTGCCCGCCGCCTGCCAGTTCGGCGCGGACCACGCACACCTTGTCCCGGCCACCCCTGGGGCCGTTCACATCCTTCAGAGTGATGTGCAGCCGCGCAACGCTGGGGGCCAGCCGATCGAAGATAAACCGGACCCGACGGGCGATATCCGCGCCGGCGTGAGCCGGGAGGGTGAGGCTTTGACTGTTGACGTGGATCTCCATGGCGGCTCCTCCGGATGTGTGGGACGACGCCAGAATACCCGTGGGAAGCCCTCGAACAAGTCGAATTATCGGGGGCTTTAAGTCGGTTTTTGCGACGTGTCTCAGTACCCGATCCAGTGGGCGTCGGAGACCAGGCACAGGCCGCCGGAGCGCTTGAGCATCACCCGAATCGCTGCAACCACCTTCTCGACCTGGGCATCGTCGTCACAGGCCACGATGAACACGCAGTTCGTGGCCGTGCCCGTCGGGTCGTCGGCGCGCCGCACGCCGCGAACGCCGCGTCCGCCGGCACGCCGGATAACCGTGTAGCCGGGTGCGCCCGCGGCGTCCAGCTGGTCGGCCATGCGTCCCGCGAGATGTTCTTCGACCACGATTTCAATACGCTTGCAGGGCTTCATTGGTGACTCCAGACCCGTCGAGTACCGCTCAGTTGCCGATAATCGAACGCAGGGCGAGGTGATAGGCCGGAATGCCGACCAGCAGGTTGAAGGGAAAGGTCACCGCCAGCGCCATGGGCAGATAGAGGCTCGGATTGGCTTCCGGCAGGGCCAGGCGCATTGCTGCCGGCACCGCAATGTAGGACGCGCTGGCGGCCAGCACGGTCAACAGCAGCGCATCCCCCTCCGACATGCCCAAGAGCAGGGCAACGGACCCGCCAAGCATGGCATTGACCAACGGCAGAACGAGCGCGAAACCCACCAGCGTCGGCCAGGGGATCACGCCTTCGCGGGCCTTGCTCAGGTCGATAATCCGGTGGGCAGCGACAAGTCCCATGTCCAGAAGAAACAGGCACAGGATGCCGATGAACGGCTCGACGACGAAGGGCGCGATCTGTTCCATGCCCCGCGACCCGGTGATCCAGCCAATGAGCATGCTGCCCACGATCAGAAAGACCGATCCGTTGAGACAGGACTCCCTGAGCAGCTCGCCCCAGTCCAGAGCCTCGGCCCGTTCGCCGCTCTCCCGTTGGCCGAACACGCGATACAGAAGGATCCCGATGATGATGGCCGGGGACTCCATGAGGGCCATGGCGGCGACCAGGTGGCCGCCCCAAGCGACGCCGACACTGTCCAGGTAAGCCGCTGCCGTGACAAAGGTGACCGCGCTGACCGACCCGTAGGTGGCGGAAATGGCCGCGGCGTCGGCCGCGGAGAGACGCCGGCGCAAGAGGAAAAAGACATACACCGGCACTGCGGCGGCGAGTCCCACCGCCGCGAGCAGACCCAGGCCCACGCTTGCGTCCAGGGGGCTCTCGGCAAGCGCAACGCCGCCCTTGAAGCCGATCGCGAACAACAGGTAGACGGACAGGAACTTGGCGACCTGGGTCGGGATCTCCAGGTCGGACCGTACGAACGCGGCGGCGACCCCGAGAAAGAAAAACAGCAGGGGGGGCGAGCCGAGATTTGCGAGGAACAGGGAGTCCAAGACGTCAGGTCACCCGAGGGGACGACTCGGCCCCGGTCCATGACCGGCCTGCTGGTGCTGGCTTCATGCGAACCCCCTTGTTGAGACGTGCAATCCCGGCGCTGGTGCACTGGAGTATCCCGCCGCCGCCGTCGTTGTCAACGCGCGGCTACGGCGGGCCGCGGCTTTTCCTCCGGCGAGGCTGCGGCCTGCCAGGGTCCCGCTGGCCGCGTCGACGCCCGCCCGGCATCGGAACGGAGTTCGTCAGGCGACGGCAAAATCGAAAAATAAGGGACTGTTGCACGAGAAAACCGAACTCTTGCCTGGCTCGCTACTCTCATGGCTTCGGGGCACCCGAACCGGAAGGGCGGGTGAGCGGGGAAGCCCACATCTGGTGCGCCGGGCGGTGCCCACTAGACCTGACCACGTGCCTTGGAGCGATCCATGCGTCATCTCAACTACAGTCATCTGCTTTACTTCTGGACCGTGGCCCGGGAGGGCAGCATCGCGCGGGCGGCCGAGGTCCTGCACCTGACTCCGCAGACCATCAGCGGCCAATTGAAGCTCCTGGAGTCCGCGGTCGGGTCACCGCTGTTTCAGCGGGTGGGGCGCGGGCTCGTCGTGACCGACACGGGCCGCATGGTCCGTCAGTATGCGGACGAGATCTTCTCGCTGGGCGCGGAACTGGCCCAGCGTCTGCGCAGCGACGAACCCGGCACGCCGGCGGCGTTGAACGTCGGCATCGTCAACTCCATTCCCAAGCTCGTCGCCTACCGGATTCTGGAACCGGCCCTGCACATGGAGCCGGCCGTACGCATTGCCTGTTCCGAGGGGGAGCTGGAGACCTTGCTCGGAGACCTGGCCCTGCACCGGCTGGACCTGGTGCTGTCCGACCGGCCGGTTCCCACGGGCCTGAATGTCCGTGCCTACAACCACAAGCTTGGCGAGAGCGGTGTGGCGTTTTTCGCGGAGAAAAGCCGGGCGAGAGCCTATGCGAAGCGGTTCCCCGCGTCCCTGGACGGCGCGGGCGTGTTGATGCCCATGTCCAACACGCCGCTTCGTCGTGGCCTGGATGACTGGCTGGATACCCACTCCGTCGTGCCGCGCATCGTGGCGGAATTCGACGACAGCGCTCTGCTCAAGGCGTTCGGCGAAGCCGGCGCCGGTGTGTTTCCCGCGCCGGCGGCAATCGCAGGCGCCATCGAGCGGATGTATCGCGCACAGGTCATCGGCGAGGCCTCGGGCGTCACCGAAACGTTCTTTGCCATTTCGCCCGAGCGAAAGCTCAAGCACCCGGCCGTGATCCGGGTGACCCGCACGGCCCGGGCCGAGTTATTTAGAACTGAGACCCCGTAGCCCCCGGGGGGGCGCCCGCCAGCTTGCCGAGGAGGGCGCGGCAGCCACCGGAGCCCCGATTCTCCAGTGTCAGCTGCCAGCCCATCCGCGCACAGACCTGGCCGACGATGGCGAGACCCAGGCCAAAGCCCTCGCTGCCCGCACCGCGGCGGCCGCGTTGCCTGAGATCGGCCGCTTCCGTGGCCGGCATTCCGGGTCCGGTGTCCAGGACTTCGATGGCGTCGTCGTGAAACACGACGTCAACACGGCCATCGTTAGTGTTTTGAAATGCGTTGCGCAGCAGATTTGCCACGGCAATCTCCAGCAGTTCCGGGCGGCATGGCACACGCAGGGCGTGGTCCTGGTGGATTCCAACCTCCACCGGCTTGCCGTCCAGCACAGGCAGGGTCCGGCGCAGTGCTTCCTTGACCACGGCGTCGGCATCACAGGACATGCCCTCGCTTTCCGGGTCGGATTCCCGGCCCAGCCAGAGAAACGCCTCGGTAAGGGATTTCATATCAGCGGCGGCCCGGCCGATACGCTCCACCAGACGCTGGCCGCGTGGCCCGTTACGATCCGCCAGGGTTTCCAGGATCTCCGCTGCGCCCCCGATTACTGTCAGCGGGGTTCGTAGTTCATGGCTGGCGTTTTGCATGAACACCCGTTCCCGCTCGAGGAACTCCCGGTTTCGCCGGATCGTCGTGTCCAGTGCGCCGGCCAGGGCGCCCACCTCGCCGTCACCATAGCGGTGCGAAAAATCGCCGCGCCACTGGCCCGGCGCCTGGGCTTCGATCTCGGTGGCGAAGTGCTCAAGCGGCTTGGAAATCCGCCTGGAAATCGTGCTGGCCAGCCATCCTCCGAACAACAGCAGGGCGGCGGCGTAGGCAAGCGCCAGCTCCGAGTACTCTCGCGCAATGCCAGCAATGGTTTCCACGTCCGGGATGTCGAACAGGACCCACAGAGGATCCTCGGTGGCTCCGAGAGTGCCGGCCCAGATAGCCAGGTCACGGGCAGCGGCAGGTCCCGTTTCACGGTCGATTTCGTGGAGCCCGGGGCCGAGGCCGGCGGAAAGATCGCGGTGGAGCTCGGACATATCTTCGAGGGAGCGGTACGCGTAGACCGGGCCGTCGCGAGGGAGCCGGAGCGGCGCGGCGTCTGCAAAATCCTTCTGGATACGCGCGACCTCGCCGAGCAGGATGGATTCCTGCAGCGAGTCCTGGCCGTCGTAGTAGGCCTTGACGAAGGTGCCGAGGGAAAACACCACCAGGGTCAGGCCGAACAGCACGAGGCCGGCGCGGATTCGGCGCCGCAGGTGACGTCTAGCCCTCATCGCCAACGCGCAGCCGAAAGCCGATCCCGTGTACGGTCTCCACCATCTTGTGCGCGAACGGCCGGTCGACGACCTTGCGCAGCGCGAACACGTGGCTTCTCAGGGCGTCGCTGTCCGGTGGATCATCGCCCCAGATGGAACGCTCGATATCGTCCCGGAAGACGAGATTGGGGTAGGCCAGCATCATCTCGCGAAGAAGCCTGAATCCGGTGGGGCTGAGGTCGAGCTGATGTCCGTCGCGGGTCACCCTGAGGGATCGGGCATCGAGTTGCAGCTCGCCCACCCGCAGCACCTGGCGGGTTCGACCGCTCGCGCGCCGGGTCAGCGCAAGCAGCCGCGCGCGAAGCTCTTCCAGCTCGAACGGCTTGGTCATGTAATCGTCGGCCCCGGCATCGAAGCCGTCGAGCTTGTCGCTGAGTTCGTCCCGGGCGGTCAGCATGAGTACCGGGGTGTCAATATCATGCTGGCTGCGCAGACGCCGGCAAAGGGAAAGCCCGTCCGTGCCCGGCAGCATCACGTCCACGATCAGGATGTCATAGCGATTGACCGCCGCCAGACCCAGTGCCTGGTCGGCGTTCGCCGCGTAGTCCGTGGTGTGACCGGCGCCATCGAGATACAGGCAGATGTTCTCCGCGATATCCCGGTTATCCTCGATCAACAACACCTTGAGGGGAATGTCATGGCGCATCTCGCCTTCGCCGCCATCGTTGCGCGCGTTCTGCCGCGCCTGTTCGCTGGATGATCGCATGGCCCGTCCGTTGGTTACAGCAGCGAGATGATCAGCCCCAGCAGCGAACCGCCCAGGGCGATGCCCAGAACGATCTCCGCTCTCGAGATCTCCTCGTCACGTTCGCCCATTCCGGTCTCTCCTGTCGCTTGAGGGGCGGCGGCGCTAGAAGCCGTAGCTGAGCCCTATGGAAAGCGTGAGCGGGTTGTAGTCGAGGCTTTCGAGCTTGACCTCATCGCCCGTGTCCAGATCAGCCTCACCGAAGTACAACCAGCGCAGCTCGGCCTCCCAGCGCAGTCGCCGGGACTGCTGGTAGGAAACTCCGCCGATAAGCTGAACCCCGAAACCGTCGTCCTCAAGATCCTCGTATCGTCCGTCGAAATCCCTTCCCTCCAGGTCGATATCGATTTCGTTGACCCACGCCAGACCCGCTCCCACGTAGGGACTCCAGCTTCCCACCGTGGAGGCATCAGCAAAGTGGTAGTAGCCGTTCAGGGCCAAGGTCGTGGATGCATAATTGCCGTCGTCGGCGACGCGCCCGTCGTCCAGCTTGATTCTGTCGTTGTCATTGCTGCGATAGGCCCATTCGGCGTCGGCGCGCCAGCGCTCGCCGAACCATCGACCCAGCGACAAACCGCCGATCCAGCCCGTGTCGAAGGACGCGTCGGCGCCCTGCGCGCCGCCGGCGTCGTTGAAGTCGTTGCTGTCATCGTCGGCCAGCCACGAAAGCCCGCCGGTGGCGCGCACGTACCAGTCGTCCTCCGCGCCGGCCGTACCGTGTACGCCCAGGCAAAAAACAGCAGCGAGAGCGACGGTGGCCCGCGCAGACCTGGATCGGCACCGGGATATGCAATGGGTCATGGTGTACTCCTGTTCGTTGAACTGTTGCCTGGTCTGCAGCCGTCGTAGGGCTTGATCAGGTTCGTGCGAAAGGAGGCTATGGCTGACGGCGTGAAAAGCCCGTGAGGCGAACGTGAGGGGATCGTGAAAAGCCGTGTAGTTGCAACTGGCGTGCCGCGTATTCAATGGCCTTCGGGGACCATGACCGTCCCCTATGAGGCAATGGCTATGAGGCAACAGCTATGAGGCAACGGCGACGCCTAAAGCAGAGCAGCCTGCTGCGGAACCGGCCAGGGCGGGAGATCGGGAAGGCCTGGCGCGGCGACGCGGGCCTGGAGTATCCGGTGAAAGCGCAAGGCGAGTTCGGGGCAGTGGCCGTTGTTCGGGCAATGGATCATGATCCAGCTCGGCACGCGCTCGGCCAGGTGCGCCGCAATGCGTTCTGCCCACTCGTGCAGATAAGGCCCGTTGCTGACGCGGTCCGGGTGAAGAATGAGACGGGTGAACGACAGGTCGTTGTAGATCACCGGCCGAACCGGCAGATCGGGTTTTTCGTGGAGGGCCTCAAGCACCTCCGGGTGGGACCGGTCCCCCTCGTACAGCGCGCGGGAGTCCAGGACGACGCGGCCGAGCCCATAGCGCTCCAGGGTGTCGTCGAGAATCTCCGGTTGGGTGAAAAACGCGGGGTGGCGAACCTCCAGCACGTGCTGGTGATCCGCGGACAGGCGCGCGAACAGCGTCTCGAAGCCGGCTAGTTCATCGGGCCCGACCCAGGCCGGGAACTGCAGGAGGAGCGGACCGACGTGTTCGCCGAGAGGCTCGATGGCCTGCAGGAAGGTGATCAGAAGCTTTGCGTCCTTCGCTCCCTCGTGGGTGATCTCCCGGGGAAGCTTGAAACAGAAGCGGAAGTCCGTGCCCCGGAGGGCCGCAAGCCAGCCACGGACGGTTCTCGGCTCCGGCACCCGGTAGAACGTGGTATTGCCCTCCACTGCGTTGAAGACCCGTGCATATCCGGCCAGCGGCGTGTGGTTTGTGGGGAAATATTGGCTGCGCCAGGCAGGAAATGCCCAGGCCGGGAGCCCCAGCCTGTAGGGGAGCCGCGCGCCGGGGCCCGCGAGCTGGCCGCCCGTCTCGTCACGGTGTTCACTGTTCAACTCCACGTCCACTACCCTTCGAAGCGGGTCCTGTGGCCGTTTCGTCTCTGACTGCACCAGGAGATGCCGGCAGGTACGGAGATCTGTCGGGAGCCGGCTAGTTTTCGAGTTCGCCACGGCGGGGTGGGTAGTGGGGGACGCGAAAAATACAAGGCCCCGCCGGACAGGGCCTTGTATGGGGTTTTGCCTTTGCGGGTTCCTACACTCAGGCGGTCTCGGGCTGGCCCTGATCCCGGTTCGGTCGCCGCCGGAAAGCCAGGCCGATCAGACCGGCACCTAGCAACAGCAGCGCGCCTGGCTCGGGGATGCCGGTGGGGGCTCCCTCGATGGAGACCCAGAACTTGTGCGGCGACAGCGGGAGATAGTGGCCATGTTCGCTGGCGACGACCAGGCGCCGGAGAGCGTCGTCATCGAGGTCGAATACGAACCTGATAAGTTCGTTGAATTCGAAGCCGAGAAATTCGAAACCGCTGAAGCTCGTGACTTCGGAGGTGCTGAGGTAAGCGTCGTTGTTGCTGTTATAGCCAACGACCTCCCAGCTGGAATACAGCCCGGGAAGATAAGAGTGTCCGGTTATACGGATCAGGCTGGCAGACGCGGCCACCGGCAGCAGTCCGAGAGCGATGACAAAAATGGCTAGGGTCTTTTTCATATTCTTGCCCGTCTTGTTCTTGTTCGAATGCTGCAGCGTTGCGCACCGTGGTGCGTTGCCAGCTGATTCAAAGGGTTGGATGCAAAGCGCATGCCAAGCAACTTTGCACTATGAAAACAAGACGTTACGCGCTCCATCGATCCGACGGTCTGGGCGTTTGTAAGGCGAGCCGACGTTATATCCAATGCACGACATCTGCCGCGCCGGCCGCATGCCTTGACCGCACGATGCTGGCCAGAAAGCCTTGTGATGCCGGGTTTCGGTCGCCGCGCGGCCGCATGGTAGGTGTTCTCAGCATTGCCGGGATGGGCCACCCGGGGGAACGAAAAGGCCCCGCTGTGCGGGGCCTGAAAATGCAGTATGAGCGCCTCGGTCCGAGCGGTCAGGCGTTCTGCCGACGGTGCCGTCCCCGCCATGCCAATCCAATCAGGCCGACGCCGAGAAGGGCCAGGCCTGCTGGCTCCGGAACGCCCACCACTCCCGCAGTGCCCGTGCGGACGGTGTAGAGACTTTCATCCACGTCCAGCCCGAAGCTGGTCCCTTGAAAGACCTGAAAGGCGAGCCTGAGAAGGCTGCTGGAGTCCAGGTTGTACCGAAAGTTCCTCAGACCGGTGATCAACGCATTGGTAATGGAGGAGCCAGACCCAATGGCGGTGCCGTCAGCCGTGGCCCCTGAGGCAAATGTGACGCTGACAAGCTCGTCACGCGTCAGCTGCGCGAGATCCCAGCTGGCGGTTCCGACATTGTCGAACTGAGCCGTGAAAACGACGCCGCTGGCGTCGGAAACGGTGACGTCAACGAGCATGGCCTGAACGCCCACAGGCAGTGTCAGGAGAGTGAGCAGGGCAAGGGCGCGACGCAGTTTCACCATTCCATCCTCGGCATCATGTTTCAAAAAATCGTTCCGCGTCCGATTGAGAAGCAACCTGCGTGCCAAAAACGCCTCCCCTTCTAAAACAATCAGTTATGCCATTCAGGTTTCGGGTGAGCCGCCGGAGTGTAAACCGCCCCGACATTATGTTATTTCGGTCACGACGTGAAAGCGCCCTGTCTCCGATGGCCAACACGAGGTCTGGCGTTTCCGCTGACCGAGGCGGGCGGAGACAGGTTTGACAAATCCGTCGGCCTGGGCCGGTAATTCGAGGCCGGGTCTTTTCCGCTCCGCTGTCCGATCGGTCCAGGGTGAGTCGATCCGAATTGCCGTTGGGTCAGCGGGTCGGAAACGGCCACCGAGTGATTGGCTGTCAGAAATTCATACAGGGAGGGCCCAGAGCGCGGCTCCTGATATATCAGTCTTAATTTATCAGAGGCTTAAGAGATGCTTGGCCCGCCAGTTGCAGCTTCCCCGGCAGGGCGGACTGACCGCGCGATCAGGGATCAGGATCGATGCAGCGCCGAAGAACCGTCTCTTTCGCCGTCACTGCCTGCCGGGAACAGCCAGCGCCGGCATGATCGACTTCACGAGGCATCTCTGGGCCGGCGCCAACGGCAATGCCCAGGCCACCTGGAGCTCCGACGCCAACGTGCCGGGAAGCGTGTGTGGCGCGCTCCTGGCCTGCAACTACGACGGCATCGGTCTTGCGGGGTTGGCGTTCCGCCGTCGGGCGGCCGCGGCCTGACGCGCTAATCCCAACGCTCCCTGGGGGGGTAACGGCGGCGAGTTCCACTGGTACTCGCCGTTTTTTTCCGTAGCGGCCAGGGGCCAGACTACCCTCAATCTCGATGGATCAGCGCAACGCGGCGTCACAAAGACCCCTGGTGATCCGGAACCGCGCTACAGGCCCGCCGCACGCCGCCGCGGCTCATCGCCTCGCCGCGTACCGGCGTCGAACCACGATTGAGACCAGAATGCGGATTTCTGCGACGGACCGACCACTCGTGCCGGCGACTTCGGAGCCAATGCCTCTATAGTAGGCGCCTTCACCGGAAACCATCATTGGGAGCGCAGCATGGCGCCAGCCTTACGTCTATTTGTGTTCGGTCTCCTGTTTGCGGCGTGGACAGCCCAGGCCGCCGACACCAACTGGGTGGCGACCAGCAACGAGAATGCCCAGCAGGTCCTGCAGCTGCTCGCGGAATTCAGTCCCGAGGGCGCCGGAAGCATCGGTGTGGATGGCCTGGACGAGGACATCCTCGATCTGAAGCCCGGCATTTACGAGCGCGGTCGAAAGGCCAGCGAAGCGGTGCTCGCGGAGCTGCAGGGGCGGCTGGCCGACGAACCCCATCCCAAGGTCCGCCAGGACCTGGAGATCCTGATCGAGGCGGTTGAGAGCAATCTGCATACGAGCCAGCTCGAACGCGACAACATGCTGCCGTATTTCAACGTCAGCCAGACCGTCTTCCAGGGCGTTCGCGGCCTGATTGATCCCCAGATTCCCGCTGAGCGCTACCCGGCCGCGGTCGTTCGTGTCCGCCGTTATGCGGGCCTGGAGGAGGGCTATACGCCGATCACGGACCTGGCGCGCGCCCGGACCGAGGAGCGCATGGGTGTCGAGGGCCTCAGTGGTCCGTACCGGGGCCAGCTGGAGCAGGACCTCGAGCGTTCGCCAACGTTTATCGATGGCATCGAGCAGCTCCTCGCCGGAGCGGATCTGGAGGACTGGCAGGAACCGTACGCCGTCCTCGCAGAGCAGTTGCGAGACTACAATGATTGGCTGCGCGCGGAAGTGCTTCCGCGGGCCCGTGACGATTTCCGCCTGCCCAGGGCGATGTATGACGACGCCCTGAAGCAGTGGGGAGTGGAGACCGCGCCGGCGGCGCTGATCGAACAGGCCACCCAGGCCTACATGGATATTCGCAACGAAATGCAGGCGCTTGCGCCGCTCGTCGCGAAGCAAAAGGGCTACGAAACGAATGACTACCGGGAAGTCATCCGTCTGCTGAAAAAGGAACAGATTCCCGGCGACCAGGTGCTGGATTTCTATCGGGCACGGCTCGGCGAGCTGGAGGCCATCATCCGCCGCGAGGGGCTCGTTTCCCTGCCGGATCGGGAAGCGGGGATCCGTATCGGATCGGCGGCCGAGACCGCCGCCCAGCCCTCACCCCATCTGGACATCCCGCGCCTGATCGGGAACACCGGGGAGTATCCGGACTTCGTGCTGCCCCTGCTCACGAAAGACGCTGAGGGGCGCTGGGTCGGCAGCGACGATACCTACGAGGCCGGAAGCTGGACACTGACCGCTCACGAGGCCCGTCCGGGCCACGAGCTCCAGTTCTCCACCATGCTCGAGGGCGACATCTCCATCACCCGGGCCCTGTTCGCCTTCAACAGCGCCAACGTCGAAGGCTGGGCACTCTATGCCGAAGCCATTGCCAAGCCGTTCATGCCCCTCGACGGGCAGATGATCTCCCTGCAGTTCCGCCTTGCCCGGGCCGCGAGGATGTTCCTCGATCCCATGCTCAATCTCGGTCAGGTGTCGACCGAGGAGGCCAAGCGTCTGCTGGTCGAGGACGTGGTCCTGGGAGCGGGTTGGGCGCAGAACGAGATCGAGCGATACACCTACCGGATTCCCGGTCAGGCCACGGCCTATTACTACGGCTACGCGAAGATGCAGGCTCTGCGGACCCAGACGGAGCTTGCCTTGAGGGACCGTTTCGATCAGCAGGCCTTTCACGACTTCGTGCTGGCCCAGGGCCTGTTGCCCCCGGATCTGCTGCGGGCTGCCGTGATGGAGGAATTCGTTCCGGTTCAGCGCGGGGGTTCGGACGCTGCGGGCCGATAGGGCCGAACTGCCGGTTGATCAGATCGGGGGCCCGACGTTTCGCCTTGCGGTAGACTCCGCTCAACATGGCAAGGACGTTCGAGCCCGTGAGCCTGACGCCGGCAGCCCTGGATACTGAGCCTGCCACCGACCTACCCCGCCCCTGTCGCTACCGGGCTTTTCTCAGCTACAGCCACACAGACCGGAAGTGGGCCCGCTGGCTCATGCGGCGCCTCGAGGGGTACCGCGTGCCGAAGCGGCTCGTGGGTCTGCCCAGCCCTGTGGGTCCGGTTCCCCGCCGCCTCGCGCCCGTGTTCCGGGATCGGGAGGAGCTGGCTTCGGCCAGCGACCTGTCGGCCCGCATTGTGGACGCGCTCGAGGACTCCGCTTCCCTGATTGTTCTGGCGTCGCCGGCCGCGGCCCGCTCTCGCTGGGTCAACGAAGAAATCCGCGCCTTCATCCGTTCCGGCCGAGGCGATCGCATATTCGCATTCGTCGTCGACGGTGATCCGGCGGCGGTCGTCGGGGATGAGGCGTGCTTCCCCGAGGCGCTGCGTTTCCGATCCGGACCTGACGGGGAGCTCACCGGCGAGCTGCTCGAGCCGATTGCCGCCGACGCGCGGCCCGAGGGCGATGGCCGGCAGCGGGCGTTGGGCAAACTGATCGCCGGGATGATAGGTGTGGGTTACGACGACCTGCGCCAGCGTGAAGTGCAGCGGCGTAATCAGCGCCTGATCGCCATCACCGCCGCATCCATTCTCGGCATGGCCGTGACCGTGGGGCTCGCGCTGGCCGCCTATCTTGCCCGGGAAGACGCCGAGCGCCGCCGCACCCAGGCCGAGAATCTGCTCGGCTTCATGGTGGGAGATCTGCGTGACAGCCTCGAGCCCCTGGGTCGGCTGGATCTACTCGACAAGGTGGGTGACGAGGCCATGGCCTATTTCTCCTCGGTCGAGCCCGGCGATCTGACCGACGACGGTCTGTCGCGGCAGGCCCAGGCCCTTACCCAGATCGGGGAAGTACGTCTCTCCCAGGCTCGCTACGACGAAGCCCTGGCCAGCTTCAGCCGGGCCTACGAGCGCAGCGTGGAACTGGTGCAGCGGCAGCCGGGCGCGGGCGGCCGGCTGTTCGACCGCGGACAGGCGGAGTTCTGGATCGGCTACGTGGCCTGGCAGCGACGCGACATCGAGCGGGCACGGGAATGGTTTACCCGCTATCTCGACACCAGTGCGGGGCTGGTCGCAATGGATCCGGACAGCGAGGAGTGGTTGCTCGAGCTTACCTATGCCCAGCACAACCTGGCGGTGCTGGAGCTCAATCACGGCGACCTGGACCGGGCGGCCAGTGTCTTTCGGGATCAGGTGCGGATCTACGCTGAACTCGACTGTGACGAACCGCGCTGCGACGGCATAAAGGAAGATCTGGCGGACGCGGTGGGCTGGCAGGCTCTGACGGCTCTGAAGCAGGGGCAGCTGGAGGCGGCGCTGGGCCATTTCCTGGAATCCCGCACGTGGCATGCGGATCTCCTGGGCGCCGCGCCGGACAATCGGAGCCTGCGCTACGAGTACGCCGACGAGGTGCTGAATGCCGGCCGCGCCGCCTACTGGCTGGGCCGCACCGGGCAGGCGCGTGCACTCCTGGAAGAGGGTGCCGGTGTTGCATCGGACCTGGTGGCGCATGATCCGGAGAATCTCAAGTGGCGGTCGCTGTCGGCGGGAGCCCTTCTGACCCTGGCGAGGATTGATTCGACGCAGGGTCGAAACGCTGAGGCCGAAGCGAAAGCCGAAGCCGCGCTGGCCGATTTCCGGACGATTTTCCAAAGCGAGGCTCCGGCGCTGAACGACAAGGCCAACTTTGCCAGAGCGCACCATGTCAGAGGTCGTTTGCGGCTCCAGGCCGGAGACGCCCGTGGCGCCGAGCGGGACGCTGAAACCGCGCTGGGCTTGTTACAGGGCCTGCGCGAGCCCTGGCGCACCGAGCGGCGCATCGATATCGAGGAGACCCTGGCGCTCATGGTGCTTGGCGATGCGCTGGCAGCCCAGGGCCACCGGGACAAAGCGAGAGAGGCCTGGCGCTCGGCAAGGCGTCTCGCCGAGGCTCGCCTCGGAGACACCCTGGACCCCCGCGTCGCCGAAGCGTATGTCCGGGCCAGCGCGCGCAAAACCGACCGGGCCGATGCGCACCTGGCAGCACTGCGCGCGACAGGTCTGGCGATTCCCGGTCTGTGGCCGGAGGGTTAGCCGTCAAGTATTCTTGGCCGTGTATCCGGCCGGAGGCCCGGCCCGGAAACGACGTTGTTCGACAGACGCGCCACGATCACACGCCGGGAGAATGCCTGATGTCCGTGAAAGCCGTTGTGACCCTGAATATCCAGTCGTTCGTCCCGTGGGATGCGAGTGCCGCCCTGGCCGATCCCGCCAACTGCTGCAAAGCGACGGCAAGCCTGAATTCCAGCGATACCGACAAGATCAGCCTGACCACCGATCCGAAGGACGCGACGAAGTTTACGATCAACCTCAACAAGCCGGGCAGCAACACGACCCTGAGTTTCGTCGTCGCGCCGGATTCATCGTACTCGGGGCCGTATACGCAGTTCGTGCCGGTGGGAATCGCGCTAAAGGCCGAGCATGGTGAAGGCCAGGAGCCCGCGGATCCTCTGGGAACCAACGAATTTCCGTCCGTTGCCATCGGGTCCATGGACGTCACGGACGGCGATGGCAACAAGCAGACAATGCGGGCGCTAACCTTCGACAAGATCAAGAACGTGGAGGATGCCACCTGGGATTTTCTGCTCGTCATCCAGGCCATCGACTACAACGATGTGTTGTTCCCCGTGGGCATTGTCGATCCGAGGATCAAGAGCTCCACCCACGACTAGCCTCGGCAGGCTCCGAATGAGTCAGACGAACGTCCGGGTTGACGGCGCGCGCCGGCGGTCAGACACCGGGCGCGGTGTACCTGAACCGCCGCATCTGCCGGCGATGGACCGAGACCAGGGCGTCGACCTGGGCGGAACTCATCTGCCCCGGCCACTGGTTTTTCTTTCCGGCCCGGAAGAATCGCCTCGCGTTCGGGCTGCGTTCGACGAATCCTGAAGCCGCCTCCTGTTTTCTCAGCGCCCCGAAGGCGCTGCGGGCAATGGCCCGCCGGATCCGGGCTTTGTCGCCCGCCATGTTCAGGAATCTAAGGATCGCCCCAAAGGTCTTCGCCGGCTTGTCCAGCAGGTCTTCGTAGCGCACGACATGCACCCGCTGATTGTCCGGTTCCGTCCAGCTCGCCACGTGGTTGGACCAGGACGTCAGAACGGTGCCCACGTTGGCCTCGTCCGTCGGTGAGCCGGTCAGGGAATCGTTCATGAAGCGGCTGGCTTCGTCCAGGGACAGCCCGAAGTGGTCGGCAACCGAAAGCGCCACGTCCAGCGGATGCCGGATCACGTAAATCGCGCCCGCGGTGACGCTCATGTCGTGTAGCGGATGACCTTCATAGGCACCCATGAAGCCGTGGGTCTTGACGATGATCGTGCCCCGGCGGCTGGCGGCTATGTCCCGGTGCACCCGCGGACGCAGCGCGCAGAGCTCGGTGAGGCCCAGGTCCTCGAGCGGTTTTTCCACATAGGGGGCATACCAGTTGGGTTTCGACTCATCGGCGAAGTGTTTGTCCAGCGCGTTGATATCGGCGGCCTCGGGCCCGTCGTCAAGATAGTTATGCAGGAAGGCCCGTATCCAGGTATTGCCGGATTTTGGATAGGACGCCAGCCACACAATGCTGCTCATGAAAGTCCAACCGGGTTCTTCGCGTAATCCAGGACTCGCCGGGCGAGGGTTGCGTTTCCGGATGTTACCGGCATGGGCTGCCGAAGATATTGCTGATACGCGGCTGCGACCGGGATCGGAGTCTATCGTGCTTCGCGGGCGCTGGCCCGGGCCGGATCGCCGTGACCCGAACGCCAGTCCATCGGCTCTTGGTGGTACGGCTGGCCGGTCGTTCGATACTGTGCCCCGGGTTTTGCGCCGAACGCGCCTCGAACGCGGGAGTCTTCCGCCGGTTCGCCGGCGCGGGCGTCCCGAGCCTCGGTGCGCCTCCGGGAAGCGTTCTGCTTCAACCGGGGACGAGAGGCGATGTCACGTCCCTTCCGGCCCATCGGAACGCCTCCGGATTGTCCCGGTGACACCCCGTCCGGCTACACTCTTTCTACGTTAGTCGGTTATCGACAGGAAATGCAGCTCACGACCATCGAGCCACAACGGGCAATGCCTGAATGCCGCCCACCATGGGCATAGGGCGCTCTCTGTCCGCCCCGGCCGATATCGCGCGGAATTCGGGCCAGGATCCCGAACTCGTTGACGCGCTGGCCGAACGGCTCTACGCCGCCGAGGCCAGTGCGGGCATGTCCTGGGGGCATCTTCCCGACGCTGCCCGGCAGATCTGGAGAAACCGGGCGGCCGCGGCCCTTGACAGCCTCCGGATTCTGCGCCCCGGCAGATTTTCCCCCGAAGCTGATGATGCACCCGGTTCGGCAGGCCCGTCGGAGAACCAGTCCGACCGGTTCGTCGAGGAAGCCGAGCGTCACCTCCAGGCGGGTGAGCCGCTGATGGCCTATAACGCCATCCAGCGGGGGCTGCGCCTGTATCCGAACCTGATCAGGCTCAGGCAGCTCGAGGGCTTGTCACTGGCTCGCAGCGGGGCGCTGCGGCGGGCCAACAAGACGCTCCGGCGCCTCTACGATGCGGGCGCCGCCGATGGCGAAACCCTGGGTTTGCTGGCCAGGACTCACAAGGACCTGGGTCTGGCCGCGCTGCGCGCCGAGGTGCGCGAGCGCCACCTGGCGGCCGCGTTCCGGATCTACGATTTCGCGTACCGCAATGCGATGGAGTCCGGGATGGCGGCCGACGCCTACTACAACGGCGTCAACGCCGCTGCTCTGGCGCTGCTTCGCGGCCAGCAGGACCGGGCGCGGGCGATTGCGCTGGAGGTCCAGGAACTCTGTACTGCGCTGGCCGAGGCCGACACCGCAGCCGCCGAGGATTACTGGCTGCGCGCAACGCTGGCCGAAACCGGCTTGCTGTTGGGTGACCTGGAGGCGGCGGAGCGGGACTACGTCGCTGCCCGGCGGATCGCCGGCCGGCGTTACGGCGATATTTCCCGCACACGACAGCAGGCTCGGCTGATTCTGGATACTCTGGGCCAGGACACGCAGTGGCTCGAGGCGACCCTGTCCGTGCCCCCGGTGCTCCTCTTTTCGGGCCACATGATGGACAAGGCGGGCCGGGCCCGCGCACGGTTCCCCGCGGAGCTCGAGGCGGAGATTGCGTCGCGAATCCGCGCGGTGGTGGACGCGGTTCGACCGGCGGCCGCCTACGGATCGGCGGCCTGCGGGGCCGACATCCTCTGCCTCGAGGCCGTGTCCCGTGCCGGCGGAGAGTTGCATATCGTGCTGCCGTTTCCGCCCGCGGATTTCCGCCGCGTCTGCGTGGCGTTCCCCGGTCCCGGGTGGGGCGAGCGTTTTGACCGACTGCTGGAAACAGCGGTCTCGGTACACGTGGTCAGCGACCATTTCGCCACCGGCAGCGAGTCGACCTTCGAGTATGCCAACCTGGTGCTTACCGGCCTTGGCAAGCTTCGGGCCCGGATGCTGGAAACGTCGGTCCGGGGGCTGGCCGTCTGGGACGGTCACCCCGGTGACGGGCCCGTGGGCACGGCGTCAATGATCCGTACCTGGGAGCGGCACGACGTGGCGACCACGATCGTGCCCATGCCGGAACCCGATGCACCCCGACCGCCGGTGGCCGCAGCCGACCCGGCGGCGGACAAGAGCCCCAGGGTGCCATCGCCGCCGGGTTCGGCTCCGCGGCCCGGATTCAGCCACGAAATGAAGGCCATGCTCTTTGCCGACGCCGTGGGCTACTCGAAGCTGACCGAAGACCAGATCCCGGCATTCATCGAGCAGTTCCTCGGCGATATCGCACGGCTTCGACTGGACAGCCCGGACGGCCCCATTCACGTGGAAACCGCGGGTGACGGGCTCTACATGGTGTTCGAGCAGGTGGGTGCGGCGGGCCGGTTCGCCCTCGACCTCAGCCGGATCGTCAGCGGGCGGGACTGGCGGGATGCCGGTTTGCCGCCGTCCATGGGGATACGGATCGCCCTGCACTGCGGTCCGGTTTTCTGTACCCGCGATCCGATCACCGGCAACCCGATGTACACGGGCCCGCATACGAGTCGCACGGCCCGCATCGAGCCCATCACGCCCGTCGGCCAGGTGTATGCCAGCGGCGCCTTCGCCGCGGTGGCGACAGCCACGAACGTCAAGGATTTGCGCTTCAGCTACATCGGCCGGGCCCAGCTGGCAAAGAAACATGGGTCACTCGCGCTCTACCACGTGCGCGCCGCACGTCCGGTCGCATAGGTCGCGGCGGGTCTTCCCGATCCGGGTAGTTCCGCGCCAATCAACTTGAGCAACCGGTGCCCCGAAGCCCCGGTGCAGGGAATCCCGTGCCCAGGTTATAGAGTCGGAAAACCACAATGATCGCTGTCGCACCATCGACTATATTGCAACGGTAAGGTATCGCGTCCAGGCCGGAGGGAATTCAGTCATGCCCGAGTCTACCGTTGCTGCAGTTCGAACCGATGTCTCCCCGGTCCCCCGTCGTCATCGGCCGTCGCTTCGCCCCCTGGTCAGTGCCGCCGCCGGCGCGCTCCTGCTCGCATGCGGGACCGGTCCGGCAGCAGCCGACGACGGTCAGTCCATCGACCTGGGAGATCTGAGCCTGAATGTCTACGGCTTTGTAATGGCCGATGCCATTTATGATTTCAAGCGCGTTGACCCGGACTGGAACGATACGCTGCGTGTCTCCACCATCCCGACACGGGGCGAGCCCTATGGCGGCGACGGTGAATTCGTCACGAGTGTCCGCCAGTCCCGGTTCGGCGTGTCGGCCAGCTACCCGACCAGCAACGGCGACGTGACGGCGCTTCTGGAGTTCGAGTGGTTCGGCACCGGCGGCGACGCGGGCCAGACCACGCCCCGTCTTCGCCACGCTTGGGCCACCTGGAAGAACCTGGGCGCCGGCCAGTACTGGTCCAACTTCATGGACGCCGACGTGTTTCCGAACACGATCGACTACTGGGGTCCGACCGGCATGATCTTCTACCGCAACCAGCAGATTCGCTACACCTTCGCGGTTGGCGATGACGATGAGCTGGCCTTCTCCCTGGAAGATCCCGGCACGGCCCTGACCGTGGGCCGCTTTCGCGACGAATCGAGCTGCGAGATCCCAGGCGCGCCCATAGGAAACTGCGACTCGACAATCAATGACGTCGTCCAGGCCAAGAACGACGTGCCGGACGTCACCGCCCGTTACCGCAGCAACAACGGCTGGGGCCACTGGCAGTTGGCCGGCATCGTTCGCAAGCTGGGCTACGAGCGGCTGGACAACGGCAACAGCGACTACGAGACGGGGTATGGTCTGAACGCCAGCACGGTGATCAACACCTTTGGCTCCGATCAGCTGAAGCTGCAGGTCGCCTATGGGGACGGCATCGGCAACTACTTCAACGACGGCGGCCTGGATCTGGCCCCCGACGATGAGGACCTGACACGCGTCGACGCCACCGCGGTCACGATTCTCGGCATCGTTGCCTACTACGATCACTACTGGAACGACCGCTGGTCCAGCACGATCGGCTGGAGCATGACCGAACTCGATGAAGAAGACGGCATGGGCGATGAGGAGTTCAAGAAGGGGCAGATCGCCTCGACGAACCTCCTCTACCGGCCCACGGATCACGTCCTGACCGGTTTTGAATTCAGCTGGGGCCAGCGGGAAGACGTGGACGGCACCGATGGCGAGGACTTCCGCGTCCAGTACTCCCTGAAGGTGGACTTCTCGCTGAAGAACAACTAGCGGAAGGATCCGCGCAGGAATTCGTCGGGGCGAATCCGTCGGGGCGCCTGGCCGGGCCGGACTCCCGGATTCGAATGTTCCGGCGCCGCGGGGCCATCGGCTCCCGGCGCCGGAGTTCGTTTTGCAACCAGCGGGCGGCGGCCGCCGCTTGCCGTGCTGGTACACCGATCGCGGGTTGTCTCCTAGGCTGATGCGCCGTTGCGTGAGGCCTGCTTCGCCGCCGTACGACCTTCGCACAGATAGCCGTGCCAGAGGATCCGCGCCGCCACGGCCCGCCAGGGGGACCAGGCGGCGGCGATGGCCAGTTCCCCCTCGCCGGTCGGGCGTTCGGGAAGGGCCATCGCCCACTGCAGCGCTTTCTGTAGAGCAAGATCTCCCGGAGGCCAGATATCCGGCCGGCGCATGGCCATCAGAAGATAGACATCCGCGGTCCACTGGCCGATGCCCTTGTGGCGGGTGAGGGCCTCGCGGATTTCATGATCGGAGCGACTCGGCAGGCGGCGCAGATTCAGGCTCCCCTCACCACAGGCCCGCGCAAGGCCCACGATGTAACGGGACTTCTGACGCGTGATGCCCACCTCCCTCAGGCCCTCGTCTCCCGCTTCGATCAGCCGAGCCGGCGACAGCCTGCCGTATCGGCGTTCGATCCGTCCGAGAGCGGCCTTGCCTGCCGCGAGGCTGACCTGCTGCTCGAGGACAATCTGGACCAGCGTCCGGAACCCGCCCGGCCGTTCCCACAAGGGGGGCGGACCATGGTGTCGGACGATGCGCCGCAGGTGCCGGTCTCGCCGGGTCAGCCAGCGGACACCCTCATCAAGGCCCTGTGCGTCCAGCGGCCGCCTCAATGTGACGCCTTTGCGATTGCCGGGGGTCAAGGCACTCCATCCGTCCGGGCTTTGCGGGACGGCAGTTTAGCGTGCCCGGGCGGCGAACTCCGAACGCCTAGGGGTCGCCGCTTGCTGTGGCGGTGCGGGTCGCGTCCGTGGCGGCTCGTTGGGCCAGTTCATCGGCGCTGCCCACCCGGCCGTGACTGTTGGCTACCGTCTCGAAATCGAGGTCCAGCCGGGTGAGGTTTGCGTAGAATTCCGCGAACTGCGGATTGCTCGGTGCCAGCGGTCCGGTGGCGGGAACGTTGAACACGTCAGCGCCGTAGAGGAGTCTGGCGGCAGGCACGAAGGCCACGAAATAGTCGTCCGCGTGGCCGTTCGGGACCCGATGGATGCTTACCTCGTTGTCACCGGCAAAGGTATGCGAGTCGTCGACGAACAGGAACGCGACGTCGTCCACTTCCGAGGTCTGCGAGGCCGCTGAAAGATACCGGCGGCCCTTGATGATACCGGTCAGGTAATCCCGATGGGTCTTCGTGGTCACGATGGTGGCCCCGGCGGCCGCAAGCGCATCGATACCGGCGGTGTGGTCGCTGTGATGGTGTGTGATGACCGCGTATCTCAGCGGCTTGCCGCCGGTCAGCTCAGCGAGCTGCTTCAGCTCACCCCGGATCTGGCCGGTACCGCCGCCCGCATCCACGCTGACCAGGTATTCGCCCGTGTCCACATACAGGTTCTGATAGTTGCCGTTGCCCAGATAGACGCCGTCGGCCAGCTCGCGCAGGGTCGTGGCCGGAGGCGCCGCCGCCGGGATTTCCGTAAAGCCCTCGGGCAGGGCCATGAATCCGGAAACATCGCTATTGATCGAGACGGCGACCGTGCGGGCCTCATAGGTTTTCTCGCCGTCAACCTGCTGCCAGCGGCGGTAGGGGAAGGGCACGCCGTCAACCGGGCGATAGTCCTCGAAGTAGCTTTCATAGACCACGTCGCCTACCACCGGGTCCGGGGCGAGTATGTCGTAGCGGCTGATCAGTCCGGACCCTCGATCCACATGAACGCCATAGACGGTCCCGTTGTCCCAGGCCACGGACAACACGTCCTGGGGACGCCCGGCAACGGTCGAGGTCCCGGCATGTCGCACGCTGGCGGCCCTCTGATAGAGCTTTTGCACGAGCAGCGCCGGTATCACGCGATGCACGAAGTGGGTGCCCGGGTCCGGCGGATTGGCCGGCTCGCTCCAGGTCTGGCGGACCAGGTCCATGCCCCATGCGCCGTCTGCCGTAACGACCTGGCGGTTGACGAAGATCGGCCCGCCCGTTTCCACGGCCAACGACCCGCTGTCCCGGTCAAGCGCGATCTCGGTCCAGCCTTCGTTTGTGTCGAACGGCGGCCCGAGACGGCGGCTCTGGTAGCGGAGGTGGACCGGCCCCTCCGTTCGCAAATGGACCTGGCGTATGCCCTCGATTCGTTCTGCGCCCCCGAAGGCGTCCACCGCGCGTGCAATGACGGGCTGGGCCTGCGCATAGGAATCGAAAAAGTCCTGGGCATGGGCCGGTCCGCCGGCCAGGACCGCTGCGGCGGACATCACGGCAAGCCCCCTGATGCGGCACAGCAACGGCATCGTGGCAATCGCAGGGCGGGTTTTCTCCTGATCAACGGTCATCGTGTTTCTCCCCAAAAGCGGATGGCGCCGCCCAGCGGAAATCTGCCGGCCTGACCGGTCGCAAGGGCGAGCGCCAGCAGCGGGCTCCGCATGAGCGCCATCCATTGTGGGTGGCCGCGGCTGCCGGAGAGGGTGTGACGGGACGGAATGAGACGTGTGCGCGATCAGGTGAACGATTGTCCGGGCAGAAACCGGACTTGCGTTGACCTAGCCGATACCCGCCGCGCGCCGCTCGGCCTGGGCGGCCGTGTGCAGGGCGGCTTCCCGGACCTTCGTGGCCCAGGCTTCCGCCTCGGCTTCCGAGCCGGTGCGTGGCCTCCAGTTCATCGTATGCTCGAGCAGGACACGGCCCTCGTCTTCCATGACCTGATTGATGACAAAGCCGGTGAACTCGGGATCGTCCAGCAGTACGAAGCAGACCGTGCGGGTTGACGGCGTCCAGGACACCCGTTCCTTGATGCGCCGGTCCCCGTCGAGTTCAACCGTGCGCACCAGGCACTGGGGATCCCCCATCTCCTCGACCACGGCACCGTGCACGCCCGGCACGTAGCGCTCGGGGTGCTGGATCTTGTCGACGAGGAATTCCCAGACCACGTGGGCGGGTGCATGGACCTCGACACGGTGAGTACACAATGGCATAGCGGCAAACCTGTTCCGGAGCGGGAATCCATGACGGGGGTTGTCAGGGGGCCGTAGCCTAGCGTCTCTGGCCCCCGGCCTCCAGCGCGCCGGAATTCACAAGGATTGATCGCGGCGGCGGGTCCATGCATCGTGATGGCGGTGTGCTGGCGACGAGCGGGAAGGTTCATGACTATCGAAAAAAAGCCGGGGGGGCCATTCACCGCCATCCTCAGCCTGGGCAGGGACAGTCAAAGCCGGGGCTATTTCGTCCTGTGTTCACTGCTTGCGGTCTTGGTGGTTCTCAGCCTTTCGCTGCAAGAAACGCCAATGACCCGCTTCCTGCTCAGCATGGTCTTTGCCCTGTCGCTGATCTCCGCGGGCTACTCGGTCGTCGACAGCCGGGCCATGCTGGTCTGGGTCCTCGGGCTGGGCCTGGTGTTCGCTGTACTCGCCTTTCTGAGCCTGCTTGGGGCGTCACCGGTTTGGGATCTGCCCGCGGGAATCGCCGCGGTTCTGTTTCTCCTTACTGTGACCTTCGCCCTGCTCGTGGATATCGTGACGGGAGGGCACGGCCGCGGTATCAGTCCGGGGCTCATTGCCGGGGCCACGGCGGTCTATCTGCTGATCGGCATCACCTTCTCGATTATCTATATGGTCGCCCACCTGATCGATCCCGACGCGTTTCGGGGGTTGATTCCCGTAGGGAACGTCGCACGGCCCAATGACACGCTGTACTTCAGCTTCGTTACGCTGTCCACGCTGGGGTATGGCGACATCACGCCCACGACCAATCTTGCTCGCATGCTGTCGGTGACCGAAGCGATCATCGGCCAGCTGTACCTGACCATCCTCGTCGCGCGGCTGGTGGGCATGCAGATCGCCCAGGAATCGCCCGACGAGCCCGACAAGTCCTGACCCGGGACGGGCGCCGCCATGCATCGCCGACGATTCGCTGCCCTGATCCTCCCATCGCTGCTTCTGTCTGCAGCGTACGCGGTCGCTTCCCCTGTACCGGAGCACAATGGGGATACCGGCACGAAGGCGGCGGGCGCAATGGCCCCGGAATCGCGTGACCACGGCCAGCGCCCTCGCGTTGCCCTCGTTCTGAGTGGCGGCGGCGCCCGAGGCGCAGCCCACATTGGCGTGCTGAAAGTCCTCGACGAGTTGCAGGTGCCGGTCGACTGCGTGGCCGGCACCAGCATGGGCGCCATCGTGGGAGGGCTGTATGCGACCGGCATGAGCGCGCAGGAGATCCAGGCGACTGTCGACCGCATCGACTGGCTGGATACCTTCGACGATCGGCCGGCTCGCGAGGACCGGAGCTATCGGCGAAAACGCGACGACGATCTGTTCCTGGTCAAGGCCAGCCCCGGTTTCAGCGATGGCAAGCTGAAGTTTCCCCAGGGGGCGATCCAGGGCCAGAAGACGTTCATGGTGCTCCAGGATCTCACCCTTTCCTCGGCGGGCATCGACGACTTCGATGAACTGGCGCTGCCGTTTCGAGCGGTGGCCACGGACATCGTCAGCGGCGAGCCGGTCGTGCTCGCGGCAGGCAGCCTCGCCGAGGCGATGAGCGCCAGCATGGCCGTGCCTGGCGCCTTTGCGCCGGTACGCATCGGCGAGCGCCTGCTCGTGGACGGCGGGGTCAGCATGAATTTGCCCGTTGGCGTTGGCCGGGCCATGTGCGGCGACGTTGTCATCGCGGTGGATATCAGTACCCCGCTGCTCGAGGAGGAACGCATCAATTCCGTGTTTGCCGTGGCCGACCAGCTGGCAAACATCATGACCCGCCGTAACACGGAGGAGCAGCTGGAGGGTCTGGGTGCCCGGGACATACAGATCGTGCCGGACCTGGGGGATATCACGACGGCCCAGTTCGACCGCGCGGCGGAGGCCATTCCCATCGGTGAGGCGGCGGCGCGGAAGCGGCTCGCCGAGCTGCGCGCGTTGTCGTTGTCAGCCGACGCCTGGGACGATTACCTGACCCGGCGCGAGACACGTTCCCGTCTGCCGCCGGTCGTGGAATTCGTCGACATCCACAACGATTCGGGCCTGTCGGACCGGGTGATCGCCGACCGGCTCGGCGTTCAGGTCGGCGAACGGCTGGATGTCCGCGCCCTGGAAAAAAACATCGAGGCGATCTACGGGCTCGAGAACTTCGAAAAAGTCAGCTACAGCATCGAATCGGCCGCCGGCGCGACCGGGCTTCGGGTCAGCGCGCGGGCCAAGTCATGGGGCCCGGACTACCTGCAGTTCGGCATGCGTCTGGAGGACGATTTCAACGGCGATGCCAACTACACGCTGGCCATGGCCTACACCCGTACGGAAATGAATGCCCTCGGCGCGGAGTGGCGCAGCCAGGTCGCGGCGGGCCAGGAACCGCTGATCTTCACCGAGTGGTACCAGCCGCTGGACACCCAGGGCAAATGGTTCGTCAATCCGAAGGCCTTCTGGCAGAGGCAGGACTTCAATATTTTCGATAACAATCAGGAAACCGCCCGATTCAACCTGGAACAGCTCGGAGCCGGGCTCGAGGCGGGCCGGGAATTCGGTCAGTGGGGCGAGTTCCGGCTGGGCTATCAGCGGGCGTTCGGCGAGAGTGACCGGCGGGTCGGTGATACCAGCCTGGAAGAGCCCGACTTCGATATCGGCTTTGCGTTCGGGCGTTTCGGGCTGGACCGGCTCAACAGCGCCAACTTCCCCACCGCCGGGCGGCAGGTCATTCTCGAGTACCGTGTCCATCGGCCCGGGCTCGGAGACGACGAGGATTTCGATCAGCTCACCGTCGAAGGCGCCCAGGCCCTGACCTGGGGTCGCTACACGCTGCTTCCGAGCGTGACCCTGCAACGGACAGTCTCCGGCAGAGCGCCCGTATACGGCCTGATTCGCGCGGGCGGGCTCTTCAATCTGAGCGGCTACGAGACCAACCAGTTTGCGGGAGAAAACTATGCCATCGGCCGAGTGATCTTTTATCGGCGGATGGGCAACATTCAGCTGGCGCCGATTTATTTCGGCGGTTCGATCGAATACGGCGACGTGTATGACGAAACGCCGGACATCGATGACCTGCGCGGGGCGGGAAGCCTGTTTCTCGGCATGGATTCCTTTGTCGGCCCACTTTATCTGGCCGTGGGACTGGCCGAGGGCGGAGACAAATCAGCCTACCTGTTTCTCGGCCGCCCGACGGGCTCGGCCGTCAACTGAGCCGCCCCGGGGGCCCGGCACCGGGACACGGGCCCGACCCCGCTATTAGGGAACGATTCCGGCGGGGCAACGTCGATAGGAGACGGGCTCCAGGGGAGCTGCCTGGCGGCGGCGTCGCCCGGCCGCGGCGGACGTTTCCGGCCTAGGCTGCTGAAAACTGGCGCTTTCCGGGCCGGGGGCCGCGATCCGAAGGGTTAGATCGACGTGGAATTAGAATGGTAGACTCGTGCCGATGAACCCACCGATTACCAGTGCGGCACCCCAGGCGGTGCCCGAGACAAGTGCGGTCGCCGATCAGCTCGGCCGGCCCCTGCGGGATCTCCGCATATCGGTCATCGACCGTTGCAACCTTCGCTGTCCGTACTGCATGCCTGAGGAGCACTATCCCGAGCACTACGAGTTTTTCTCCCGGGACGAGCGGCTTTCTTACGCCGAAATCGAGCGCGTGGCCCGCAGTTTCGTCGGCCTCGGCGTCACCAAGCTCAGGATCACCGGTGGCGAGCCGTTGTTGCGCAAGGATTTGTCCGCGCTGGTTCGGTTGCTGCGGGTCATTCCGGGAGTCGAGGACCTCGCTCTCACGACGAACGGCATCCTCCTTGCCCGTCAGGCCGAGGCGCTCGCCGATGCCGGACTGCACCGGGTCACGGTGAGCCTGGACAGCCTCGATCCTCAGGTCTTTGCCGCCATGAGCGGCGGTCGTGGCGATCCCGCGGTGGTCGTGGACGGTATCGAGGCCGCCCTCAAGAACGGGTTAACCCCGGTAAAGATCAACACGGTCGTGAAACGCGGCGTGAACGATGCCTGCGTGGCTGACCTGGTTGAACGGTTCCGGGGTACCGGCGTGATCCTGCGCTTTATCGAGTTCATGGACGTGGGCACGCGCAATCACTGGAGCCGTGAGCAGGTGGTTCCGTCGGCCGAGCTGCTGGAACGGATCGGCAGCCGCTGGCCTCTTACCCCGATGGAGGAAAGCTATCGGGGAGAGGTTGCGACCCGCTACCGATTCGACGACGGGGGCGGTGAAATCGGCTTCATATCCTCGGTCACCGATCCGTTCTGCGGTGACTGTACGCGGGCCAGGCTGTCCGCCAACGGCGAACTCTACACCTGCCTTTTTGCCGGCAAGGGTGCCGATTTGCGCGGCATGATGCGCGAAGGCGCCTCCGACGGCGAACTCGAGGCGCGCATAGAAGAACTCTGGGGCCGGCGCAGCAACCGCTACAGCGAGCAGCGGGCGGGCATCGAGCACCCGTTGCGGAAGGTGGAAATGTACCAGGTGGGAGGCTAGATGCTCACCCATGTGGACGATGCGGGGCGGCCCCGCATGGTGGACGTATCCGCCAAGGACGAAACCTTCCGCACGGCCCGAGCCGTGTGCGAGGTCTATCTGCCCGATGCCGTTACCCGGCATGTCCGCGACGGGGTGCTGGACTCGAAGAAGGGGCCGGTGTTTCATACCGCCATCATCGCGGGTGTCATGGCCGCGAAACGGACCCACGAACTGATTCCCTTCTGTCATCCGATCGGGCTGGACCGGTGCAATATTCGTATCGAGATGGCCGGGCCCAACCGGGCCATGATCGAATGTGAGACGGCGGTCCGGCATCGTACCGGCGTGGAGATGGAGGCGCTGACCGGCGCCACCGTCGCGGCGTTGACGGTTTACGACATGTGCAAGGGCCTGTCCCACGACATACGGATCGAGCAGGCCCGGCTGCTTGAAAAGCGCGGCGGCAAGTCGGACTACGATGGCGATCCCGCGCTGGCGGACGCCGGGGCGGATGCATCATGAGCCGGGTGTGCGTGAAGTTCTTTGCGTTGTTCCGGGAAGAAGCCGGAACCGAATCGACCTGGGTGGATACGGACGCGGCGAACCTGGGCAAGCTCTTCATGGAAATGGGTGACCGGTACAACCTCAACCAGTCCCTGCAGGGGGTCAAGGTCGCGGTCAACGACGAGATGGCCAGCTTTGACGACCCGGTCGAGGATGGCGACACCGTGCTGTTCTTCCCGCCGGTTGCCGGCGGATGAATTTCTCGATCTCGACGCAGCCCCTGGATTCCGGACGCCTTCGTGAAGCGCTGCTTCGTCATGATGCCGGTGCGTTCGTGGCCTTCGAGGGCTGGGTGCGTAACGTCAACGACGGGCGTTCGGTGACCCGGCTCGTCTACGAAGCCTACGAGCCGCTGGCGGTCAAGGAAGGCAGCAAGGTCCTCGAGGAGGCTCGGAGCCGGTTCGGTCTCCTCGACGTCGCTTGCGTGCACCGGATCGGCGCGCTGGAACTTGGTGACATGGCGGTCTGGGTCGGGGTGGTTTCCGGGCATCGCGACGCGGCGTTTCCCGCCTGCCGCTACGTGATAGACGAGGTCAAGGCGCGGGTGCCGATCTGGAAGAAAGAGCACTACACCGATGGCGTGACCGGGTGGGTCCACTGTCCCGCCGAACAGTCGTCGGCGGAGGGCGCGGGCTAGGGCCGCATCGACGTTCCCGAGCGGCGGCAGAAAAACGCGGCCGTCAGCGATTCCCTCCGGACTCCAGCTGCGCCAGTTCCTCAGGCGTATCCACGTCATCTGCTGCCGCGGGCAATGCCACGGCGCTGGCGCCGCCTGCCCAGGCTTCGAGCCAGGCCTGCGCGCCCCGTTCGGCGGGAAACTCCGCGCGCCGCGCTGCCGGCAGCGGCAAAATGGCCGGCACTCCCAGTATGTCCGCATAGGAAGCCGCCGCTGGCCGTTCCGGATCCCGGCGCCAGGCTTCGGCCAGCGCGGCAACACCGTCGGGGGCCACGCCCGGCTGGTCACAGGCCAGCACCAGGAGACCCTGGCACGCCGGCGCTGCATCGATAGCCGCACGTAGTGTGCTGCCCAGGCCCGCTCTCCAGCCGGGATGATGCACCAGCGCTATCGGCAGATCGGCCACGGCCGCGGCCACGAGCTCGGCATGGGCTCCCGTGAGGACGGCTACGCCGGCTTCGCAGGTTTCCAGCGCGACGCGGGCGGCGAGCCTGACCATCGGCTCTCCGTGAAAGCGTGCCACCTGTTTGGGCCGCCCGAAACGCGTGGCGCCGCCGGCCGCCAGCACCGCGCCCGCCAGTCGGGGGCCGCTAGCCGTCACGGCCCGCTGCGCCGAGCGGGAGGCCGCCGCGGCCTGCGAGAAAGGCGTGAATCTCCGCGAGGGCGGACAGCGCTATGGACCCGGGCATTTCGCCGCCGATGTCTAAACCCACCGGTCCCACGGCGCGACCGGCAACCGCGGCGCGCTCGCTGTCGTCCAGTGCGTCCAGGAGCCGTTGCTTGCGGCGGGCCGGACCCAGCAGGCCCACGTATGCGGGAGGAGCGGCGGCCACTGCCTTCAGCCAGCGCACGTCCGCGGCGAAATTGTGGGTCATCAGCAGCGCCGCGGATACGGCCGCAAGGTCGAGGTCGTCTCCCAGGTTCTCGGGCTCCATGGACTGTACCCGGCACTCGGCGGGGAACCGGTCGGGACGGGCCAGGGCCTCGCGATGGTCGAGGACCGTAATGTCCCAGTGCAGGTCTCTGGCCATCCGCGCCACTGGCTGCGCATCGGGCCCGGCACCGATCAGCAGCAGGTGCGGGGCCGGACCGCAGGGAGTCAGCAGCAGGTCCAGCGGGTCGTCGGATCCGCCCGCCTGGAGGCGGGCCGAACGGGTTTCGCCGAGGTGCTTCCTCGCCGCCGCTACGACCTCCGGAACCTGGGTGCCGTCCATTCCCAGCGCTGTGGCGCAGTCCGCTTCGACGCCTAGGGATGCACCTGCCGGGAGGTCGCCGGCAGGCCGGAGCAGGGTGGCCAGCACCCCTTGCCGTTTCCCCTCGACCAGCCCGGCCAGCCACCCGAAGGGCTGATAGCCTTGTTCCGGGTCCAGCGGCTGGAGAAGGATCCGGACGAGACCGTCGCAGCCCAGACCGAGCCCCCAGAGCAGGTCGCCTTCTCCCCGCATGTCGTATTCGACGAGCTGACCGGTACCGTCGGCCCGGGTTTTCGCCGCCCGCTCGGCCAGGTCGCCCTCAAAGCATCCGCCGCCGAGAATGCCGTGCCAGTTGCCGCCGGCATCGATCAGCATCCGTGCCCCGGGCTTGCGATAGGTCGAGCCCTCGGTTTCCACGATGGTGGCGAGCACCAGCGGCTCGCCGTCACTGGTGAGCTCGCGAAAGACCGGGAGCAGCGCAGGTATATCCGGATTCATGTATCCAATTCTCCAGCAATGCAGGTTTCAGGCTCCAGGCTGCGACCCTCGAAGGCCACCGATCGGATCAGCACCTGTGCCGGGCGTCCGGGTTCGAGGCCCAGGGCCCGCACCGTGGCGGCGGGCAGCCTCAGGGCCAGGCGGGATGCCCCCAGCATCAGATCGACAAGGCACACCCCATCCTGCGATGCGATCGAGCCGATCTCAACCGCAAACGCATTGCGAATGCTGATCTCCTCCAGTGGCGACGTGGCCGTGGACAACAACAGGTCGCGGCCGCGGACCACCAGGCGAACCTGCTCGCCAGGAAGGGCATCGATGCGCGGTATCCGGAAGGCCTGGGCCCCGAGGGCAAGCATCGTGGCGCCGGTTGGCGTATGCCCGGTGACCTCCGGCGCCAGCACCGACCAGGGGTCCGGATCACCGGTCATCTCCACGAAGGCCCCGGAGGAAAGGACGTCGTGGGCAGCACCGGCCAGCAGAATCCGGCCCTCGCGCATCAGCACGGCTTCGTCGGCAAATCGGGCGATCTCCCGGGGTTCATGGGTGATGTACACCAGCGGCAGGTCCAGGTGGTCCCGCAGCCGGCGAAGGTAACCCACCAGCCGCTTGCGCCGGTGCGGATCCAGCGCGGCAAGAGGCTCGTCCAGGATGAGCAGGCGCGGCGCCGCCAGCAGGGCGCGGGCCAGCGCAACCCGCTGCCGTTCGCCACCCGACAGACGGTCCGGGCGCCGGGGCAGAAGCGCCGCCAGCTCGAACATCTCCACGGCATCGTCCCAGCCGATCACCGGGTCCGCCCCGCGGGCCTGGCGCAGGGCGAAGCGGAGATTGCCCTCGGTCGACAGATGGGGAAACAGGCGCGCTTCCTGAAACACGCACCCGATCCGGCGCTGCCGGGCCGGTTTCCACAGTTTCTGATCGGAGTCGAACAGGATGTCGTCATCCAGCCGTATCCGGCCCTCATCCGGTCGCAGCAGGCCGGCAAGGACGTGAGCCAGGGTCGTCTTGCCGGCCCCGGAGGGTCCGAACAACGCGGTCACGCCGGCAGACGCTGACAGCGAGGCATCCAGCCGAAATCCGTCACGCTCGAGGCGGACGTTCAGGTCAAGCACGATGCGGCCTCCGTGGGCGCGCGAGCCACTCGGCAACGACCAGGGAGAGCACGGCGATCATCATTGCCACCACGGTCAGCCGCCAGGCGGCCGGTTCTCCCCCCGGTGTTTGCAGGGCGCTCCATATGGCCAGCGGCACGGTCCGGGTTTCTCCCGGAATATTCGCCGCCAGCGTGATGGTGGCGCCAAACTCGCCCAGGGCTTTGGCAAACCCGAGAACCGCGCCGGCAATGACGCCCGGCGCCGCCAGCGGGAGCGTGATCGACAACAACGTCCGCAGGCGGCTGGCTCCGAGGGTGGCGGCCGCTTGCTCCAGGCCGGGATCCACGGCTTCGAGCGCGACGCGCATCGGGCGAACCATGAGCGGAAAGGCCATAATCGCTGCGGCGAGCACCGCGCCCGTCCACCGGAAGGCCAGCTCGACACCGAACGTGTTCTGGAGAAATCCGCCGACGGGTCCCGCCGTTCCGAACAAGGCGAGCAGCACATAGCCGGTGGCGACCGGTGGCAAGACCAGGGGCAGATGGACCAGGGTTTCGACCAGCAGCTTGCCGGGAAACTGTTTTCGTGCCAGCAGCAGAGCCACGCCGATGGCAAACGGCAGGCTCACCACGAGACTGACCGCGGCAACCCGGAGACTCAGCTGAATGGCGTCCCATTCTCCTGGCTGCAGGGCGTCAATCATTGCTCGCCCGGGCGGTTTCGAAGCCCAGCTCGGTGAGCGTCACGCCGGCCCGCGGTCCGCCGAGGAAGCGTACGAATTCCCGCGCGCCGGGTTCGCCGCCGCGCAGGACCGCCGCGGTGTAGCGGATTGGTGAATGGAGGGTTTCCGGCAGGATCGCCACGACCGAGACGCGTGCGGAGGCGAGGGCATCGCTGAGATAGACAATACCCGCGCTGACTTCGCCCCGGGCCACGAGGAACAAAGCCTGGCGAACATTGTCGGCCGGGATGATTTGCCCCCCGAGCGTGTCCCAGAGCCCAAGTGACCGTAGCGCCTCCCGGGCGTATCGCCCCGCGGGAACATGGTCGGGGTCAGCCACCGCGATTCGGCCGCCGGACAGCGCGGCGATGGGGTCGGTTTCGACGCGCGCGCCAACCGGCTGTACGACAACCAACCGGTTGCCCGCGAAGACGACGCGTGAGCCGGGTTCGATCCGGCCGCTGGACTCCAGGAAGTCCATCCACTCTTCGTGGGCCGTGAGATAGACGTCGGCCGGCGCCCCCTGGGCCACCTGGCGGGCGAGAATCGAGCTTGCGCCGAAGACCCCGCGAGTGCAGCCCGGCCCGCGTCCCTGTTCCGTACAAAAGCCGTCGTCCAGGCGGTTCACCAGATCCGTCAGACTGGCGGCGGCAAACACGTTCAGCGGCCCGCTGTCCCCGGCAGCCGCCGGTCCAGCCGCGAGTACCCAGCTGAGAAGACCGGACAGGATCGCGGCACGCCGCCCGACCTGGCGGCTCACCTCGCGAACCTCAGGCGCGCCCGCGCCGCATGATTTCCCTCGATTCATGTATCCATGGTAACCAACGAAACGGGCGGCGCCGCTTCCGCGGCACCGCCCGGACGGGTTCATCGCTGGAATTCAGCTTTTCTTTTTGCGGCTCGCAGTCTTTTTCTTCTTGGAGACCCGGCGCGCCGGCGCCTTCTTCTTCGACGCGGCCTTGGCAACGGCCTTCTTCACCGCGGCCTTTTTCTTCGCGCTGACCTTGCGGGTGGCTTTCTTTTTCGAAGCCGTTTTTTTCGCCGGTGCTTTCTTTTTCGACGTGGTCTTCTTCTTCGCTACCGCCTTTTTCTTCGCCACGGCCTTTTTCTTGGCTGCGGCTTTCTTCCGGGTCGCGGGTTTCTTCTTCGCGACTTTCTTGGCGGCCGGACGTTTCTTGGCGGCCGGACGCTTCTTGGCTGCGGTCCGCTTCTTGGTCGCAGCCTTTCGACGGCCGCCGGCTCCCCGGCCGGCGAATTCCTTCTCGAAGGCGGCCAGGGCCCTCTCGGCTCCCATGGCCTTCATCAGGAAGTCCTTGGCTTCGTTGAGCTGGTTGCGTACCCAGTCCTTGTCCTCCCGGATCCGGGCGAGTTCCTTGCGAGCGTCGGCCAGAGCCTTTTCCATCTGCGTCATGCGCTTTTCGGCGGCCTTCGATACCGGACGGGCCGACGTTTCCGCCTGCGCGATCAACCGGTCACGCAATTTGCGGACGTCGTCGGCGGATCGGTTCGCGCGGTCGCTGAGCTTCTTGAGTTCTTCGCTGAGGCGCCGGTAGGTCACCTCGGCAGTGCGGGTGAATTCCCGGCGGGCCTCCTGGAATGCCTTTTCGATGTCGCTGAGCTGCTTGGCCATGAATGCTGTCCTCGTTCTTGGGGTTCGGCGCGGAAGATCCGCCTGAAAGAATACTAGTACACAAGCCGCCAGCATCCACATGCAGGGTGTGGAGCGAACTCACGGCCATGTAAAATACGGCGCTTCGGATGACCGCAATCCCGCCGGCCGGACCGGCTGCCGGAGCGGCTCCCCCAGGTCGACACCATGAACCAATCTCCTGTCTACGCTGCCGCCTGTCAGACGGACTTCCCGGCGCCCACCAGCCGCGAGGAAATCGGCGAGCGGGTGCAGCACATGTGCTCGATGGTCGAGCAGACCCTGGCGGGATACGAGCCATTTTTCGACGTCCGCCTGTTTGCTTTTCCCGAGTTTGCCCATGCGGTGCCGATTCACGAAACCGTAGACAAGCTGCGCCGTCACCTCGCTGTACCGGTGCCGAACGAACACACGGACCGGTATGTCCGGCTGGCCCGTGAGCAGGGCTGTTACATCCAGACGGGCAGCTTCCTGGAAGCCGATCCGGCCTATCCCAACCTGGTCTTCAACACCACGGTGCTGGTGGGTCCCGAGGGCGTGCTGACGAAATACCGGAAGGTGAATCCCTGGATTCCGTGGGAGGTGCATTCCAGTCCCCACGATCTGCCGGACTACCCGGACGATCCCTTTCCGGTTGCAGACACGGAGATTGGCAGAATCGCGGTAGCCACCTGCTATGACTGGCTGTTTCCAGAGACCATCCGGGAGCTGGCGTTCCGGGGCGCCGAGATCCTGATCCGGATTTCCGCGTACATGGATCCCTGGGGCACCGCCGAGCCCATGAACTGGTGGTCCCTCGTCAACCGCACCCGGGCGCTGGAAAATACCGCGTTCGTCGTGGCCGCGAATCAGGGGGCGTCGCTGGCCCATTACCCTCCGTTCAGCTGGCCGGGCGGGAGTATGGTCGTGGACTACGACGGTCGGATTCTGGCCCAGGCTGATCCGGGCCCGGGCGAAAAAATTGTTGTGGCGCCCATCGATGTGGATGCTCTGCGCGCCGAGCGCAAGCGCCGTTTCGGTCACGATATGCGCGCCCACTTGCGCAGTGAGTTGTATACCTACATGCACCGGCAGCATCTGGCTCCCGGTGGCGCCGCGCCGCCATCGATCGAAAGCCTTCGGCGCCGGGTCGCCGACGCCAAGGGCCGAACCGCCGGCGATCCGGAGGATCCGGCATGAGGGCAATCGCCGCGGCCTGGTTTCGCGCGCCGGCGGCGTTGGGTGCGTTGGCCGCCCTGCTGCTGGTCGCTGCCTGTGATCGGGGGAGTTCCGCGACCTATCCCGCAGAGGATGTGGCGCTGAACAATCGGGGTGTCGGGCTGATGGGATACTTCGATTATCCCGCCGCCAGGGATACCTTCGAGGAGCTGGTGGGTCGTCAGCCCGGCTGGCTGGATGCGCGGGTCAACCTGGCGATCGCCACGCTCAACCGCCAGGAAGACGGCGACGAGGAGCGGGCGCTGACCATACTCGAGGGCGTCCTGGCCGACGATGCGGACCATGTCCGCGCCCACTACGTCAGCGGTCTTCTGCGTCTGTATATCGGCGATACGGCGCTGTCCGCCGGGCATTTCGAACGGGTCCTGGCCGCTGATCCGGACGACGCGTACGCGGCCTACTTTCTCGGCCAGAATTTGCTGCAGGAAGGCCGGCTTGAGGAGACCCTGGCGTATTACGAGCGGGCCATGAACCTGGATCCTTATCTGCGCAGCGCCTATTACGGCTCGGCCCTGGTGCTGCGCCGCCTCGGCAGGCGCGAGGAAGCCCGCGCCATGATCGAGGCATATCAGCAGCTCGAGGACAATCCGAGGGCGCGGCTCGCGGAGTTCAAGTACACACGCATGGGACCCAGGGGCGAGGCCCAGGCCGTCGGCGAGAGTGAGGCCAGACGGAAGCCGCGCCCTGCGGGCGACCTGTTCGGCGCCCCGGCCGATATCGGTGGCGACGGCGTGGCCGGCCCGGGCCGGGCCGGACTGACCGCGGGCGACTCGGACGGAGACGGGGTCCTCGAGTTGATCGTCAGCCGGGCCGAAGGGCTGGCGATGCTGGAGGAGGCCGATGGCCGCTTCCTGACCCGCAGCGGCATCCCGTTCGCGGGCACACAGAACGTCAATGCCGTTGCCTGGGGCGATGTAGACAACGATGGCCTGACGGACGTCTACCTGTGCCGCTCGGGACCCAATCAGCTCTGGCGGCAATCCGGTCCCGGTGTCTGGGAAGAGATTGCCGAGGCGTCGGGTACCGACGACGGCGATCGGGTCTGCGCGGACACTGCGATGCTGGACGCCGACCATGATGGGGATTTGGACATATTCGTGGTCAATGCCGGGGCTGGTGACGAGTTGTTCAGCAACGATCGTGACGGGGCATTCCGGCGGCTGGCCGAGGAGCAGGGCATTGCCGGCGGTGCCGAGACCGGCAGCCAGGTGATTGCCGCCGATCTGGACACGGACCGTGATCTGGATCTGATCATTCTCAACCGTCAGCCGCCGCACCGGGTTTATCTCAATGACCGGTTGTGGCGCTATCGGCCGGCGGAAGGCCTTGAATCCTTCGTTTCGGCGCATCTCGTCGGCGCTGTCGCGGGGGATGCCGATGCCGACGGTCGAGTGGAGATTTATGGTCTGGGTACCGCCGGGGAGATACGCCTCTGGCGGCGCGTTGGCCGGGACTGGGAGAGCGTGGAGCTGGAAACGCCGCCCGCGCCGTGGGCGGATACCCTCGGTCTTCAGGATTTCGACGGCGACGGCGGTCCGGAGCTGCTGCTGTCGGGAGCAGCAACGGTGCGCGTTTCGTCGCCGGCAACCGGGGCGGTTCTCGCTGAAATCACCCCTGAACAGGAGCTCGTCTCTTCCGCGCTGCCGCTCCTGCGCATGGCCGAGCGCGGGCCTTCCCTGGTGGCTTTGGACGCGGCCGGGGATCTTCGCGAATGGCCCCCCGGCCCGGGCCGCCATGCCTTTCTTGCGCTGATGTTCAGCGGCAAGGAAGAGCGCGCCGATTCCATGCGGTCCAACCGGTCCGGGATCGGGACGCACATCGGCGTCCGGGTCGGCGACCGGTGGGCCATGGGGGCGGTGCTGGATAACCATTCTGCGCCGGGCCAGAGTCTGCAGCCCCTCTCCATCGGCCTGTCCGGGGACACCAGCGCCGACTACATCGCGGTCAACTGGTCGGATGGCGTTTTCCAGACGGAGCTCGGCCTCGAGGCCGGCGGCCCGCATCTCGTTCCCGAGACCCAGCGCCAGCTGTCCAGCTGCCCGGTGCTCTTTGTCTGGGACGGAACCCAGTGGCGCTTCACCAGCGACGTGCTGGGTGTGGCCGGTCTGGGGTTTCTCATAGAACCCGGCCGTTACAGCGAGCCTCGCCCGTGGGAGTATTTCCTGCTTCCGGAAGGCCTGGCCCGGCCGAGGGAAGGGCGGTACGCGGTAAAAATTACCGAGCCCATGGAAGAGAACGCCTACCTGGACAAGCTACGCATGCACGTCTTCGATCTGCCGCCGGGGTGGGACGTGATTCCTGACGAGCGCATGCAGACCGGCGAGCCGGCGGTGACCGGGGCGCCATTGTTCTACCGTCGGGCCCTCGCCCCGCTGCGGGTCACCCGTGGCGATGGCGCGGATATGACCGCCGAACTCGCGGCCGCCGACCATCGCGCGGCCGACCCGGGTCCGCTGGACCAGCGTTTTCTCGGGCGCCTGGCCCGGCCTCTGGAACTCACGCTGGATTTCGGCAGGGTTATCAATCCACCGGGCAGCCGGCCCGTGCTGACCGCCGACGGTTGGGTGGAGTATCCGTATTCGCAAACGGTATTTGCCGCCTGGCAGGCTGGTGCAAGCTACGAGCCGCCGACCCTCGAGGCCCGGCTTGCCGGAGGTCAGTGGCAGACGGTCCATGCCGGCTTCGGTTATCCGGCGGGAATGCCCCGTCGCATGGCCCTGCCGCTGGACGCCCTGCCGCCGGACACCGTGGCGCTGCGGCTCACGTCCAACCTGGAAATCTACTGGGACCGCATCGAGATCGTCTATGCGGAGCCGGCACCCGAGGGCCTTCGCCTGGCAGTCGTACAACCCGATCGGGCGCGCCTCGCGAAGACCGGATTTCCCGAGCGGCTGACCCGCCCCCAGCGACGCCCGGACTACGATTACTCGGTTCGCAAGGCCTTCTGGGACACCCGCTATCTGCCGGGTTTCTACACAGCCCTCGGACCCGTGCTCCCGCTGGTGGATACCGCCGACGACGCTCTCGTCATCATGGGGCCGGGCGAAGAGGTTCAGGCGGAGTTTCCGGCACCGGCACCGGCACCGGAGGGATGGCGGCGCCGGCTGGTGCTGGAGGTTCACGGCTACGCCAAGGACATGGACCTGTATACCGAACACGGTGATGCCGTAGGGCCGATGCCCCGCCGCTTCACGGACGATCCCGAGGCCGTGACCCGGCGCGAGATTCTGGATGAGCGTTACCAGACCCGCTACCAGGCAGGTCGCTGACCATGACGGGCCCCGAACCACGCCGCGCGCCCCGACCGGTCGTCGGGCCAGGGCTGCGACGGATTCTGTTTGTCGTATTTGCCCTGTTCGCCGTGCTCTCGGTCAACTCGGCCTACCTGGGTGCGGTGACCTTCGCGGAGTTCGCGGCGGGGGACAGCCTGCAGGGCCACTTTTACCAGTACATGTTTCTGGCCCACGTGGTTCTCGGGCTGGTCCTGATTGTCCCTTTCGTTGTCTACGGCCTCCTGCACATGCAGCGGGCTCGCCACCGCCCGAACCGGCGCGCCGTGCGCGTGGGCTATGCGCTGTTCCTCACCGGGCTGGGGCTTCTGATCACCGGTCTGCTCCTGACCCGGGGTTTGCCCTGGGTGGAGATCCGAAACCCGACCGGTCGGACCGTCGCGTACTGGCTGCACGTGGCGGCGCCTTTTTTCGCGGCGTGGCTGTTCGTGCTGCACCGGCTCGCCGGCCGCCCCGTCCGTTGGCGCATCGGCGGCTGGGTGGCGGCCGGGGCAATGGCTCTGTCGGGGCTGGGCGTGGCCTTGCACGCCGGGCTTGCGCCCAAGCCGGTTCCTCAGCCCGAGGCGCCGCCGTTCTTTCCGGCGCTGATCCGCGTAAATGCAGAGGGGCCGGTGGCTCCCGAGCGCCTGATGAACGACGAATACTGCGCCGAGTGTCACGCCGACGTACACGAAGCGTGGTCTCACAGCGTTCACAAGCACGCGTCGTTCAATAACCCGGCTTATCGCTTTTCCGTCAACGAGACACGGGCCATGGTTCTCGAGAGGGACGGCAATCTCGACGCGGCCCGATTCTGCGCCGGCTGTCATGATCCCGTGCCCCTGCTCTCCGGCGAATTGGCCGATCCGGCCTTTGATCTGGGATCCAGTCCGTCGGCAAGCGCCGGGGTGACCTGCACCGTGTGTCATTCCGTCACGGCCGTGAACAGTCCGCGCGGCAACGCCGATTTCACCCTGACACCGCCACGCCATTACCCGTTCGTGGACTCGGGAAATCCTGCGCTGGCCTGGGTGAACCGGGCGCTCATCAAGGCAAAGCCGGATTTCCATCGGCGCACATTTCTCAAACCGGTCCACCGGACACCGGAGTTCTGCGGAACCTGCCATAAGGTGAGCCTGCCCGAGGCGTTGAACGCGTACCGCTGGCTTCGCGGTCAGAATCACTACGACAGTTTCCTGCTGAGCGGCGTTTCGGGTCACGGGATCCGTAGCTTCTACTATCCCGAGCAGGCGCATGACGGCTGCAACGGCTGTCACATGCCCGCAAGGCCGTCCGATGACTTCGGCGCGCGGGTGCTCGACGACAGCGGCGTGCTGGCCGTGCACGACCACCAGTTTCCCGCGGCCAACACGGCCATCCCGGCGCTGGCTTCAATGCCCGACTGGGTGAACGCCCGTCATCGCGAGGTGCTTGAAGGCAGCCTGCGCGTGGACGTCTTCGGCCTGCGCGAGGGCCGGGACATCACCGCCCTGCCATCGGCGCCGCTGCGGCCCGGACTGCCGTCGGTCCGCGCGGGCCGCGACTATGTGGCGGACGTCGTGCTCAGGACCCTGACCCTCGGCCATCTGTTCACCCAGGGTACGGCGGATTCCAACGAAATCTGGCTCGACGTGACGCTCACGGTCGACGGCCGCGTGGCCGGGCGCAGCGGAGCCCGACGGGAGACCGACGGCGCCGTGGACCCGTGGTCCTATTTCGTCAACAGCTATGTCATCGATCGCGACGGCCGGCGCATCGACCGGCGCAATGCGGAGGATATCTTCACCGCCCTTTACAACCACCAGATCCCGCCCGGCGCCGCCTCGGTCACCCACTTCGGTTTCCGGGTGCCCGACTGGGCCGAAGACCGGGTCGAGCTGGAGGTGGCTCTGCGCTACCGGAAATTCGATGCCACCTACATGGCGCATTTCCAGGGCGAGGATTTCGCGGGCAACAATCTGCCGGTGACCACGATTGCCTCGGACCGCATTGTCTTTCCCGTGGCCGGGACCGTGCCTGATTCGCACAAGGTCCCCGACGTGCCGGGCTGGCAGCGCTGGAACGACTATGGCATCGGCTTGCTCCGCGCCGGCGAGCTCCGTCAGGCGGAGGCAGCGTTCCGGCAGGTGGAGGCCGCCGGGAAATCGCATGGGCCGCTGAATCTCGCCCGCGTCTATCTCCGGGAGGGGCGGCTGGCCGAAGCGTCCGCCGCGCTGGCCCGCGCCGCCGCCGTCGAGCCCCCGGCGTTTCCCTGGTCCGTGGCCTATTTCACCGCGGTTCTGAACCGCCAGAACGGTTTTCTCGACGAGGCGATCGCCGGATATCGTGAGCTGACGGCAACCCGCTTCGAGGATGCCCGCCGTCGCGGGCTGGACTTCTCGCGGGATTATCGACTGCTCAACGAGATGGCCACCGCGCTGTTCGAGCGTTCCCGTCTCGAACGGGGCGAAGCCCGGCGGACAGCCCGGGAAGGGTTTCTGACCGAGGCTGCCGGCCTCTTCCGGGACGTGCTGGCGCTGGACCCCGAAAACGCAGAGGGACACTGGGGCCTGTCCCGTGTTCTCGCCGAACTGGGCGACACCGAGGCCGCGAATCATCACCGGGCGCTTCACGGCAAATACAAAGTGGACGATAATGCGCGGGATCGGGCCGTCGCACTGGCCCGTCGCGCGGACCCCGCGGCCGATCATGCGGCCGAGGACGTCGTCATCTACGACCTGCAGCGGAGCGGGGCCTGGGGCCTCGAGCCGCCGCGACCGGCAACAGCCTCACGTTGAATCATCCTTCCGACAACCAGAGTCGCGGCGATTCGCACCGCGGCGGCAACGATGCCGTGATCGGCGTCGCGCTGCGCCGTTCCCTCGTGGCCTTCGGAGCCATCGGGGCGGTTGCCCTGGGCGCTTGGTGGCTGACCCGTGATGACGGACCCGAGGCCGTGGAGGAACAGGTCTTGGTTGCACCGGAACGGCTTGACACGGCCGGGGTCCCCGAGCCGCCCGCGCTGCCGTTTACCGAAACCGCGGCGGCAGCCGGGGTGTCGTTCGTGCACGCCAACGGCGCCGTGGGTGATCGCCTGCTGCCGGAAACCATGGGCGGTGGCCTGGCGTTTTTCGATCCCGACGGTGACGGCGATCCGGATCTGCTGCTCGTCAACAGCTCGGCATGGCCCTGGGATGCGGAAGCGGCGGCGACCATGGCCCTGTATCTCAACGACGGGACCGGCAGATTCGAAGAGGCCCCGGCCGGCACCGGGCTGGACACGCCCCTCTACGGAATGGGCGTCGCGGTGGCGGATTTCGATGCAGACGGGCAGACCGATATTTTTGTCACGGCCGTTGGTCGCAACCGGCTCTTCCGGAACCTCGGGAACGGCCGCTTCGCCGATGTCACCGCGGCTGCCGGGGTCGGCGGCGGCGACGCGGACTGGAGCACCTGCGCCGCCTGGCTCGACCACGATCGGGACGGTGATCTGGATCTGTTTGTCTGCAACTACGTGGGCTGGTCCCGGGATATCGATTTCGAAGTGGACTACCGGATGACAGGCATTGGGCGAGCCTATGGTCCGCCGACCAATTTCGCGGGAACCTTCAACGTTCTGTTCGAAAATCTCGGCGACGGGACGTTCGCCGATGTCAGCGAGGCCGCCGGAGTGCGCGTGGTCAACCCGGCCACGGGTGAGGCAGCCGGCAAGGCGCTTGCGGTCCTGCCGATGGATCTCGACGGTGACGGGTGGCAGGACCTCGTCGTGGCCAACGATACGGTGCGCAACTTCGTCTTCATGAATCAGGGCGACGGTCGATTCGTCGAGGACGGTGTTGCCCTGGGAATTGCCTTCGACAACGCCGGGCACGCGACGGGCGCCATGGGTATCGACGGCGGTCTGGATCCCCAGCGCGACGAGCGGATCATCGCCATCGCCAATTTCGCCAACGAGATGACCTCGTTTTACGTCGCCGGCACACAAAGCGTGGTGTTTACCGACGAGGCGGTGATTTCCGGCGTGGGCCCGGCCAGCCGCAGCGTGCTCAGCTTCGGGCTGTTTTTCTTCGATGTGGATCTCGATGGCCGTCTCGATCTGTTTCAGGCCAATGGCCATGTGGAGAATCAGATCAACGCGGTTCAGCCCAGCCAGCGTTATGAGCAGCGGCCGCAGCTGTTCTGGAACTGCGGCGACGGTTGTCCGCGCCAGTTTGTCCCGGTGGCCCAGGACGCCATGGGTGATCTGGGCGAACCGGTGGCAGGCCGCGGTGCGGCTTATGCCGACATCGATGGCGACGGCGACCTGGACATCGCGGTCACCCAGCCCGGCAGGGCGGTGCGTCTGTACCGCAACGACCAGGCGACCAGCCATCGGTGGCTGCGGGTGCGTCTGGAAGGCCGGGGCGGGAATCGCGAGGCCCTGGGGGCCGTTGCCAGGCTGCGCTGGTCTGGCGGGGTGCAGGAACGCGCGGTCATGCCGACCCGAAGCTACCTTGCTCAGGTCGAGCCGGTGCTCACCTTCGGGCTGGGTGCCGATGGCCGGGCCGAGGAGCTGGAGATTCGCTGGCCCGACGGCGCGATGTCGACGCATGCCGCTCCGGCAACGGGCGGCGAATGGCTCGTGGCGCAGCCGACGGGTGCCGGGGAGTGATATCGTGAGCGTTTTTTCGCCAGCGGGGTCCCCGAGCGTGCCACGCTTCCTCTTGATGAGCCTGCTGATGGCCGCCGCCCTGCCTCGCCTGGCGGCCGCGGAGGGCTTGTTCGCGGAGCCTGAGTCGGGCCTCGACTTCGTGCATTTCAACGGGATGACCGGGGCCTATTACTTTCCGGAAATGATGGGTTCCGGAGCCGCATTCTTCGACTATGACGGCGACGGAGACATGGACGCCTATGTGGTTCAGGGCCACATGCTCAATCCGGCGGATGCCCTCGAGGATGCGTTGATTCCCCCGGCCCACGACAAACTGGTAGACCGGCTCTACCGGAACGACACCGAACCCGGCGGAGGGGCCGTGTTTACCGACGTCACCGCGGCCAGCGGCATCGTGGCCGCGGGCTACGGCATGGGTGTGGCCGCCGGTGACTACGACAACGACGGCCATGTGGACCTTTACGTCGCCAACTACGGTTCCAACCAGCTCTGGCGCAATCTCGGGAACGGCCGTTTCGAGGAAGTGACTTCCAGCGCCGGCGTGGACGACCTTCGCTGGAGCGTGAGTTCGGCCTGGGTCGACTACGACCATGACGGCGATCTGGACCTCTATGTCGGCAACTATGTCAAGCACAGCCTGGAGAACCGCCGGACCTGCCGGCTGTCGAAGAGGGAACTGGACTACTGCGGACCGCTGGCCAGCGCCGGGGATACGGACTCGCTGTTTCGCAACGACGGCAACGGCCGGTTCACCGACGTCAGCAAGGCGTCAGGGATCGAGGCGGCGTGGGGAGGTGCCCTGGGCGTGATTGCCGCGGATTTCGACAGCGACGGCTGGGTGGACATCTACGTCGCCAACGACGGCGTGGCCAACCAGCTCTGGATGAATCAGCGGGACGGGACCTTCAAGAACGAAGCGCTGATTGCCGGAGTCGCTGTCAACCGGGACGGAATGCCGGAGGCCAGCATGGGTGTGGATGCCGCGGATTTTGACGGCGACGGGGACGAGGACCTGTTCATGACCCATCTCCGCCAGGAAACCAACACGCTCTACGTCAACGACGGCAGCGGCTGGTTCGACGACGACACCGCGGTGCTGGGGGTTGGGAATCCCAGCTTTCAGTACACCGGCTTCGGCACGGCCTGGTTCGACTACGACAACGACGGCTGGCTGGACATTCTTTCGGTCAACGGCGCAGTCAAGAAGATCGACGCACTCGTACGGGCCGGCGACCCCTATCCCCTGCACCAGCGCAACCAGCTGTTCAGGAATCTCGGCGAAGGCCGCTACAAGGAAGTCACCGATGACGCGGGGCCCGCATTCGCGGTGTCGCTGGTCAGCCGGGGGGCTGCCTTCGGGGACATCGACGATGACGGCGACGTAGACGTGCTGATCACCAACAATGCAGGCCCCGCCCGGCTCCTGATCAACGTCACCGGCCAGGACGCGCGCTGGCTGGGCTTGCGGCTCATGGTGCCCGGCGGCAAACGCGACGCCTATGGCGCCCGCGCCGTTCTTGAAGTCGGTGACGTGGAAATGTGGCGCCGGGTTCGGGCCGATGGCAGCTACGCTTCGTCCAATGACCCCAGAATTCTGTTCGGTCTGGGAGACAGGGAGACGAACGCCTACCGCGCCCGGGTCGTGTGGCCCGACGGGACCGAGGAAGCGTTTCCCGGGCTTGCACCGGGCCGCTACCACCGCCTCGAACAGGGCGGCGGTGAGGAGATCAATCAATGAACACGTTCACCGTTCGAGCCGTCTTGTGTTGTCTGCTGGCCTTGCTGGCGCTCTCATCCGCGCGGGCCCAGGAGGAATCGGCGCCCTCGCTCGAGCTGGTGCCCCATCCCGAGCTGTCGACGCTCAAGCCCGAAATCAGGGATCGGCTGGGACCGGCGGTCGACTATTTTCGCGGTCAGCGCGGCCGGCTGGAGGGCCGCCAGCTGGGCCTGGCATATGGCCGGATGGGCATGAACTATCAGGCCTGGGAGCAGCAGGATGCGGCCGCCGCCTGCTACCGCAACGCCATGGCGCTGGATCCCCAGAACCCTCGCTGGCCCTATCTCTACGCGGTCTATGCCGAGGAAACCGGTGACCTTGAAGGGGCCATTGCCAACTATCGAAAGGCCCTGTCGATCCAGCCCACCTACACCGCCGCCTACGCCCGGATCGGCCGGGTTTTTCTCGATGCCGGAATGCTGCGCGAGGCCGAGGCCGCCTTCGAAGTGGTGCTGAATCAGTCTCCCGACGCCGCGGCCGGGCTCGCGGGCATGGGTGAAGTCGCGGCCGGCAACGGCGATTTCGAGCGCGCGGTCGGGCTCTACCGCCGGGCCCTCGAGAAACAGCCGGAGGCCACCCAGGTGCACTACCAGCTGGGTCTGGCGTATCGGGAGCTGGGTCGCCGGGACGAAGCGAGGGCCGAGCTGGACAAGGCCGGGCAGCGGGTGCCCACGATCGACGATCCGCTGCTTGCCTTTGTTCAGGCGCTGACCCAGGGCGCCTCGGGTTACCTGGAAGACGCCCGCAAGGCCGTCCAGGTGGGCCGCCCGGACGTGGCGCTGCGTTTCTATGAACTGGCCACCTCCATCGAGCCGGACAATACGGAGGCGCTCGTCGAAATGGGCAAGCTGCAGGCCGGCATGGGCGATACCGACGACGCCTTGCTGACTTTCGCCCGGGTGTTGTCCCAGCAGCCCGAGCGGCCCGACGCGGCGTTTCTCGTCGGCATGATCATGGAGCAGAAGGGCCAGCAGCCCGAGGCGGATCGCTACTACGCGCGGGCTCTGGAAACGCGGCCGGAACTGGTTCAGCCACGTATGCTTCTGGCCAATTCCCTGATGCGCCAGGGAGAGTTCAGCGAGGCCTCGGAGCACTACTCACAGATCATTCGCCAGCTGCCCGAGGAGACCGAGGTGCAGTACCTGCTCGGTCTGGCGTGGCTTGCCGACGGGGAATGCGAACTCGCCCAGCAGTCCCTGCTGCGGGCGCTGAAGCTGTCCAAGGGTGACGGCGACATTCTTGTCGCGCTGGCCCGCGCCTATTCCACGTGCCCGGCCGCCACCGCCGAGCAGCGCCAGCAGGCCCTGGATGCGGCCGAAGCCCGCTATGGGGACAGCCCGGGGCTGGCAGAGGCGGAAACGCTGGCAATGGCGTGCGCGGCCAACGGCCGATTCGAGGATGCCGTGGATTTTCAGACCCAGGCAATTTTCGAAGCCTTAAAACAGGGCGATACGTCGCGGGCACAGTGGCACAAGACCAATCTTGCCCTTTACGAGAATCAGCAGGCGGCCACCGTGCCCTTTCCTCTGAGCGATCCGGTCTATCGGCCGAGGCCGCTGGCGCCGTCCGTTCCCGAGCCGGTGCCCGAGCCCACCACCGGGTCCGGCGGCTGAAGGGCAACCCCTCGGCCTCCCGGCCGCTCCGCGAATCAACGAACAGGAGACAGTGATGGCGTTCAAGACCCAGGAAGAACTCGATGCCTACGCAGAGTGGCTGAAGGACCAGATGCGCGGCATGGTCAAGCATGTCCAGGACAGCGATCTGTTCACCGAAGAGGTGATGGGCCATGCGGCCTGGACCCTGCCCCATCGGCTCTTCATCGGCAAGGCCTGGCCCCAGGGCGACAAGGACCGCTCGTTCTGGATCATCTCGGGAGAGGGCCTGCCCACGGATCACCTCGAAGGCGCGATGGCGAATACGGCGCGGGAATCGGCCCGCCACTTTTCCATGAAGTGGCAGCTGCAGAGCGCCCAGTTGGAGAAGCTGGCCGAAACCGGCGCCGACAACGATCCCGGCGTGGACTGGGAATCCGTGTCGGCGCGCCTGCAGCAGCAGGCCGAGGGGCTGTATCAGCTCGTCGAGCGGGAAGACATGTGGAAGGCCACCGAGGGACCGCTCGTGGAGGGCAATGCCTGAGGCATGTGCCCGGCGGCCTGGACGAGAGGCTACTCGATGCGCTTGACCTTGATCTTCTTGTTCACGCCTTTCACCGAGAGGCGGTAGACGCCGAACATGCCACGGGAAATCGTGACCTCCGGATTCTCCGCGCGCCACGACATGCGGCCCTGTTCCGCCTGCTGCCAGACCTGGCCGTTTTCCAGACGGAAGACCGTCTTGCCGTCCCACCCGGTGAAGTCGCCCACGTAGCGGGTCTTGATCTTTTTCGGACTATTGCCCGAGGTGTCCTTGCCGAAATTGTCCTCCGGTGATGCGGAGGCCGTCTGCGTGGAAGGCGGCTGGGCGGCCGGGGCCGGGGCTGGCGATGCCACGGGTGCGGATGATGCCGGCGCGGCGGGCGCCGGGGAGGGCGAGGCACTGGCCGCAGCGCCCGCCGTGGCGCCTGCGCCGATCGCCGGGGCGGCGGTTCCCTGCGTCTGGCCGGACAGGCCGATTTCGATGACTTCCGTGGCAAAGCGGTCGTAGCAGGCCAGGCGGCGGGCGTCGTCCGCGATCCGTGCACAGGCGAGCAGATTCTGGGCGAGATCTGCGTGGGCAGTCGCCGAAAATACCGTCAGGCAGAGGATGATGAAGGCCTTGCGCATGGCCGCGTTCCTTTGAGATTTCCTGCACGATTGCTCGGCATAGGATAAACGCCTCGCCCCGGGCAATGTCCAGACGAGCGCTCGAAACTCGCCGGCTACATGCGGTCGATGGAGTGGTTGTAGTACTCCAGCGGCGCCTCCCGATAGATCACCGCCTCCCATTCGTCCCGCCGACCCCCGGTAAATCTTGCACCGACCCAGTACTTCATGCCGGCTTCGACAAAGATCTTCATCCGGCCGGGCTGCTCGTCCCTCGGCGTGAATCCGCCCCTGACAGAACCAGTGGCCTGGGTCAGATCCGCGGCCACGACGATCTCGTGGTCGCCGGGGTCCAGAGTCCAGGAGGAACGCCGGTCACGGACCGTCGTGCCGTCCACCTCGACCAGGAATACCGGGTAGATGAAGTCCGGGATCTCGCTCTGGCCGACCACAATGACCCCATGGGGCCGGTCGGGTATGGCCTGGCGGACCTCGGCGCAGGCTCCGCCCAGGAGGATCAGAAACAGCAAAAATATCCGCATACCCATAACCGGGTCTCCTTTTCGCTCCGGGAGCGGCCGCGGGAATTTCGGCCGGCCGGTTGCGCCTCGTAGGGAAAGGGCGATAATCCGAATCCCTTTGGACCGCCCACCGAGTCCGATGATTCCCCGTAGCCCATGAACGCCGACTCAGCCACTGTCGAAGCCCGTTACCGGGAGGCCCAGGATCTGCAGCGCCAGGGTGACCTGGAAGCTGCGAAAGCCCGTTTCCTGGAGCTCCTCCGGGAGGCCCCCGAGCACGCCGAGGCGCTGCATTCCCTCGGCAATATCGATGCGCGTGCCGGGAACCTGGACGAGGCCGAGTCGCTGATCCGTCGCGCTATTGCCGCCAAGCCGCTTCAGGCGAGCTTCGTCAACAGCCTGGGCAACATCTTCAAGGCTCGGGGCCGTTTCGACAAGGCCGCCGAACTTTACGCTCAGGCCATCGGCATGCAGCCGGATTTCGCCGTGGCTCACAACAACCTGGGCGCCGTGCTGCTGGCGGCCGGAGACGCCGAGGGGGCCATGGAAGCCATCCTCAAGGCGCTGGAACTGGACCGTAACTATGCCGGTGCCTTCGACAATCTCGGCCGGGCCCTGAACAATCTCGGCCGCTACCAGGACGCCGCCAATGCCCTGCGCCGGGCGGTGATCATCCGTCCCGATTTCGCCCGCGCCTACAATCATCTCGGCCACGTCCTGCGCGCCATGGGCGAACTGGACGAAGCACGGGATGCCTTTGAGCATGCGCTGCGCATCGATCCGGATCTGGTCAGTGCCCGCCGGAACCTGGCCACGGTGTTGATGTCCCGGGGTCAGTACGAAGAGGCGATCGAGGCCTTCGAGGCCAGCCTGCAGAGCGAACCCGGCAATGTTCCGACGCTGGTGAATCTCGGCGTCGCGTATCACACCATCCGCCGCTTCAAGAAGTCGGCCGCAGCCTATCGCCAGGCCCTGGCCGTCGACCCGGACCACGCCCCGGCCCACCTCAACCTCGGCCTCGTGCTCGGGGAACAGCGGCGCACGGAGGAGGCCGAATCAGCCTTCCTGGAGGCCCGCCGCCTGGCACCCGCCAACCCGGATGTCTATGCCGAACTGGCGGCGCTTTATGAGGAGTCCAACCGCCTCGACGAGATGCGGGAGGCGCTCACCGCCGGACTCGAGCAGGCGCCGGCGCACCCGCGTCTCAATCTTGAAGCGGCCAAGCTCGCCCGAAGGGACGGCGACGCCGAGGCCGGCGTGCGTCGCCTGCGCAGCGTGCCGGCGGAACGGCTGCCGCCAAGACTGGCCGAGCAGTACCACTATCAGCTCGGCTATCTGCTGGACCGCACGGGCGACACCGAGGCGGCCTGGCGGCATTTCGAAGCCGCCAACGACCTCGCGTCGCGCACGCCGCGGGCGGTGAAGGCCTCGCCGGAACGTTTCCTCGCCATGCTCGAGGCGATGCGGGACTATTTCGAGTCCGCGGATCCGTTGGCCTGGCCACCGGCGCCCGCGCCCGAACGGCCGTCACCGGTCTTCATGCTCGGGTTCCCGCGATCGGGCACGACCCTCACCGACCTGCTTCTTGACGGCCATCCGGCCATCCGGGTGGTCGAAGAGCAAAATACGATTCTCGATGTGGTCGAGACGCTGGCCCGTCGGCCCGGAGGCTATCCGGCAAGCCTCGCCGACCTGGACGCGGAGGCGATTATCGACCTGCGGGGGCAATACTTCGCGGCCCTGGATGCTGCTGCCGGGGATACCGGCGGCGCGCTGGTCGTGGACAAGATGCCGATCCGGTCCTTCCAGGTGGGTCTGCTGTGGCGGCTCTTTCCGGACGCACGCTATGTGTTCGGGCTGCGCCATCCCTGCGACGTCGTGTTGTCCAACTTCATGCAGCACTACATGCCCACCGATGCGTTCACCAACTTCCTGACCCTCGACGGGACCGCTCGTGTCTACGACGGTGTGATGGCCCTCTGGCATCTCTACCGGGAGAAGCTGCCGCTGGCGGTGCACGAGGTGCGCTACGAGCGGCTGGTGGACGACCTCGAGCGGGAGGCCCGCGCCTTGCTGACGTTTCTCGATGTGCCGTGGGATCCGGACGTACTGGACTTCAACCGCACCGCCGAGGCACGCGGCCAGATCAACACCAACAGCTATCACCAGGTAACGGAGGCGCTCTATCGCAGGGCCAGCAATCGCTGGAAACGCTACCAGGGCTTTCTCGAACCCGCGCTCGGGCGCCTGGATCCTCATCTACGGGCCTTCGGCTATGAACGCTAGTCCGACGCGGGAGCAGACCGGCGGGCCGCGGCTGGCCGATCTCGTCCGCGTTTACGACGGCGCCCTGGACGCGCCGTTCTGCGACCATGTGATCGAGCTCTTCGAGAAGGACCCGGATCATCACTTCAGGCGGCCTGGCCAGAATACCTGGACTGAGTATCTGATCACCCATCGGCCGGAGCCGGAGTGGAAAGCGGTCGAGAAAACATTTCTGAACAGCATGGCGGTGGCTCTCAAGGACTATGCGGCGCAGCCGGCCGCGCGATCCCTCGGCGCGAGGTTTCCTTCCGCCTTCGAGCATCTCAAGCTCAAACGCTACGAGGCGAGCACGGGTGACGGCGATCATTTCCCCCTGCACGTGGATGCCTTCGATGCGAAAACGTCGGTGCGGGTGCTGGCGTTTCTCTGGTATCTCAACGATGTTGCGGACGGAGGCCAGACGGCCTTTCCCGCGCTGGATCTGAACATTGCGGCGAGGCGCGGGCGCCTGGTGATCCTGCCGCCGCTGTGGATGTACGAGCATCGCGGGGAAGCACCGCGCTCGGGCGACAAGTTCATCGTGACGAGCTATCTGAATTTCCGGGATCCCGAAGACGCGTGGCGTTTCTCCTACCCGATTCGATGAGCAGCGGGTCGTGAACGGCTCCGCTTCTCCGCCCCCCGAAATGCCGCCGCTGACGGATCTGGAATCGGCAGCAGCCGCCGAGCCGGAAAACACCGCGGCCTGGGAGGCGCTGGCAAAGGCGGCCTATCGGGCGGGACGCCTGCGGCAGGCCGAGGCCGCCGCGCAGCGGGCCATTGGCCTGGATCCCGACACGGCAGCTCGATGGCTTCTGCTTGGCCAGGTGCTGCGGGCCAGCGGGCGGATGCAGGAGGCCGAATCGGCTTTCCGGAAATCCACGGTGCTGGATCCCGGCCTGGCCCGTGCGTGGCTGCAGCTGGCAACGCTGCGGCCCGCCGAAGAGGCGGCCGAATATCTGGCCCGGGCCCGCCGGCTGGCGCCGGAGGATCCGATTGTCTGGCTTGCCAGCGCGGACCTGGCCCGGGCCCGCGGCGATCTGGACGGCGCGGTGGAGGCCTACCGCCGGGCGGCCGACCTGTCCCGCAACCCGGCGGAGGCGCTGGCTGACCTCGGGGGCGTGTGCCAGCTCATGGGGGACTACGCCGGCGCCGAGCGCGCCTACCAGCAGGCGATGAATGCCGACCCCGAACATCCTCGCGTGCGGCTGGGCATGGCCCAGCTCGAGGAGCTGAAGGGCCGCTATCGCGAAGGTCTGGACTTGATTGCCGACGCGCTTGCCCAGGAGCCGGTTCCCCCGTCCGCGGCGATTACCGGGGCGCGCATGCTGCGTCGCCTGCGGGAGCCGCAGAAAAGCCTGGAACTTCTCGCCCGGGTTCCGCCGCTGCCGCAGGGACATCCGGAGGCGGCGCGGCTCGCCTACGTGCGCGGCGACCTGATGGACGACCTGGGCCGTCACCGGGAGGCCTTCCACAGCTATGCGCTGGCCAACCGGACCAAGGGGGCCACGTTCCAGCCCGGGAAGTTCCGGCGGGCTGTGGAAACGCTGATCGAGTTTTTTACCCCGGAGCGCCTGGCGAGCCTGCCGGGGCTGGAGGCCGGCGAGCAGCGGCCGGTGTTCATCGTCGGCATGCCGCGCTCCGGAACGACGCTGCTGGAACAGATCCTGGGTGCGCATCCCTCGGTCCGCGCCCTGGGCGAGCGGCCCGGCCTGTTCCGTGCCGTGCGCTCGTTCGCGGCGGATGGCCTGACATGGCCGGAGTGTCTTGCCGGCTGCCCGGTAGAGCGCCTCGCCGCCATTGCCCGGACGTACCTGTCAGACGAGCGAATACAGCCGGGTGACCTGCGCATTACCGACAAGATGCCCGGCAACGTGCTGCACCTGGGGCTTGTCGCGCTGCTCTTCCCGGATGCCCGGATCATCGAGGCAAGACGCGATCCGATGGATGCGGGCTGGTCCTGTTTCACCCAGGATTTCCAGGCCGAGTCCCTGGACTACACTCGCGATCTGGGCCACATCGGCTTTTACCGGCAAGCCACCGACCACCTCATGGATCACTGGCGGCGCGTGTTGCCGCTGGCGTTTACCCGAATCGAGCATGAAGCCCTGGTAGCCGAGCCGGAGACCGAGACCCGCCGCTTGCTGGAGTTCCTGGACCTGCCCTGGAATCCCGCCTGCCTGCGCTTTCACGAGCAGGCCCCGGCCAGTATTACGGCGAGTTTTTTCCAGGTCCGCCAGCCGCTCAATGCCCGCGGGGTCGGCCGCCATCGCCCTTATGCCGAATTCCTCAAGCCGCTGGAGCAGGCGCTGGCAGAGCCGTGGCGGCCGGGAACGCCTCGATAAGGCCGGCAAACGCCTCGACCTGGCCGGCGGTTCGGTGGGCCCATGCTATGCCGGCTTCGACTTCGGCCGCCGATTCCAGCCGGGCGCGCTCGAGATCGGCGCGCCGCGCCTGCGGACCGTAGGCCTGGCCCGGACGTTTGGCGTCCGCACCCAGGAGCCTCGCGCACACCGCCTCCAGCCGGTCCTCGGTCTGTGGCTTTCCGAACCAGTCGCAAAGCCGGGCCAGAATCGCGAGCGGATGCTCGAGCAGCGTGTCGAGATGCAGCAGCCGGACCCGGCTGGCGGTTTGCGGATGACGCAGCAGCCTGGCGAATTCGCCGGCCTGCAGCAGCCAGGTCATGGCCGCCAGGGCGCCGGGGGAATCCGGGGTTTCCAGCGTCGCCCCGGCAGCCTCGCGAAAATCCGCGAGCCGGAAGTCCCGGGCAAAGAGCCGGGTCTCCCGCCGGACCTCGGGGCGCAGCATCAGTGGCAGCCAGTCCTCCAGGTGGACATAGAGCAGAACTCCGCGCTCGTTCCCGGTCCGGTTCATGAGCGCAGGCAACAGGTTGCCCACGGCGCTGGTGGGCTTGACCACCGCCACGTCGTCCGGGCGCCAGGTTCTCTGCATCATCAGCGCCGCGAGTTCCAGCAGCTGTCCCCAGCGGTATCCGTCCAGCGGGAAACCCGGCGTGTCGATGCGGCGGAGCGATCGGGACAGGCCGACCAGGACCGGCGGCTCCCGCAGGCAGTGAAAACCGGAGAGTTCGCCGAGAAGCCGGGAAAGCAGGGTTGAGCCGCAATGCCCCATGTGGCCGATATAATGCACCGCACGGGCGGGACTGGAGCTGCGCTGCCAGACCTGCCCCAGCGCGTTGAGACTCAAGGCCAGGTCCCGCGCCCCGCCGCGTACCAGACGGTCGTCCATGAAGACGGACTGGCGGTAGCTCGCCTCGGTCATCGGCGAGAGGATGGCCAGATCCCGGTCGGGATTGAAGTCCTTGAGGAACAGCTCAGGGGTCAGCGTCAGGCGTTCCAGGCGCGGATCGGATCGGGGTGTTTCGGGCTCCGCCATGGCGCGGGCATGTTAGCACGGGGCTTCGGGTCGGCCCGGACGACGAGAGGTACGACGGACCACGATGAAGCAATCTCAGACACACCAGGACGACAAGCGCCCGGGTTCTCTTTCGAAGTTGCGGGCGGGGTCAGCCCGTTTCGCGCTCGGGGCCGGGCTGCTCGGCATCGTCGCGTTGGCGCCGGCGGTGGTCCGGGCGTCGTCGGGTAGCCTGTTTTCCGAGTCGTCCGGCGGGCCGGATTTCGTCCATTTCAACGGCATGAGCGGGGAGCTGTATTTCCCCGAAATGATGGGTTCGGGTGCTGCCCTGTTCGACTATGATGGCGATGGCGACCTGGACGCCTATCTCGTTCAGGGCGTGATGCTGGGACCGGGGAAGCGTCTCGCCGATGCCGTCTTTCCGCCCGCCGATGACAAGCCCCTGGTGGATCGGCTCTACCGCAATGACAGCGTGACCCTGGACGGGCAGACCCAGGTTCGCTACACGGACGTCACCGGCGGTTCCGGCCTGCGCTCGGGCGGCTACGGGATGGGCGTCGCGGCCGCCGACTTCGACAATGACGGACGGGTGGACCTTTACGTCACCAACTTCGGCGCCAACCAGCTGTGGCGGAATCTCGGCGAGGGCCGGTTCGAGAACGTGACGGCGGCCGCCGGCGTCGGCGACGAGCGCTGGAGCGTGAGCGCCGCGTGGATCGACTACGATCGCGACGGCGACCTGGATCTCTACGTGGGCAACTATGTCCGCTATACCTTCGACAACGCCAAGCCGTGCCGGTCCTCCACCAGTGCGCGGGACTATTGCTCCCCGCTCGTCTACAAGCCGGACGTCGACACGCTTTACCGCAACGACGGAGACGGGCGCTTTACCGACGTCAGCGCCGCCGCCGGAATACGCGCGAAGTTCGGCGGTGCTCTCGGCGTGGTCGTGGCCGATTTCAATGCCGACGGCTGGCAGGACCTCTACGTCGCCAACGACGGCGTGGCCAACCAGCTGTGGATCAACCGTCGCGACGGGACATTCAGCGACGAGGCAATGCTTGCCGGCGTGGGCGTCAACATGGACGGGTCCCCGGAAGCCAGCATGGGCGTTGATGCGGCCGACTTCGACGGCGACGGGGACGAGGACCTGTTCATGACCCACCTCGCCCGCGAGACCAACACGCTGTACATCAACGACGGTGAAGGCTGGTTCGAGGACCGCACCCTGGCGATGGGGCTGGCCAACCCGAGTTTCCAGTACACGGGGTTCGGCACGGCCTGGTTCGACTACGACAACGACGGCTGGCTCGACATTCTCGCAGTCAACGGCGCGGTGACCCGGATCGAGGAACAGCTGCTGGCCGGCGATCCGTTCCCTCTTCGCCAGGCCAACCAGCTGTTTCGCAACGAGGGACAGGGCCGTTACCGGGAGGTGAGCGGGGAAGCCGGCAAGGCCTTCGAGGTTGCGCTGGTAAGCCGGGGTGCCGCCTTCGGGGACGTGGACAATGACGGTGACACCGATGTGCTGATCGCCAACAATGCGGGCCCCGCCCGCTTGCTGATCAACGAAGTGGGCCAGGACGCCGACTGGATCGGCTTCCGGCTTGCCGACGGCGGGGGCCGCGACCTTTATGGTGCATCCCTCGTGCTCGACGTGGGCGACCGGCGTGTCCTGCGCCGCGCGGGGTCCGACGGCAGCTATGCGTCCTCCAGCGATCCGCGCCTGCTGGTGGGACTGGGAGAGCGCGGGGAGGCGCCGCTGACTGCCCACGTGGTCTGGCCGGACGGGGCCCGGGAGCGTTTCGACCGGCTGCGGCCGGGCGCGTACCACGACCTGCTCCGCGGCCAGGGGAAACCCGACGGTGATTAGGCTCGCTGCAGCCCTTGTGCTGCTGGGATTCACGGCGAAAGCCGGCGCCGTGTCCCCGACCGAGGCGGTGACCCGCCCGGACCTCTCCGAGTTCGAGCCCGGTGTCCGCACGGCCCTGGAAGCGGCCATCAGCGACTTTCAGTCGGCCCTGGCGGACGCGCCCGATCCCCGCGCGGCGGGCGAGGCCTGGGGCGAACTCGGCATGCACTATCAGGCGCACCATCTGCAGGGTCTCGCCAGCACGTGCTATGCGCGGGCTGCGGACCTGGATCCCGCGGATTCCCGCTGGCCGTATCTCGCCGGGTTCGTCGCCCTGGAAGGCGGTGATTTCGAGGCCGCCGAGAGCAGGCTGTCGGCCGCGGCCGAGCTGAGTCCGGACGATGCGATCATTCGCCTGCGGCTCGCCGAGACGGCGCTCGCCGCGGGAAATCTCGCGCTGGCACGGGAACGGTTCGACGGCTTGTCGGGAGGCCCAGGCATGACGGCGGCGCGCCACTCGGGTCTGGGCAGGATTGCCGTCCGCGAGGGCCGCTACAAGGAGGCCGCCGGGGATCTCGAGTCGGCCCTGCGGCTGGCACCGTCGGCGACCCGGCTCCGTCATCCTCTCGGCATGGCATATCGGCAGCTGGGCGATCGTGGGGCCGCGTCCGCCAATTTCGCCGCCCGCGGGAACGGCCAGGTGCCGGTGCCCGACCCGCTGCTGATCTCGATCGGGGAGCGCTCGCAGAGCGCCCAGTTCTTCCTGGAGCAAGGGTACGCCGCGGCCCGTGCGGGCCAGACCGACCGGGCGGTCGAAGCCTTCCGCCGGGCCGTGGCGGCCAGCCCGGACGATGTCAGCGCGATGCTCAGCCTGGCCCAGGGGCTCAACCAGGCCGGCGCGACGGCCGAGGCGCGGGAATGGCTGGACAAGGCGGTCGCGCGCCATCCGGAGGACCCCGTGGCCAGACTCCGGCTGGGCATGGCCCAGGAGCGCGCCGGCGAGGAGAAGCCGGCGCTGGCTTCCTACGAAGCCGCGGTGGCGCTGGATCCCGGCCTGCATCAGGCTCGCTTCCTGCTGGGCGATTCCCTCATGCGGGCGGGGCGCTACGCCGAGGCCGCAGAGGCCTACGGGGCGCTGCCGGACGAGGACGCCTCCGGCGCGCTCTTTCGTTACCGGGAAGGTCTGGCCGCCGTGGCGTCCGGGAACTGCGAGGCAGCGCTGCAAGCCTTCTCGGCCGGCCGGCGCCTGCGTCCGGACAACGGCGAACTGATGCAGGCATGGGCACGCACCGCCTCGACCTGCGAGACTGCGTCAGACGCCGAGCGCGCCAGTGCCGAAGACGTGGCCCGGCAACTCTTCGGCGCCCTGGCGAACCGGGAACATGCGGCCACTCTCGCCATGGCGCTGGCGGCGAACGGGCGTTTCGACGAGGCGGCGGACCTGCAGGCCCAGGTCGCTGGACGTCCGCTGGCCGGTGTTGCCGACCAACAAGCGCTGGCGCGATATCGTGCCGGCCAGCGCGCTGACGCCCCATGGCCCGCCGGCGATGCCGTATTCTATCCGCCGAGGTTGAACAACGATGGCTGAAGAAGAACTGGCCCCGGAGGGCGAGAAAAAGGAAAAGCGCAGTAGCCGGAGCATCCTGACGGATGTCCAGCATGCCGAGCGCTCGCTCGCCGAATCCCGGTTCGGCGAAGTAGAGGTCATCTGTACGCGCATTCTGGAAGACGATCCGGAGAACCGCCGCGCGCGGCAGATGATGGTGGAAGTGCGGCTGGCCCGTAAGGATATGGACGAGGCCCTGCGCCAGATCCGCGAGCTGATGGCCGAAGATCCGCGCGATGCCCGGCATCACAATCTCCTCGGCCGCTATCACAACAACCTCGGTTTCCTGGATCCCGCGGAGGAATGCTTCCGGGACGCCATCGACCTCAAGCTGGAGTACCCCGACGCCTGGAACAACCTGGGTCATGTTCTGCGGCGCCGCGAAATGCGAACCGAGGCCCAAGCCTGTTTCCGAAAGGCCCTGAGCTACGAGCGCCGCCACGGGCTGGCGAATATCAATCTCGGCTCGATGATGTTCGAGGAGGGCCATCTGCTGCCCGCCATCAAGCATCTCCAGCTGGGCCTCCAGCGCGAGATGACGCACCTGCCCGGTCAGTACAACCTGGCGCTTGCGCTGCACGAACTCGGCCGCTTTGACGAGGCCATTGCCGGCTATCGCCGCCTGCTGGCGGCGGGCCAGCAGGATGCCGACGTGTATTCCAATCTCGGCAGCGCGCTGCAGGCCGCGGGCGACACGGAATCGGCGCTCACCGCCTTCCGCTGCGCGCTCCAGAAGAATCCGGGCCACGGGCCCGCGGTGGCTGGTGTCGCGGGGATCCTGGAGGTCAACGGACACCTCGCGGAAGCTGAGCAACTCCTGAGTCCGTTTCTCGGCCAGCCCGGCCGGCCGCCGGCCATCGATGTGGCCTACGCCAACGTGCTCAAGCGTACCGGCCGGTCGGCCGAGGCCCTGCTCCGCCTCGCTCCGATCGCCAAGCAGAAGGTTGAGGAGCCGGCGACCATGGCGCCCGTACATTACGTCATCGGGGATCTGCTCGATGAGCGCGGTGACCATGACCGCGCCTTCGCCCATTATGTCCGGGCCAACCGGCTTCGCCGGGCGCAGTTCAGCGCCGAGGTGCGCCACGAACAGATCAACCGCCTGATGACCTTTTTCGCGCGCGACCGTTTCAACATTCTGCCGCGCACCCACCGGGATACGGAGAGCCCGGTCTTCATCATCGGTATGCCCCGGTCGGGGACTTCTCTCCTGGAGGAAATCATTGCGGCCCATCCCGAGGCCTATGGCTGCGGCGAGCTTCGGGAGGTGACGACCCTCGCAATCCGTGCCAGCTACGAGACCCGCACGCACGTGCCGTATCCCGACTGTCTCGAAGTCATTGGCGATCGCAAGCTCTACGAGCTCAGCGGTTTCTATCTGACCCGGCTCTACGGGATGAATACCAGCGCAATCCGTTTCACGGACAAGATGTGGCAGAACTACGAGCATCTCGGGTTCATCCAGATGATGTTTCCCAAGGCCCACATCATTCACTGCCGGCGGGATCCCGTGGACACCGGCGTCTCGTGCTTCGTGCAGAGCTTCGGGACCGCCGGTCCGCCGTTCAGCTACGACCTGGCCCACATCGGTGAGTACTACAACGAGTACATGCGCCTGATGGACCACTGGCACCGGGACCTGGATGTGCAGATCCTCGATCTGAACTACGAGGACGTGGTCCAGAAGCCCGAAGAGACCATCAGGGGCGTTCTCGATTTTATCGGCCTGGACTGGCATCCCGCCTGCCTGACGTTCTACGAGAACAAGCGCCAGGTGCGCACGGCCAGCCACCTGCAGGTCCGCCAGCCGATCTATACCAAGTCCGTCGGCAATGCGCGGCGCTTCCTGCCGCATCTCGGGCCCCTGCTGGAGGCGCTGGACAAGGGCGGAAACCTGCCCGAGCAATACGCCCGATGACCGCGGCGATCCGTCACGGGATTGCGGACCCCCGCCGTGGGTGTCGCCGTGGCTGAACACCCGGCGGCCCCCGCGGCCCCGGAGATGGTCGCGTCGCTGTTGACCCGGGCCCGGGTCGAAGCCTCCCGGGGCCGTTTCGGGCCGGCGGAGGAACTGGCCCGTCGTGCCGCCGATGCTGATCCCACGCCGGCGTCGGCGGAACTGCTGGCGATGATTCTCGTGCGTCAACGACGCTACGCCGAAGCCGCCGCACTGTTCGAACGGGTGGTAGCCGCGGCGCCCGGCCGGTGGCCGTCCTGGAACGGCCTGGGCGAATGCCTGGGCGGACTCGGGGACGGCGAGAAGGCCGTCGGTGCATTTCGGAGGGCCCGCGATGCAGCGCCCGCGGAGCCCGCTCCACGGCAGAATCTGGCGGAGGCGCTGAACCGTGTCGGCCGCGCCGCGGAGGCCGTCGCGGAGCTGGAGCGCCTGCTCGAGATCACTCCGGGAGATGCCGACACCCTGTTGCGCCTCGGTGGCTTGTGCCAGGGGCTGGGGGACTACGCCGGCGCCGCCCGCTGTTTCGAACGCCTCACCCGCCAGGCCCCCGGGCGCGCCGATGCCTGGACCGGCCTCGGCGCGGCGCTGCAGATGGCCGGCGATCTCGAAGCGGCGCGGGACGCCTACCAGCAGGCCCTCGCCGCCGACCCGAACCTGGCCGATGCCCATTACAACCTCGGGACGGCGTGGCAGGGTCTGAGAGACTCCGAGACGGCGGAGACCTGCTTCCGACGGACCCTGGAAATCGACCCGGAGCATATGGGTGCGGTCTCCGGGCTCGCGGCGCTGCTGGACCGCCGCGGCCGGTATGCGGATGCGCTGGATCTGCTCCGGCCCTGGCTGGACCGGGGAGCGGAGGATCCGGAACTCGTCATCACGGCCGCGCAGGTGCTGCGCCACCTGGGGCGGGCAGGCGAGGGGATACGGATGGTGCGTGAACGGATCGCCGGGCGCGGCCTGACTGCCAGCACCCGTCAGCGCCTGGCCTTCCAGCTCGGTGATCTTCTCGACGCCGAAGGGGCCCACACCGAAGCCTTCGAGGCTTACCGAACCGGCAATCGTCTCAAGCCGGTTCGCTTCGACCGGGCGGAATTCCAGGATGACGTCGAACGCCTGAGGCGGGTCTTCGCCGCCGGCTGGCAGGACCGGCTGCCGGTCCTGGACGAGTCGAGCGAAAGACCGGTGTTCGTGGTGGGCATGCCCAGGTCCGGCACCTCGTTGACCGAGCAGATCATCGCGGCTCATCCGGACGCCGCGGGAGCCGGCGAACTGACCGACCTGCCCCGGCTGGCCATGGGACTGGGTAACGGTCGTTTCCCCGACAATCTGGTCACCGCAGCCGGCGCCGAACTGGCGCCCGCTGCGGCCGACTACCTGGCGCGGCTCGATGCCACCGACCCGCGCGTCCTGCGTGTTACGGACAAGACGCCGTCGAATTTCCTGTTCATCGGTGTGATCGAAATGCTCTTTCCGCGGGCGCGTGTCATCCACTGCGTGCGCCACCCGCTGGACACCGGCCTGTCCTGCTATTTTCAGAACTTCGCCGGCCAGGGCATTCCGTTCTCCTATGACCTCGGCGACATCGCCGCCCACTACAACGGCTACCTGAGCACCATGGCGCACTGGCGGTCAGTCAGCCGGCTGCAGCGTTTCGAGCTGGTCTATGAAGAACTCGCCACGGATCAGGAAGGCGTTACGCGGGCCTTGCTGGAGTTCCTGGATCTGCCCTGGTCGCCGGCGTGTCTGGACTTCCACAACCAGGACCGGCTCGTGTCCACGGCAAGCCACGCCCAGGTCCGCCGGCCCATGTACCTGGGATCGGTTGGCCGGTACCGGAATTACGAGGCCCAGATCTGCGAGCTGCGCGAGTCGGTGGACTGGGCGGCGTGGCGTGCCAGCGGTCTTGCGGAGCGCGTGGAACGCGCCGCGGGCGCTGCCGGGCGGCCATGAGCGTCGAATCCGGACTGGCGGCGCTCCGCGCCGGCCGGCTCGCCGAGGCCCGCGAGGCGGCCGAAGCCTGTCTGGCCGGTCAGCCGGACGACATGGCGGCCCGGCATCTGCTCGCGCGGGTTTACGAGGCCGGCGGTGACCTGGAAGGCGCGCTTTCGGTCAATGCGTCGATAGACCCGGCCGTGATGCCGCGGGCGGTCGCGGATCGTGCCCGGCTGCTCGCGCGATCAGGCCAGGGCGCGGCCGCCCTGCAGCTCTGCCGGCACGCGGCGGCGCGGGGCCAGCCGGGAGACGCATCGATGCTGAACGGGCTTGGCGAGGTCGCCGGCCAGCTGGGGGATCTTGCGGTCGCCGAAGCCTGTTTCCGCAGGGCCGCGAGCATGGAGCCCCGGGCCTGGGCCGCACGCTATAACCTGGCCCTGGCGCTGATGCCCCAGGGCCGGACCGCCGAGGCCGGCGAGCTGCTCGAGGCGGTCACGTCCATGGCCCCGGCGTTCGCCGGCGGATGGCTGCACCGGGGCGGCGTGCTGAATTCGCTCGGGCGCTACCGGGAGGCCGCCGCGGCCCTGCGCCGGCACCTCGAGCTGGCGCCGGGCAGTGCGCCGGGATGGACCTGGTTCGGCGCTTCACGCCAGTACCTGGGGGATTTCACCGGGGCAGAGGCGGCCTACCGGAAGGCCATAGAGCTGGATCCGCGGCTGGCCGACGCGCGCGCGAACCTGGGCCGGCTGCTCCTCGCCAACGGCCAGGCGGAAGCGGGTGAACGTCTGCTCCACGAGGCGCTGGCGCTGGCGCCCGATCACGCCATTGCCCGGGCGGGCCTCGCCGGCCGGCGGGAGCGCGATGGCCGCCTCGACGAGGCCCTGGCCCTGCTGGAGGGCAATGCTCCGGAAACCCGTTTGCACCGGTCGCGGCTGTATCGCCGGCTCCGCCGCCACGAAGACGCCCTGGCGGAACTCGCGGCCGTGCGCCGGGACACGGCCGCGCCGGCGGACGCCCGCCGGCAGGCGGCGTTCTCCACTGCCCAGGCCCTGGACGAAGCGGGTCGCCATGAAGAGGCCGCCGCCGAGCTCGTCCGCGCCAACGCGGACCGTCGCGGGGACTGGCAAGACGCGGGCTGGGACCCGGACGAGGAGCTGGCTCGCCTGGAGTCAGCGGCCGCCGACCTGGAACGGGTCTTCGCGGAGGGCTCGGGGGAATTGCCCCGCTCCGGGCTGGACGGTCGCGGCACGGTTCTGATCGTGGGCTTGCCCCGGGCCGGAAAGAGTCTCCTGGAGCAGGCGCTGGCGGCGCATCCCGAGATCGCAGCGGCCGGGGAGCTGACCGCGCTGGGCGATATCGCCGCCGATTTGCCGCAGTGGCCTGTTGCCGCAAGAAATCTGACGCAAGAACGGCTGGCCCGGGAGGGCGCCCGCTATCTCAAGGCGGCCGGTGCGGCGGCGCCGCGCATCCTGGATACGATGCCGTTCAACTTTCTCAACATCGGGCTGATCGGCATGTTGTTGCCCGGCGCGCGCGTCATCGGTCTGCACAGGCACCCGGCGGATCTCGCCCTGCGCTGCCTGTTCAAAAACTTTGCCGGACGCAGCCTCGCGTTCACGACCTCCATCGAGGCCTTGGGTCGCTGGCTGTCTGTCTATGAGCGGGTGATGGGCCTCTGGCGTCGCGCCGAAGTGACGCCGCTGCATGAGGTGTACTACGAGAACCTGGTCCATCAGCCGGAGCAGACGCTGCGAGGGGTGCTCGGTTTTCTGGAACTGCCCTGGGATCCGTGCGTGCTCGAATTCCACCGCATCGATGTGTCGCGAACCGGGGATCGTCCGGTATTCGAACCCCTGCACGATCGGGAAATCGGTGCCTGGCGGCACTACGAGAACATGCTTGGCTCCCTCGCGGATGTCGCCGCCCGCGACCCGGGGCCGAAGGGGCTGAACCCTTGAGGCCGCCCGGGCCCATGGATCTGCGCCTGAAGGCCGCCCGGCGGGCTCATCGCCAGGGCGACCGGGAATCCGCGGAAACGCTTTACCGGGAGTGCCTGAATTCGGCTGATGCGGCAGTACCCGCCGCGCTGCTGCTGGCCCAGCTCCTGGGCGAGGACGGGCGGCTGGATGAGGCGGAGGCCGTGCTGCGGCCGATTCAGGCCACCGGCGGGCCCCCGGCACGTCTTCTTCTGGCGCGGGTGGCGAGCGAGCAGGGCAGGTACGGCGAAGTGCTGGATCTGCTGAGCGGTTCGGCGGCCTGGCCTCCGCCGCTGGTCGCGGAGGCCCGGCTCCTGGCGGCGGGGGCCCACGAGAGCCTCGGGCGGCCCGAGGAAGCCCGCGCCACGCTCCGGGTGGCGGTCGAGGCGTCTCCCGACCACCCGGTGCTGTGGAATCGCTGGGGCGTGCTGCTGCATGCCGAGGGAGAGGCCGCTGGCGCGGTCGGCGCATTCGAGCGCAGCCTGGCCCTGCGTCCGGGGCACCCGGGGGTCACCGCAAACCTTGCCGCTGCCCTCGCCATGGCGGGAGACATCGAAGGGGCCATGACCCGGTACGGCGAAGTCCTCGAGCGGCACCCGGAACATCGCCAGGCGGTGACCGGATACGCGCGCTTGCTCCAGGAACTCGGGCGGGTGGACGAGGCGCGCACGCGAGTGCGCGGGCTGCTGGCCGCCCGTCCCGACGACCCGGACGTGATTGCGCTTCTCGCCGGCCTGGACCAGGCGGGTGGAGATGTCGCGGCCGCCGAGCGCGGCTTTACCTCCGCGCTCGCGATCAATCCCGGGCACACGAACGCCCTGGCCGGACTGGCAGAGCTGATGGAGTGGACGGGCCGTTACCCGGAGGGCCTCGACCTGCTGGGCCCCGGCTGCCCGGACGACGAGGGGCCCGTGGCCATCGCGCGGGCACGCCTGCTCGGCCGTCTGCACCGCAACGACGAGGCCGCTGTCGTGCTGGAGAACGTGGATCGGAAGGTTGGCGCGGAGCCGGCGATCCGGCGCCGGCTCGCATTCGCGAAGGGTGACGTGCTCGACCGGCTGGGCCGCTACGAGGAGGCCTTCGCGTCCTACAGCGCCGGCAATGCCCTCAATCCCACGCGCTGGAATCCAGCGGCATTCGAGCCCACGAAAAACGTCGCCGTGGAGCGGCCGGCGGCGCCGGCCGGGGCGGGCGCCGGGGAGGGCGTCACGCTCATTGTCGGCATGCCCCGTTCCGGAACGACGCTCGTGGAACAGATGCTGGCGGCGCACCCGCGGGTGATCGCGGGCGGCGAACGCGCCGAGCTTGGTCGAATCGCAATGGAGCTCGAAAACCGGGCCGGACCGCTGACGGCAGATGAGGCCGGCCGGCTCGCGCGCGTCTATCGTCGTGAACCGGTACCCGGCGGCAAGGTGTTCACGGACAAGATGCCTCTGAATGTATTGCACCTGCCCCTGGCTGCCCGTCTGCTGCCCCGGGCGCGGGTTGTGCTCTGCCGTCGGGATCCCCGGGACACGGCCCTGTCCTGCTATTTCACCGATTTCATGGATCCGGCGCTGGCGTTTGCCTGCCGCTGGGACTGGCTGGCCGAAGCGCTGGCCCGCTATCGGGCGCTTGCGGACCGGTGGCTGGAGGCCCCGGGGCTGGAAACTCACACCGTGTCCTACGAGGCTATGGTGACCGACCCGCGGTCAGAACTCGGGGCGCTTCTGGAATTTCTCGGCCTTCAGTGGCACCCCGGGTGTCTGCAATTTCACCTTCTGGCGCGCACCGCGCACACGGCCAGCCATGCCCAGGTCCGACAGTCCGTGTACACGTCGTCCATCGATCGCTGGCGGAACTACGAGCCCTGGCTGCCCGCGGATATCCTGACGCTGTAAGTCCCGGCGCAGCCTAGTCCGGATCTGTCAGGGGGCCGAGGAGCGTCTCGAAGCGCCGCCAGCGGCCGACGGCGCCGGTATGCACCGGCCGGCGCACCTCGGCATGGCTCAGGGTGCTCACCGGCCCCGTATTGCCGGCGGGTTCCAGGCAGGCCGGATCCCAGGGCCGGCCCAGAAACTCGAGAATGCCCTTAAGCGTGGTCTCCGGTTCTGCGACCAGGGACTCGTACGCCACCTTGTGAATTGCCTGCCCGAACAGTTCGTCCCAGCGGTCGGCGAGTGCCTCGACGCCCTCCAGATAGGCGCGAATGGATTCCAGGTCGGTCGTGAAACGGGCGGCGTCGGGGAAATCCCGAAGGAACATGGACAGGCCGGTGTCACGGATGTCCCGGGTCACGCGCACAAACCGGGCCTCGGGAAACAGTCGCCTTAGGATGCCGGCAAGGCGGATGTTGCCCGGCAGCTTGTTCACCGAATCGAGGCCGCCGGCCGCATAGGCGTCCCGCATGGCGTCCAGGGCGGCATCGGTCGGCGGGACGTGGGGCCAGTCCGGGGCGTGGGTCGCCAGAATCTGCTCGATTACCGGGTCCTCGCCCCGGGATTCGAGTCCGGGCAGCGAGGTCAGCATCTGTTCCAGCAGTGTGGCCCCGGCGCGCGGCGCGGTGAGCAGGAAAACCGGCGCCGGACCGCCTCGGGGTGAGCCCCGCGCCGGGTCTTCCGATTCCGAAACGCGAATGTCCGCCACGCGGCGCCGCCAGGCCGGGATATCGAACAGCCCCACGCGGGCCTCCCGGTCCGCGTTGGCCCGCGCCGCGGCGGCGAAGGCCTCGCCGGGGCGGTCCAGGTCCAGGTATGCCTTTGCCAGGCCGTAGCCGGCGTGTTCGCGGGACTCCGGGGGCAGATCCTCCCGACCGGCGAGGGCCTCGAGACCCGCGAGGTCCGGGTCATCCGGGCTGTCCACCGTCTTGAGATGGATCAGCTGCTGCCGGGCCAGTGCCAGGTCCGGATCGAGGACCAGCGCGGCCCGGAAGGCGGCCTCGGCGGCCTTCCGGTCGCCCAGGGCCGCAGCCACCATTCCCAGGCCCATGTGCGCGCCCACGTCCTCGGGCGCGTCGGCCAGCACCTGGCGGAATTCGTCGGCTGCCTCCGCCGGACGCCCGGCACGGGCGAGCACGCCCGCCAGACGAAGACGCACGTCTCGAGGGTCGCTGATACCGTGGCCGATGGCCTTCCGGTAGGCGTCGGCTGCCTCCGGCCAGGCGCCGCCCATTTCCCTTGCGACACCCAGCTGATACCAGCCCTGGGCCCGGTCCGGATTCTCCGCGGTGTGACGCTCGAAATACTCCGCCGCCCGGGACGGTCGTCCGGAAGCCAGTTCCACCATGCCGAGTTCCAGCAGGGCTGCCGGGGTCTGCGGGGCAAGGGCCAGGGCCTGTTCGAGACGCTCTCGGGACCGGGGCAGATTACCCAGTTCCCGATGCAGCCGGCCGGCCAGGCAGAGAATCGGCACGAGCTGTGGCGACCGGGCCAGCATGGCTTCGCAGCGAGCCAGGGCGGCTGCGGGATTGGACCGGCTCTCCATGGCCAGCGCCTGCAGGATGGCGAGCGGGTTGGTCATGGTTTCATGCGCACCCAGCAGTTGAAGGCGACCACAATTCGCGGTCGTTCGCCGACGTAGGGAAAGATTTCGTGCATGACGTAGGAGGGGAAGACCACGAGCTGGCCCGCCCGGTGGCGAACGTCATATCCGCCATGATGGAACGGGGCATTCAGCCGCCGGTTGCCCGCGTCCATGTAATGGGCGCTGCACCAGCGCGGATCATGAAAGCGTACCAGCCCGCTGTCGGGACGGTCGGGCAGATCGTCCCCCGGGTCGACGCAGAAAATCCCCGACCAGCTGGCGTTCTGGTGGTGGTGCAGGCCCTGGTAGCCGCCGGTGCGGGTGACGTGAAACCAGGCGTGGTAATCAAAGCTCAGGCGGGTCCGCTCCCCGGCGTCGTAGTCGGAGAGGGACGTGACCAGGCGTGCGACGGCCGCGTGGCAAAAACCGGCGACGCGGCGTACCGGCGGATCCTCCCAATCGAACAGGTCGAAGCGGCTCTCGAACAACGCGCCCTTTTGGGTCTCCCTCCGGGTCTCGTTCCGCCAGCGGTCGCCGGCGGCTTCCTTGTCGAGGAACAGTGGCGCCAGTTCGGCGCACAGGGCCTCGTGCTCGGGGATCTGCTCGACGGCCAGGGGCATGGCGAACAGGGGCTTTATCTCCATGGTTTTCCCTATGCTTGGCTGGCCCGATCGCCGAGGGCGGTGATCAAGGGCCCGAGATGGTCCTGAAAACGCCGCCAGCGGCCGATGGAGCTAGTGTAAACAGGCCGTCGGACCTGGGTCATGCTCGCGGTCACGACCGGTCGGGTGTTGCGGTGGAAATCGAGACAGCTATCGGACCACTCCAGCCCAAGGGCGTCCACGAGGCGGCGTGACTGGCCCTCAAGATCTGTTACCAGGTCTTCGTAAACCATGGTAAACACTCCGCCGGGCAAAACCCGGGACCAGTGATCCATGAGCTCGGCGTGCAGGCGCCAGGTCTCGCCCAGCTCGGCGAGATCGCAGGTAAATCCCCGGTCATTGCCGAACGAGGTCATGTAAGAGGACAGGCAGGTGTCCAGGGGGTCGCGGCGGCAGTAGACAATCCGGGCGTCCGGCAGCATGAGCCGGATGACGCCCAGCAGGGTGTAGTTGAAGGGCAGCTTGTCGACGACGCGCAGGGCCTGGGGCGCATACCCGCTCATGCGTTCCACGAGCTGTTCTCCCAGCGAGCGCCAGGCGGCGTCCGGGACCAGGCTGACGGCCTCCGGAAGCGACTGGCCCGGGGGCAGCGAACGGGTGACCCCGGCCACCGTCCGCCAGAGATCGTTCAGCTCACCGGCGCCGTGGACCTGGGGGTGGCTGTCGAGAATCTGCTCGACCAGGGTGGTTCCGGATCGCGGCATGCCGACGACGAACACCGGGAGGTCGGAGCGGAAACCGGGCAGCTCCGGCCGTCCGAACAGCGGTGCCGGGAAGCTGTCGATGATCCGGCGCGTATTGGAGCGCTCCGCCTCGATGGAAAAGTCGGTCAGCGTTCGCTTGATGCGATTGGCCTGCTCGAACGCCGCAAACGCTGCATCGGTCTGCCCGGTCTGGTCGAGTGCTCGCCCCAGGGCATACCAGAGGGAGGCGGTGTCGTTGGTATCGCCGGCGTCAGTCAGCGCATGGCGGATCTGGGCAATCTGCGGATCGTCGGGTTCGAAGCGTTTCAGGAGCGCCAGGCCGTAATGGGCGGTGCCGCTGGCGGGGTTTTTGGCCAGCGCCCGGCTGTAGGCATCCCGGGCGGCTGTCTCGTTCCCCAGGTCGCTGTACACGTTGGCCAGTTGCAGCAGGGACGCGATGCCGTCGCCTTCGAGGCCGGCCGCCGATTCGAACGCCTCGGCGGCTTCTTCGAGCCGACCGGCCTTGTGCAGCAGGACGCCCAGGTCCCGCTGGAACTGCGGATTGTGCGTTGCCAGCTGCGCCGCCCGGCGCATGTGATCTGCCGCGTCGTCGAGACGGCCGCGGCGGTGGGCCGCCAGGCCGCGGAGCTGGTGGACCCGCCCGGCGGGCTCCAGGTCCCCGGGCAGCCGGGCCAGGACCTGCTCCGCGGATTCGAGGTCGCCGTCGCGAAGCAGCTGCTCGGCCCGGGCCAGCTCGCTGGCGGCTTCCTGGCCGGTGAGCGTGGCCGCAGCGACACCCGCAGCGACAGCCGCCGGTTCGCTGGCGGGCATGAGATCGAACGCAATGCTGATGCGTTGTCCGGCGCCGGAGAAGGGCAGAGTGCGATGATAGAAGTAGGAGGGGAACAGCAGCATGCGGCCCTCGGTCGGCTCAAACAAGCGCAACGGAAACCCGCCGAGCGGTTCCATGACCGCGGGCGGTCTTCCGAACTCGATCCAGCCGGCTTCGGGCTCGCTGCCCGGCGCCGCGGCGGGTACCTGGACGTAATACACGCCGCTGAGCCAGCCGGTGGGATGAATATGCGGGGCCTGGTGACCGCCTTCTTCCAGGACGGTCGCCCACAAGGTGAGGGTCCAGTCATCCGGGGCCGTCGACAGGTAGGGATGGTCGGCGTCCGGCGGGACGTTTGCCAGGTACGTTGCCAGTGCTTCGGAGACCATGGATTCCAGGGTGGCCACCGCGCCGCCCGCGGTGCCGGACAGCTCACGGGTCTGACTGCCCCGGCGCGTCGACTTCGAAGCCGGCTCCCAGGTCAGCGTCGTGTGGGCGAGCACCTCATGGGCCAGCGCGTCGTTGAAGGCCTCCATGCTGGTGTAGCCCGCGGGCGCATCCCACTGCCGGTCGGCCATCAGGCCCTCGAAATCCAGCAGCCGGTCCCGTTGCGCGACGTCTCCCCGGGCGCCCGCCGCGATCGCCGATAATGCCAGCGCCTTGCGGTCGCCCGGCCTGAGCGCCAAGACCCGCTCCAGGACCTGGGGGACCTCGTCGGGAGTCCCCGCTTCCAGCAGAGCCGTGGCGAGGTTCGTGTGGCCGGCGGCGAATCCCGGATCGACGCGGATGCTCTCCCGGTGGGCGGCGATGCTCTCGGCAAGCCGGCCGGCGGATTTCAGCGCGCTGCCCAGGTTCGACTGGAGACCCGCCTGACCCGGAGCCAGCGCGACCGCGCGGGTGAACGCCTCCACTGCTTCGTCGTGCCGGCCCAGGATGTCCAGGGTGGACCCGAGATTCGACCAGACCGCGGGATCGCCGGGCGCGGCGCGGGCGGCCTGCTCGTACCAGCTGATCGCCTCACCGTGCCGGTCCATGGCCCGCAGGCTGTTCGCCAGGGTGGCCATGGCGCCGGCATGCGCGGGAGCGAGTTCCAGAGCGCGACGGGCCGCGCTCGCGGCGTCCTCGGCCCGGCCCGCGGTTTCGAGGATCATGGCCAGGTTCGCGTGGTATCCCGAAGCACCGGGGTTTCGCGCGATCGCGTCGCCTATGAGATGCAGGGCCGCGTCGGTCTGGCCCGCCTGATGAGCGATCAAACCCAGCAGATGGAGCGCATCCGGGTGGCCCGGGGCCGTCTGGAGAATGCGCCGGTAAACGCGCTCGGCCTCGACCAGCCGTCCGGCCTGATGATGGCCGATGCCGGTTTGCAGAAGCTCGCTTGGGCTGGCGCCGGGGCCTGCGCCACTGGGTGGGGTCATCGGAGGACTTGGGGTGACTCGCCCGTTCCGGGCTATCGGCGGATGATATCAAGCCCGGGCCCGCCCGGCGTGGCCTTCTGGAAGGAAACCCTCAGTTTCCGGGGGGTCCGGCCCGGCGGGGGCGCCAGGCGCTTGCGCCGGCCAGCGGTTCCGGCGACCCAAAAAGAAAGCGCCCGCCGAAGCGGGCCCTCCCCATGGTCATCCCTGACCTGCCGTACGTCAGGATTCTTAGAGGTCCTGTTCGTAGCGGACATACGGTACACGACCGTAAACATCATGCAGGTAGTTCGTGTAGAACGGGCTGCCGATGTTCGTGGAGGTCGGCGGATCTTCGTCGAAGATGTTCCGGGCACCGACGGTGATCTGACCGTTCCAGGGGGTGGCATAGCCGAAGCTGAGATCCACCGTGGAGTAGTCGTCCACCTTGGCGTAAACCGGAGAATCGTCGTCGGCGTTCTCGGCCTCGTCCATGTAGTTCCAGGTCGCGTTGGCGCTGAAGTCGCCGAGGCTCCAGCCCAGGTTGAAGCTGGCCCGGTTCTCTGGGTCGAACGTGCCTTCGAGACGGCGCTTGCCGAGGCCGTCGCCGTTGTCACGCTCATACTCCAGGACATGGGTCCAGAGCAGCTGGGTGCGGAAGTCGCCCGCGGCACCGGCAGAGAACAGGTAGGAGGCGTCGAGCTCGAGGCCGTCGGTCTCCGTCTTCGCGATGTTCGTGTTGTTGTTGGCCACGAAATCGACGAACTGGTTGCCGGGAATACGCGTAACGGCACCGACGGTGTTGCCTGTCTGGCCCGCCTGGCGTGCGCGGAACTCCTGGTCGAACAGGGACTGCAGCGGCGCAACGCCGATTTCGTCTTCCAGCTCGATGTTGTAGTAGTCCAGCGCGACGGTCAGATCGTCCAGCGGGTTCCAGACCACACCGGCGCCCCACTGGGTGCTGGTTTCGGCGTCCAGCTTGGGGTTGCCGCCGGTCAGGTTCTGGTACTGCGTCAGGCGGCAGGGGTTGCCCGGGGGCAGCGTGCCGGGATCGACGTTCGGGGCGCCATCACCATCGGTGTCCGCCGGATCCAGCGAGCAGCGGTAGGTGTCGACGGCGCCGTCGAAGCTCTGGGACTGGCCGCTGTAGAGCTGGGTCATGGACGGGGCCCGGAAGCCTTCGCCGTAGCTGGCCCGGAGCAGCAGGCTGTCCAGCGGCCGGAAGGCCAGCTTGGCCTGCGGCGTGAGGGTCGTGCCGAAGTCGTTGTAATCGTCGTAACGAAGCGCGACGGTGGCATCCAGCATGCTGAAGATCGGGATGTTCATCTCGGTGAAGATGGACTTCACGACGCGGGCGCCGCTGTTGTCCTGACCACCGGAGGAACCCGCGACGCTGCCGGCGTTCGACTGGGCGTCGTAGTTCTGGCGGAAGTCCTCATCCCGGTACTCGGCACCCAGCACGATCGGCACGGGGCCGGCCGGCATCTGGAACAGATCCCAGC
>JARFQW010000027.1 GCA_029287575.1 Gammaproteobacteria bacterium | reverse complement strand
CGATGGCGTATTCGAAGCGGGGGCCCGCGACGGAATCGGGGTTTTCGCCCATGTCCTTCGCGTAGTGCTTCGCCTGCTTCTCCGAGACCTCCTTGCGGTCGAAGGTGCCGACGATGGTCACGTCCTTGCCGCCGGAGTCGGTAGGCACGAAAAAGCTGTAGTCCACGAACGTGATGCGGGCTATCGCGTCGCCGTCCTGGGCGATGAAGAAGCAGCCCTTCTTGCGGCAGACCTTGTCCACCCGGGCCTCGACGGCGACCTCCTTGCCCGCGTACTCGCCCTCGTTGGCGACAATCTCGGACAACCGGACCGGGTCGCCCATGTCGTCCACCACCGACCCGAACACTTCGTAGTCGTCGGTGACGACCACCGGCTCGGAAAGGCGGATGACCTCCTCCGCGAAACTGGCGCCGGCCAGACAGGCCAGGACGGCAAATACTGCACAACGCATCATGTCGAATCCTCTGTTGGTTCTCGCATCCCGGACGGAAGGTCCTAGTGCACCATCCTGCTGCCGGCGGACTGCGGCTCCTTGCGCTCCGGCCCCGCCACCTGTTCGTCCCCCGGCGGCTCCTGAAGTTCCCTTTCGCCGGAACCCTCATCGTCCGATGCGCTGGCCACGGATTCGTCGGTCCGGAGGTCCGCGGTGTCGCCATCTTCTTCCCCGGCAGCCGCCGTGTCTCCCGTGTCCGGCGCTATGACCGGCTCGCGACGCTCCTCAGCGCCCGCCTCGCCGTCCGGTGATGGCTCCTCCGGGGATTCCGAGAGCGCCGTGGCCGCAGCCGCCGCGGTGAGCGGCTCCGGGCCGCTCGTAGCTTCCGGCGCCGCCAGCTCGGGCTGCGGCGCGAATTCGATGGCTTCCTGATCGCCCGCGCCCGCGCAGAAGTGCTTGGCGCCGTCGGCCATGTGGGCATACAGCGACCGGTACTGCTCACCGATGGCCTGGAAGTGTCCCGCCGAGTCCCGAAAGTGCTGGGTCACACCCTCACGATAGGCCTCGAAGTCCGCCTTGACGACCGCCAGCTCCTCGGCCGCCTTGCGGTCATCGGGACGCCGGAACGCCAGGTAGCCGATCCCCAGCCCGGCAAAGAAAAGAACAACGCCGCCCAAGCCCAGAATCAGGGGATTCATCGAGTTACCTCTTGAGGATGCTATGGATTAGAGGGCCGGCACCAGCGGGCCCCGTCCCACAGTCTGGCAGATTCGCGCCAGCCTGCCACTCCGGCTGTATGCGATCAGCCGGTTTCCACGTTCCGCCGGGGCCGGTCATCCACCGTGAGCGTGAAAACGTCGGGCCGGGAATAGTGGCCGTCGGTGTCGAGCGTCATCAGCTCTTCCTCGATGCGGCCGATGTCCAGTTCCGCCCAGACGGTTTCAGCAGACCCGTAGCTCGGTTCGGTCACGTAGGCGCCGTCCGGTCCGATCACGGCACTGCCGGCGTCCAGGAGCACCCGGGCGTCGTCTCCCGGCATCGCCTCCAGGACCTCTCCGGCGGCGGCGTAGTCGGACCCCAGCGATTCCAGCCCGGCCAGCACGTCCCCGCGGGTCAGCAGGGAGCCGGATGCAGCGACAAAACAGCGCCCCTCGAACGCGTAGTGGCGGCTGGCCACCTGGTGCATCTCCTTGACCCACGGCCACTGGGCCACATGGACGGTTTCCCGGCGCGCGTGCAGGGCGGCGCGCGCCAGCGGCATCCAGTGCTCCCAGCAGACCAGGCCACCCAGGCGACCGTGGGGTGTGTCGACCGTCACCAGGCCGCTGCCGTCCCCCCGGCCCCAGAGCAGGCGCTCCGTGAACGTCGGCACCAGCTTGCGATGCACCGCCAGATCCCGGCCGCTGCGGGTGATGAACAGCATGCTGTTGTAGAGCGTGTTGCCGTCCTTTTCGTGGATGCCGATCACCACGTCCGAGCCGGTACGTTCGGCCGCCGCCCGAAGCGCGTCGATTTCCGGCCCGTCCACCCGGGGACTGTTGTCCCGCAGAGCCCGGAACAGGGTCTTCGCCGGCGGGTGATCCCAGAGCGCGGCAGCCGGCGCGTCGTCCAGCCAGACGGGATAACCCGGCAGCCATGTCTCCGGAAAGACCACGAGATCCGCGCCGGCGGCCGCCTCGAGCAGGCGGCAGGCAAGACGGGTGCTTTCCGACAGGTTCAGGAACACCGGCGGGTCCTGGATCAGGGCAAGTTGCACGGGAGGGCTCCCTATCGCGGGCTGCGGGCCGCATACTGTAGCGGTTTGGGGAAGGCCGGGCACGGCGCCGGGCCATGGACCCGTGCCGCGAAGGACCGATGCCCGTGATCGATGCTCCCCTGTACGTCCTTGCCGGACTCTTTGCCCTCGTGCTGGCCGCGGAGTGGCTGGCGCGCAATACCGCCGCTCGGCATCTGGGCGCCGCCCTGCTCGTCATACTGCTGGCCGCGCTGGCCGCCAACCTGGGCCTGCTGCCCGCCGGCGACGGTATGCAGCCGGTCTACAATGGGGTGTTCGCCTATGCGGCGCCGTTGAGCATTTTCTTCCTGATGCTCGAGGTCAATCTTCGCGAACTCAGATCGGCGGGGCTGCCCATGCTGATCATGTTCCTCCTGGGATCTGCCGGAACCCTGCTCGGCGTGCTGATCGCGCTGAACGTGACGGGGCTGGAAACGCTGGTGGGCGGGCTGGCGGCTCCCCTGGGCGGCATGTTTGCCGCCACCTATACCGGCGGCAGCCTGAACTTCAATACGCTGGCTCTGCACTACGGCATCGTCGAGGAAGGCGGCCTGTACGCCGGGGCCGTGGCGGTGGACAACCTGATGACCTCGGTCTGGATGATCGCCACGCTGATTCTGCCGAAAATTCTGCACGGCGTGCTGCCGAGGCGGAAAGTCGTCATGGAGCAGTTTGCCGACGAACGGGAAGCTCTGCGCCACCACGAAGACACCGAGACTGTCTCGCCCATGGACCTCGCCCTGCTGCTGGCACTGGGACTCGTGGTCACCTGGCTGTCCAACCTGGCGGCCGCGGAACTCTCCGCCCTCGGCGTCGAGGTGCCTTCCCTTCTCATCCTGACCACGGGTGCGCTCCTGCTCGCACAGATTCCGGCCCTCGGGCGGCTCACGGGCAGTCGCGTCCTGGGCATGCTGGCCGTGTATCTGTTCCTTGCCGTGATCGGGGCCCATGCCGACGTATCGGCGCTGGCGGACCTTGGCCAGCTCGGCCTCGTGCTGTTCGCCTTCGTGGCGATCCTCATGGCTGTGCACGGGGCGGTGCTGTTTGGCGCGGGGTCTCTCCTGCGCCATGACTGGGACCTCATGGCCGTGGCGTCCCAGGCCAATATCGGCGGCGGCACGTCTGCGCTGGCGCTGGCAAAGAGCCTCGGACGGGGCGACCTGTTCCTCCCCGCGATCCTCGTGGGCAGCCTGGGCACGGGGCTCGGGACCTACCTCGGATTCATCGTCGCCCGACTCGTGGAAGGCTGACCGGACATCGGCGGTCATTTGGCGCTCTGCGCTCCGCCGGTAGGGCCGTTGCTCCTGGACGGCACCGCCGACTCGCCAGCAGCCGGGCAGCGCTGTCAGCCGCCCGAGCCCGATGGATCCGGCACCGGCAAGGCGGTCGCGGACAGGCCGGCCGGTGACGCATCGTCGCGGCGGATGGCCAGCGCGCCGGGACGATGGCGGGTTCCGTCACCGGTGCGCAACACCCGGTACCAGGCCAGGGGCCGACCGTCCTGCTGCAAACACACCAGCTCGTTTTCCACGATGTCGGCCAGTCCGGCGTGGCCGGTGGAAACCACCGGGCCGTCGGGACCTGATTCCAGCCGGGCCGGCAATTGAGCGGCTATGCGGGGCACGAGCAGCACCACGGCGTCTGCCCGGGCGTCAGCCGGCATGCCTGCGACAGCAAGCAATCCGACGGACACGGCGACACTCAAGGCCAGCCACCCGAAACGGTTGTCGCCCCGCCTCAGCAGCACCATGCGGGCTCGTGAGAGGCGCACGTCCAATGGCGGGGTCTGCGCCCGGAGCCTTTCAGGTGCGCCGGGCGGCGACCGGAAGCCGCGTTGCGGGCGGGGCGTGTCTGCGGGAGCAGCGGATTCGGTCATGGCAAGGCTCCGTATGTGAGAGTACGGAACTCATGACAACCCGCGGCGGGGCCGACGGGATGACCAGCCCGGGCGCCTTCGGGGCGAATCATGATCAATTCTGGCGGCCACCCTCCGGCGGCGGCCGGATCGCTAGAATGACCCCTGGCCATCGAAACCGAGAACGCCGTGACCCTGACGATCGCCGTAGTCGAGGACGAACCCGCCATACGGGCCAACTACACCGCAGCGCTGGAACGCCAGGGCTACCGGGTCAGCGGGTATGCAGACCGCCTTGAAGCCCTCGACGCCTTCGAGGCCCGTCTTCCCGACCTCGTCCTGATCGACATCGGGCTGGGCCGGGAAGCGGAAGGGGGTTTCGACCTGTGCCGCGAACTCAGGGCGCGGTCCGCCACCCTGCCCATCATTTTTCTCACCGCCCGGGACAGCGACCTGGATGCCGTCTCGGGGCTGAGACTCGGGGCGGACGACTATCTGACCAAGGACATCAGCCTGCCGCACCTCACCGCGCGGGTGGCCGCCCTGTTCCGCCGCCTGGAGGCACTGAGCCAGCCGGCGTCCGCGGAACAGATTCTGCGTCGCGGGGCCCTGGAGCTGGACATGGAGCGCCTGACCGCAAGGTGGAACGGCGCGGACGCCGGACTGAGCCTGACCGAGTTCTGGATCGTGCATGCCCTGGCCCGCCACCCGGGCCACGTCAAGAACCGGCAGCAGCTCATGGACGCCGCCAGCGTCGTTCTCGACGACGCTAGCATCACGTCCCAGATCAAGCGCATACGCCGGAAGTTCCAGGCGGCCGATCCGTCCTTCGATGCCATCGGCACCGTCTACGGCATGGGCTACCGCTGGGTGGAACACGACGCCGGCGCATGAAGCTTCCGGGCCGACTGCTGCTGGTCAGTCTCGTCTTTCTGGTCCTGCCCTGGGCGGGATGCCAGTACCTTCAGGAAGTGGAGACCGCGCTCCGTCAGGGGCAGGTCCGGTCTCTCATGGCCACTGCCGGCATGACGGCCAGCGTCCTGGAGGCACGCCTGCCTGCGGTGGCCGAGATACCCCGCCCGGCAACGGCTCATGACCTGTACGCTTACCGCCTCGAAAATCCACCCACGCTGGACGGCTTCGGTGACGACTGGGGCCTGCCGCCCGGCGCCCTCATCCCGCTCGATGACAGACGGGCCATTCGCCACGCCGCCGGCTTGCACGGAAACTTCGTCTACCTGTTCATCGAGGTCGACGCACCGGCGGTCCAGCACGCCGAACCGGGAATAGCGGGTGACCGCCTGATGGTTGCCGCCGGCTGGGACGAAGCCGTTATTGCCGTGGCCGCCCCGGGGCCGTTCCGGCTGACCAGGCCCCTGCGGATCACCGGGGCCTGGACAGATACGACCCGCGGTTTTCAGGTCGAGCTTCGCCTGCCCCTGACCGCAACCCGGGACCGGCTGGGATTTCGCGTCATCCGCAACGACGGGAAACAGGCGGCGACCTACGAGGGTCTTCCGGGGCGCCTGGTCCATCCCCGGCCCGCCCTGGCCGAGGAGCTGGCCGGCCTGGCGCAGGCCGGCGCACGCCTGAGCGTGGTCAACTCGACGGGCTGGCGCCTCGCGTCCACACCCTCGACCGGGAACGATGCCGTCCGCGACACGCCGCCGGGCGGCCTGGTCGGATGGATTTACCGGGTCGCGGTGGGTGACGGCCCGCCCAGCGCGCCGCGCCCGGTCCGGGAACCCGGCCGCCTCACCGGACCCGAAGTCGAATCCGCCCTGGCCGGAGAACCCGGTCAGGCCTGGTACGGGTCCGATGTGGAAGGCCGGGCCCTGCTGTCCGTTGCGGTCCCGGTCTCCAGCGACGGGCAGATCGTGGGAGCCGTCGTCGCGGAACAGGACACCCGGGCGATTCTGACGCTCCGAGACCAGGCACTGAGCCGCCTGCTCGGACTCACGCTCGGGGCCAGCCTCGCCGCGGGTGCGGTCCTGCTCGGGTTCGCCCTGTGGCTGTCGTTGCGAATCCGGCGGCTGGCAGCAGCAACCCGGGGCGGCGACACCGGTGGCGGCGTGCTGCCGGAAACGCTTCCGGGGACCGGGGACCGGGACGAGCTCGGTGACCTCGCCCGGCGCTTCGAGGCGCTGATCGCCCGTGTCGGCGAACACAACCGATACCTGGAGACCCTCGGCCAGAAGCTCACCCACGAACTGCGGACGCCCATCGCGGTGGTACGCTCATCCCTGGACAATCTCGAGGCCGGTGCGTCGCCCGAAGACGCCGCCGGGTATGTGGCGCGGGCCCGCCAGGGGGCGGATCGACTCGCCGCCCTCGTGCAGGCCCTCGGTGCAGCGACCCGGATCGAGGAAGCCCTGTCGGTGCGCGAGAACCAGTCCGTCAACCTGGCCAGGCTGATCACCGAACTCGCCACAGCCTATTCGGGAGCGCACCCGGGTCATCGCTTTGCGGCGGCCGTGACCGACGATCGCGAGGCGATGGTGACCGGATCGCCGGACCTGCTCGCCCAGATGGTGGACAAGCTGGTGGACAACGCCGTGGACTTTACCGCCCCCGGCGAAGTCATCGTCCTGGGGCTCGAACGCGCCGGGAAGCAGGCGCGGCTCAGCGTCAGCAATCCGGGCGAGCCGATCCCGGACCGGCTCAAGGAGCGATTGTTCGAGCGCATGGCCAGCGATCGCCCGGCCGACGGGGGCGGCACCACCCACCTGGGTCTGGGGCTCTACATCGCGCGAACCATCGCCCGTCATCACGGGGGCGATATCATGGCCAGCAACACGCCCGACGGCGTTTGTTTCTCCATCGACCTGCCGCTCTGTGAGGATCCCGACCGTGACTGATTCCCTGTCCGAAGCCGAACAACGCAGCCGGGAGATATTTGCCCGCCAGGCAGTCATGGCCACGCTGGGCGCATCCATTGTCCACTTCGAGCCCGGTCGGGTACGCGTGGCCATGCCCCATGACAACGCCTTCACCCAGCAAGACGGCTTTCTGCACGCGGGCATCATTGCCACCATCGTGGACACGGCGCTGGGCTGCGCGGCGGGCAGCGTGATGCCGGCTGGGTCAGGCGTGTTGAGCATCGAGTTCAAGATCAACATGCTCCGGCCAGCCCGCGCCGACCGGTACCTGGCCGAGGGCCGGGTCCTCAAGGCCGGCCGGCGGGTGACTGTCTGCCAGGGAGAGCTCCGAGAGAACGATGCCGAGGGCCGAATCCTGGCGTCGATGCAGGCGAGCATGATTCGTGTCGAAAGCCCGTAGGCGCGGCAAGCCGGGAGCCCAACAGATGTCCAGCGCGTTCGTTCCGAGGATTCATGCCATGCCGGACTCCGGCAACTGCTACAAGCCCTGCCTCCTGATGGACCTGCTCGGCAGGCCCTACGAATGGATTGAAGTAGATGCGCTGAACGGAGAGACCCGCGGCGCGGAGTTCCTCCAGAAGAATCCGGCCGGGCGGGTGCCGGTGCTGGAATATGCCCCCGGCGCCTATCTGCCGGAGTCCAACGCCATCCTGTTTTTCCTCGGACGCGACAGCGAACTCTGGCCCGAGGACCCGGCGGAACAGGCGGCGGTGCTGGGCTGGATGTTCTGGGAACAGAACAGTCACGAGGTCTGGATTGCCACGTCCCGGTTCGGCCTGCTGTTCGGAGGCGCCACGGCAGCGAGCGAAGACATTATCCGCCGGCGTGAGCCGGGCTTAAGCGCGCTCACGCGCATGGAGGAACACCTCGGCGGTTGTTCATGGTTCGGCGCCTCCTCCATCAGCCTCGCCGACATCGCCCTGTTCGCGTATACCCACGTGGCGGGCGAGGGCGGGTTCTCGCTGGACGGTTTTCCGGCGGTGCGATCCTGGCTGGAACGGGTGGCCGCCCGGCCCGGATTCAGGCCCATGCGGCGCGGCAAGCGTCCGTCGGCGTGATCTGCCACGGTCCGGCCCCGCGGCGGGCGAACGCCGGAAACCTCGCTCGGGCCGTCGCCGAACACGTCAGCACGGCCATCCGGAGGAAAAAATGAGTCGCGCTTTCCTGGTTTTCTGTGCGCTGGTCTACGCGGCCTTCGGTTTGTGGGTGCTGGCGTCTCCCCATTCGGGGCTCGCCTATCTTTCGATCGAGCTGGACCACGTCAACGCGATGAGTGACCTGCGCGGGAGTTACGGCGGTCTCAATATCGCGGTCGGTTGTTTCCTGTTTTTCGCGGCTGCGGCTGCCGCGTGGCGGCGTCCGGGCCTGGGGCTGGTCGCGCTGCTCAACGGCGGCTATGTCGCGGGCAGACTGGTCTCGCTGGTGATCGACGGGATACCCGGCCGGGCTATCCTCATCGCGATGGCCTTCGAGGCCGCCCTCGTGGTCATTGCCTCGATCCTGGCGGCACGGGAATTGCCGCCTCCGGCGCCGTCGCGTGGGTGACGGCAAGGGCCCTGGCCTCGCGGCTTGAACTAGAATTCAGGCAAGATTCTCAAAAAGCCCTTCACCTTCCAGGAGACGGCATGTCAACACGTTCGGGTTCCGCGGCACCAGCACCGGCCGGCGGCTTCGCAGATTATTTTTCGGGTCAGGCCCAGGACTACCGGCGCTACCGGCCGGGGTATCCCGATCCCTTGTTCGCCTGGCTGGCCAGCCAGGCCCCCGCCACGGGCGCGGTCTGGGACTGCGCGACGGGCAGCGGCCAGGCTGCGGTGGCGCTGGCCCGCCATTTCGACACCGTCTATGCGACCGACGCCAGCGAGGCCCAGATCGGCAAGGGCATCGCGGACCCGGGCGTGCACTATTCGGTGGCCAGGGCCGAGGAGAGCGGGCTGGAGGAAAACAGCGTGGACGCCGTGACCGTTGCCCAGTCCTTACACTGGCTCGACGGGGAAGGGTTCCATGCGGAAGTTCGCCGAGTCGCGCGGCCCGGTGCCGTGATCGCCGCCTGGTCGTACGGGCTGATGGATGCCGGTCCCCATTTGAACCCGGTCATCCGCCGGCTGTACACGGACATACTGGGATCCTACTGGCCGCCTGAGCGCCGCCACGTAGACGAGTGCTACGCCGAGCTGCCCTTCCCGTACGCGCGTATGGCGCCGCCCCCCTTTGAAATGGAAGCCGAGTGGGGTCTCGCGCGGCTGACCGGGTATCTGGAAACATGGTCGGCGGTCGCGAAATACAAGGCGGCGTTTTCCAAGGATCCGGTGCTTCTTGTTCAGGACGAACTCGCCGATGCCTGGGGCGATCCGGGCCGCGCTCACGTGATCCGCTGGCCGCTCTACGTGCTGGCGGGGCGCAATCTGTCCTGACCGTCTTCGACCCCTGCTCCGCGTGGCCGGTGGCGGACTGCGTTACATTGGGCGTGGAGGTTGCCGCCGCCGGATCGCGGCGGCTTTGCCGTTTTCGTCCGCGAGGAGTGTTCGAATGAGTTCGACCCGCGAGGAGATTCGTTCGGCCAACGATGCCGATGCCGGCAAGTTCGCCGGGAAGAGCTAGCTGGCCATGTCGCCTGCGCGCCAGTTCGCGGTACTGACCTGCATGGACGCGCGTATCGATCCCGCGCGCTTCGCCGGCCTTGCCGAAGGTTACGCCCACGTGATCCGCAACGCCGGCGGTCGGGCGACGGACGACGCTATCCGGTCGTTGATCATCTCCCACAAGCTGCTGGGGACCGTCGAGTGGTTCGTGGTTCACCACACCAACTGCGGCATGGAGACGGTGACCGACGAAATCATGGGCGAGCTGCTGGCGACCAGCCTGGAAACCGCCGAACTCGGCGAAAGCGGATGGCGCAATGTGCAGGAGGGCCGGGGGTCCGGGGAGGGCCGCTTCATGAAGTGGCACACGATTTCCGATCCCGACGGCAGCGTGGTCGAAGACGTCGAGAGAATTCGCGAGCACCCCCTGGTCGGAGGCCACATCTCGGTGTCCGGCTATCTGTTCGACGTGGGTACGGGACGGCTGACCGAAGTAGCGCCGGCGGCCAAGTGACACGCATTCCGGACCCAAAAAGCGAATCCGCGAAGCCCGGCGGCGTGCGCGTCCCCGACGCCGCGTTGCCGGAGGTTGCTGAGGCTCCGCCGCCGTGGGATCTGCACGGCGAGGGGTGCATCATCCTGCTGCGCCAGACGGCAGCTTCCCCCACGCTGCCCACGGCTACCGACGCGGAGTTCGCCGGCGGGCCGGCCATTGTCATGTTCGTGGACTACGCGGAGTCCCCGGTCGGACCCTATCGGGAGTTGCTGTACATTCCCGGCCGCTTTCTCTTTGGCGGGACCCGCGCGTGGAGCATCGGGCGCATTTTCGTCAGCACGTGGGAAAGCGTCGTCAACGGCCGTCGAAACTGGGGCATCCCGAAGGACCGGGCCGATTTCGAGCGGCAGGCGCAGGGCGCCGGGCGGGAGCGGATCCAGCTGCGGGTGGATGGCCGCCTGCTCGCCTCGCTCGACATCAGCAGGAAGGGCCCGACCCTGCCCTTCCCGGGCTGGCTTCTCGGATCAGGCATGCGCACGCTGACCCAGGACTACGCGGGCAGACGCTACACCCTGGCGCCGACGGCCTCGGGAAAGGCGCGCTATGCCCGCGTGCACGAGCTGTCGCTATCGGGCGCGGACTTCGGCGCCCTGGATGCCTCGAACGTGATCGCGGCGACCTGGATACCGGCGTTTCGCATGCGCTTCCCCGAGGCAAGGATTTCAGCCCTCGCCGGGCCAGGCGGCAGTGAGGGCTAGGTGGCCCGCTGACCGGCGTTGTGCACGGGCGATTGCCGTCGCTGTGTCGGTCGCCCTGGGCCTGGCGATGGCCAGCCAGGGTGCTGCGGCGGACGAACCGCCGCGGCGGAGCGCGTATCCCGGTTTCTCCGTGCTCGCGCCTCCGGGGCCGGACTGGGTCCGCGTGCGCAGTGACAGCCGTTCGCTGGTGTGGATGCGGCGACAGCGGGATCCCGCCCACTCGTTCAGCGTGGCCGTGCTGACCGGCCCCGTACCTGAGGGGCTGGACGCACCGAAGGACTTCGAGACCTGGGTCCGGACGAACAAGAGTGCCAGCCCCGACCCCGAACGATTCGTGGTGCGCTCGGTCTCGGTGACCCGGGCCGAGGGCCACCAGAAAGCCTGCCTGGCATACCGCACGCAGGCCGAGGACCGCAGCGGGGGTGCAAGCAGTCTGCTCGTTGTCGCCGGGCTGGCCTGCCGGCATCCCGATGCCCCCGGACGGTACTTCGATGTGCAGCACGCAGAACGCCGTCCGGCGAACCTTGCAGCGGACTCGCCGGAGGAGGAAGGCGAGGCGTTTGTCGAAGGATTCCGCTTCGAAGCCGCGCCCGCGGACCGGAACTGGCGCATCGCTCCGGAGCGGGCCGTCGACCCGGCGCGCGAAGCCTCCTAGCGCAGCCGATCCGCGCCGGGATCCGGAGGCCGGCCGCTACCGGCCCACGGCCGTCCCACCGGAGGCCAGGAAATCCAGGGCCAGATAGCTCATGGTCTTCACCCCGATAGGCAGCGCCGATTCATCGACAAAAAAGCCCGGCGAGTGGTTTGCCGGCGCCGTCGCGGGATTCTGACCGTAGGGCGTCACGCCCAAGAAGACATACAGACCGGGCACTTCGTTCGCGAAGAACGAGAAATCCTCCGCGCCCGTCACCAGCGTGGACTCCAGCAGCCGGGAGACCCCGGGCACCGCTTCGAGCGTCGGCAGCATGCGCCGGGTCAGCTCTGGATCGTTGACCGTGACCGGTACGCCTTGTCCGATCTCGATTTCCGCCTCGGCCCCGGCGCTGGCGGCGATGCTCCTGGCGGTCTGCTCGATGCGCCGGTGGATATCCCGGCGCATGGGTTCGCTAAACGTCCGAATGGTCCCGATGAGCTCGACGCTCTCGGGAATGATGTTGTTGCGAATGCCGCCGTGAATGCTGCCGACGCTGATGACGGACGGCGCCCGGGTCACGTCCACCTGGCGGCTGGAGATTGTCTGCAGGGCCAGGACGATCTGAGACGCCACCGTCACGGGGTCCACGCCCGACCAGGGACGGGAGCCGTGGGTCTGCCGGCCCCGCACCACGATCTCGAATCGATCCGCGCTGGCCATGGCCGGGCCTGACCGGTAGGCCAGGGTGCCGGTGGCCTGACTGGAAGTGACGTGCAGCCCGAAAATCGCCTCCGGCCGCAGCGGGCGAAACGCGCCCTCTTCGAGCATGAGTTCCGCGCCCCCGCGCTCGCCCGGAGGTGGTCCCTCCTCCGCGGGCTGAAACACGAACAGCACGGTACCGGCGATCTGCTCCTTCAGGCCGGTGAGCACTTCGGCCGCGGCCATCAGGATCGCCACGTGAGCATCATGGCCACACGCGTGCATGACGCCGGTTTCCTGGCCGTTGTAGATGGCGCGGACCGTCGATGCGAACGGAAGACCGGTAGCCTCGGTCACCGGCAACGCGTCCATGTCGGCCCTAAGGGCCACCACCGGACCCGGCTGTCCGCCCTGAAGTACGCCGATCACACCGGTGTGCGCGATGCCGGCACGCACCTCCAGACCAAGGCCTGTCAGATGGCGGGCCACCAGGTCAGCCGTTCGGGTCTCCCGGTTGCCGAGTTCCGGGTTCGCATGAATATCCCGACGCCAGGCGATCAGTCGCGCTTGGATGGCCGAGACGGCCGCATCGACATCGGGACGGGGTACCGCTGCCTGCGCGCCGGCGCCCGAGATCATCAGCCACAGCACCGCCGCAAACACAGCCCGTATCTGCGCAGTCGTGGACCGGCCGCCCGGTCCGACGCTCATACCTAGACGCCGAGCCACTGGAGGATGCCGCGCGCCGCCTCCCGGCCCTCGAAAACCGCCGTGACGACGAGGTCCGAGCCTCGCACCATGTCGCCACCGGCGAACACCGCCGGATTGGCGGTCTGGAAGGGATAGGGTCCGGCGCGCGCGACCTGCACCCGGCCGTCGGTCTCGAGACCCACGCCGAGCGCGTTCATCCATTCCGGGGGACTGGGGCGGAAGCCGAAAGCCACGATCACAGCGTCCGCGGGCAGAACTTCCTCCGTGCCCGGGACGGGCTCCGGCCGGCGCCGGCCGCCGGGACCGGGATCGCCAAGCTGGGTGCGCACGACCTTGACCCCCTCCACCGCACCGGACCCGATGATTTCCACGGGCTGTCGATTGAAGAGGAAACGCACGCCCTCCTCGCGGGAATTACGGACCTCCCGCCGGGAGCCCGGCATGTTCTCCTCGTCTCTGCGGTAAGCGCAGGTGACACTCGCCGCACCCTGGCGAATCGAGGTCCGGTTGCAGTCCATGCCGGTGTCGCCGCCGCCGAGCACTACGACGTTCTTCCCCGCCATGGAGACGAAGGGCTCGTCGGCGGCGAGGATGCCCATCTCCCGGCGGATGTTCGATATGAGAAACGGCAGCGCCTCGATCACCCCGGCAAGGTCCTCGCCGGGCATGCCGCCGCGCACGGACCGGTAGGCTCCCAGGCCCAGAAACACTGCGTCGTACTGCTGCTCGAGCTGGTCTACGGAGATGTCGCGGCCGACCTCGGTGCCGAGCACGAACTCCACGCCCATTTCCTCCATGAGGGCCCGCCTGCGCTGGACCACCTGCTTTTCCAGCTTGAAGGGCGGGATACCGAAGGTCAGCAGGCCGCCAACCTCGTCATAGCGATCGAAGACGACCGGCCGGACGCCGTTCCGAACCAGGACGTCGGCAGCCGCCAGGCCGGCGGGACCCGCGCCGATAACCGCAACTTCCTTGCCCGTGTCCTGCACGTGGGACAGGTCCGGCCGCCAGCCGAGCTTGATGGCCTCGTCGGTGATGTATTTTTCTATGCTGCCGATGCTGACCGCGCCGAAGCCGTCGTTCAGCGTACAGGCGCCCTCGCAAAGCCGATCCTGGGGACAGACGCGGCCACAGATCTCAGGCAGGGAGTTGGTCCGGTGAGACAGTTCCGCGGCCTCGAACAGGTTGCCATCCTCCACGAGTTTCAGCCAGTTCGGAATGTAGTTGTGCACCGGGCACTTCCACTCGCAGTAAGGGTTGCCGCAGCCCAGGCATCGGCCGGCCTGGTCGGCGGCCTGCTCCGGACCGTACTGGCCGTAGATTTCGTCGAAGTGATGGATGCGGGCCTCGGCCGGCGTCTTGTCCGGATCCTCGCGGGCAATTTCCATGAACTGCAGGGGACGTTCGGCCATGTCAGGCAGCCTGCCGGAGTGAGTCGATCAGAGTTTCCAGATCCGCGGCCTTCGGCTTGACCAGCCAGAACTTGGGCAGGTACTCGCGGAAGTCGTCCAGAATCTGCCGGCCCCAGGCGCTGCCCGATTCCCGCACGTGAGCGGCGACCAGGCTTCGCAGGTGATGAAGATTGGCTTCCATGCTTTCCGGGGTAATCCTGTGTATGTCGATCAGTTCGTGGTTGTACCGGTCCACGAAGTCCCGTTCCAGATCCAGCACATAGGCGAAGCCGCCGGTCAGCCCGGCGCCGAAATTCATGCCCGTGCGTCCCAGAACGGCCACTACGCCGCCGGTCATGTATTCGCAGCCGTGATCACCGACCCCCTCCACGACCGCCGAGGCGCCGGAGTTGCGGACCGCGAATCGCTCGCCCGCGCGACCGGCCGCATAGAGCCAGCCGCCGGTTGCGCCGTACAGGCAGGTGTTGCCGATGATCGATGTGTCCCGGGCGACGAAGCAACTGCCCGTGGGCGGGTAGACCACCAGCTTGCCGCCGGCCATGCCCTTGCCCACGTAATCGTTGGCATCGCCCTCCAGGTTCATGTGCAGCCCGCCCACGTTCCAGACCCCGAAGCTCTGGCCAGCGGAGCCCTGCAGACGCAGCACAACCGGGTTCTCCTCCATCACGTGGTTGCCCCAGCGGCGCGCGATTTCCCCCGAAAGCCTTGCACCCACCGACCGGTGGTAGTTGCTGACCCGGTAGTGGAACGTTCCGCCCCGCTTCTCATCGATGCAGGCCCGGGTGTCCTCAACCATTTTTTCGGCCAGTTCGCCCCGGTCAAACGGCGGATTACTCGGCTCCGTGCAGAAACGCGGCAGGCCGGCATCCAGCCCCCCGTCGGCAATGATCGGGCCGAGGTCCAGGCGCTCCTGACGCGGCGTCGTCCCGTCCTTCACGGCCAGGCGCTCATTCTGGCCGATCAGCTCATCGAGACTTCGCAGACCCAGCGCGGCCAGTCGCTCCCGGACCTCCCTGGCCACGAACTGGAAGTAGTTCATCACCATTTCGGGCAGACCGATGAAATGGCGCCTGCGCAGCACGTTGTTCTGCGTCGCCACGCCCGTGGCGCAGTTGTTGAGATGGCAGATTCTCAGGTACTTGCAGCCCAGCGCAACCATCGGCGCCGTACCGAAGCCGAAACTCTCCGCGCCCAGGGCAGCGGCTTTCAGCACGTCGAGCCCGGTCTTCAGGCCACCGTCGGTTTGCAGCCGGATCTTGCTTCTCAGGCCGTTGGCGCGGAGCACCTGATGGGTCTCCGCCAGGCCCATCTCCCAGGGGCTGCCGGCATATTTGACGCTGGTCAGCGGACTGGCTCCCGTGCCTCCGTCATAACCGGAAATGGTGATCAGATCCGCATAGGCCTTGGCAACGCCCGCGGCGACCGTTCCCACGCCCGGTTCGGACACCAGCTTTACGGACACGAGCGCCGACGGATTGACCTGCTTGAGATCGAAAATCAGCTGCGCCAGGTCCTCGATGGAATAGATGTCATGATGCGGCGGCGGCGAGATCAGTCCGACCCCCGGACGCGCATAGCGCAGCCGCGCGATCATTTCGTTGACCTTGTGGCCCGGCAGCTGGCCGCCCTCTCCGGGCTTTGCCCCCTGGGCAATCTTGATCTGCAGGACCTCGGCGTTGACGAGATACTCGGCTGTAACGCCGAAGCGCCCCGACGCCACCTGCTTGATCTTCGACATCCGCTCGGTGCCGTAGCGGGCCGGGTCCTCACCGCCCTCGCCGGAGTTCGAGCGCGCGCCGAGGCGGTTCATGGCGACCGCGAGGGCTTCATGGGCCTCCGGCGACAGGGCTCCGAGAGACATTCCCGCCGAATCGAATCGCCGCAGAATTGCCTCCGGGGGCTCGACCTCCTCGAGCGGCACCGGATCGCCGGCGGGTGTCAGATCCAGAAGGTCCCGCAGTACCGCCGGCGCACGGTCGTTTACGAGCCGGGCATATTGCTCATAGAGGCTGTAGTCGCCGGTCTGGACGGCCGCCTGCAGCGACGCGATCACGTCCGGGTTGTAGGCGTGGTATTCACCGCCATGGGCATATTTCAACAGACCGCCCTGCTCCACTTCGGCCCGCTGACTCCGGGCTCGCTGGGCCAGTACGAGCTGATCGGAATGGAGGTCGGCGAAATTGGCCCCCTGGATCCGGCTGATGGTCCCCACGAAACAGCGCTCCACGACCTCGTCATTCAGGCCGACGATCTCGAACAGCTGCGCGCCCCGGTAGCTTGCGATGGTGCTGATACCCATCTTCGACATGATCTTGAAAAGACCCTTGCGGATGCCCCGGCGGTAGCCCCGGCCCAGCTGCCGGCCCCGATTGCGGTCAACCCGCAGTTCGCCGGTCCGGGTCATGTCGTGCAGGACCTCGTAGGCCAGATAGGGGTAGATTGCTGTGGCCCCGTAGCCGATCAGACAGGCGAACTGATGGGGATCCCGGGCCACCCCGGTCTCGAGGATCAGGTTGCACGCGCAGCGTAGCCCCGTGCGGACCAGATGATGATGAACCGCGCCGGTCGCCAGAAGGGCATGGACCGGCACGTGGCCCTTGCGCATCTCCCGGTCGGACAACACGATCACCAGGCAGCCAGCGCGTGCCGCCGCCTCGACCTCGGCGCAAATCTGGTCCAGCGCGGCCGGCAAGCCGACGGTTTCCGGCCGGTTCAGATCCACGACACAGAAACCGCCGCTGCGCCCCTGGATCGCTAGGATCTGCCGGAACTTCCGCTGCGAGAGTACCGGCGAATTCATGACGATGCGCTCGGCGTGCCCGGGCTCTGGCTCCAGCACGTTGCGCTCCGGTCCGATCTGAGTCTCCAGCGACATCACCACCCGTTCGCGAAGCGGGTCGATGGGCGGATTGGTTACCTGCGCAAATTGCTGGCGGAAGTAGTCGAACAGGGAGCGGACCCGCCGGGACAAGACCGGCAGCGGCGTATCGTCGCCCATCGACCCCACGGCCTCGGCTTCCGCCTCCGCCAGCGGCCGGAGCACCTCGTCGCGCTCCTCCCGGCTGACATTGAACATCTTCTCGTAGGAACGCAGCTTCGAGCGCTCCATCGGCTCTGCCAGCAGCTGCGGATCGATGAGCTCCGACTCCAGGTACTGGACACCGCGCCGCAGCCATTCCTTGTACGGATGGCGGGTCTTGAGCCGGTCCTCGATATCTCCCGTTCCGAGAATCTCCCCGGTGGCGGTATCCACGACCAGCATCTGCCCGGGGCCGAGGCGGCCCTTCGCCACGACGTTTGCCGGCGCGTAGTCCCAGACGCCGATCTCCGAGGCGATCGTGATGTGCTCGTCGTCCGTAATGACGTAGCGCGCCGGCCGCAGGCCGTTGCGGTCCAGCACACAGCCCGCCTGGCGGCCATCCGTAAACACTATGCCCGCTGGGCCGTCCCACGGCTCCATATGCATGCCGTAGTACTCGTAGAACGCGCGGGCATGGGAATCGATGTCATCCACGGTCTGCCAGGCCGGCGGAATGAGGAGCCGAATCGCCTTGGTCAGCTCCATTCCCCCCGCCACCAGCACCTCCAGCATGTTGTCGAGACTGCTGGAATCCGAGCCGTTCATGGAGACCAGCGGTGTAAGTTCCCCGAGTTCCGGGAGCCATTCGCTCCTGAGTATCGGCCCACGGGCCTCCGCCCAGTTGCGGTTGCCCCGAATCGTGTTGATCTCGCCGTTGTGAGCCAGATATCTGAACGGCTGGGCGAGCCGCCATTCGGGCCAGGTATTGGTAGAAAACCGCTGATGGAACATACAGATACGCGAAGTCAGGCGGGTATCTGCCAGGTCCGGGTAAAAGCGGGACAGGTGCACCGGCATGACCATGGCCTTGTAGGACAGGGTCCTGCAGGACAGGCTGGCAACGTAGAACGCCCTCTCCTCTCCGCGCAGCGCGATTTCCGTGCGCCGCCGCGCCACCAGGAGACGCCGTTCGAAGGTGGCCGGGTCCATGTCTTCGCCAGGCTCGACAAAGACCTGTTCGATACTGGGCAGGGAAGCCAGCGCCTCTTCTCCGCAGACTTCCGGGTCTACAGGCACCACCCGCCAGGTGACACAGGTCAGACCGGCAGCGGCGATCTGCCGCTCCAGCTCGACGCGGCAGCGAGCGGCGGCCGCCGCCTCGCGGGGAAGGAGCACCTGGCCCACGCCGAAGGTCAGGCCGAGCGGAGCGCCCGCCACTTCCCTGAGAAAGGCTTCCGGCAGCGCCATCAGGAGTCCGCACCCGTCGCCCGTCTTTCCGTCGGCGGCTACCGCTCCCCGATGGGTCAGCCGGGTCAGAGCAGTCATGGCCGTGGCGACGACATGATGGCTGGCCTCGCCACGCAGGCTCGCAATCAATCCGAAGCCGCAGCTGTCCTTTTCGAAGGCGGGCTGGTAGAGACCATTTTGAGGCGGTACGCGCATAGCAACTCCTGCCGGCGCCATGCCGGCCCTGCTGTCTCCTCCGCTGGGCCGGGTCCGTCGCGCGGCGCCTCGAGGGATGCCGCGTCGCGTACCGCTGTTGTCGGAAGCGACCACCCGCCCTGCGGGCCGCCGCGACCCCCTATAAAACTAAAGCGTCGCTGGCAGGTCAAATCCTCTTACACTCTACGGGGGCCCGGATTCGGGCGCGGACGCTTCGGAGACAGTGATCATCTGCCGACTCAAGGCCTTATCCGCCGGCATGCTCGCCGTGTTGGTGCTCCAGGCGGCCCCGGTATCGGCCGGCGGGCCCGGCAGCACACAGAGCGGGCCCGTTTACAAAGCCCGGCTTTTTCGGGCGGAAATCCCGCCGGCTCACGAAGTCGGCGTCACCCGAATCGGCGTTATCCTGCCGCCGAAGGCCCAGGTCGTGAAGGTGGAAGCCTTCATTGTGGACAAGGATTACGGCCGGCGGACGGACGGCTGGGGCCGGGGCCGCTGTGACCTTGAATCCGGACAATGCCCGCTGCCGGCGACCGGAATCGCCCGGCTGACGCGATCCGGGACCGACGTGGACCAGGAAGTCGCCGCCGACTTCGTGAATTTCTCCGACAGCGAAACGCGTTACGGGAAGCTCCGGGTGGTCTTTCTCCCGATTGGCAGCCTGCGCAAGACCTACCGGCCGAAATCCTGCATCGTGCGCGCGGTTTGTGGCTTTGCCGGTCCCGTCGAGACCGACATGTTCACACCGGATCCGGACGACAAGGTGGTGATCCTGCCTGACTAGCGAGGCGCCCGGCCCGCGCGACGCTAGTTGCTCCTCAACGAAGACACCACGTAGGAGCCGTTTCGGAATCCCTCGAAATAGTGCCAGACCAGCGGGTGCATGATCCGGTCCCCGGACGCGTCGGCCTCCAGATTGACCTGGGCCACGTAGGTTTCATGGGCGGCGTTGTCCACCAGCAGCCGATACCACGGCTGGTCCTTCGGCGGGCGCGCCAGGGCCACAGCCTCGTACCAGGCGTCGGACTGCCTGAACGACGCATCCACATCCACGACCACACCGCGATAGTTGAATCGCCGATGGACCACGAGCTGACCGATGCTGAATAAGGGTTGCCCCGTCACGTTCGGGACCTCCGGGTTGACCGGTCAATCGAGTATAGACGGCAATCTCCCGGCTACCGGGACGGGCCCGGACGGCCGCCGGGTCAGGACGCGTCGCTGCCCCTCGTTCGGCTATATTCGGGTATTGGCATCTTCACGACGAATCGCGGGACGCGCAGCTCCATGACCGCAGACGACGCCAGGATCAACGACCTGCTCCGCTACTGGTTCGGCGATGCCCCCATGGATCCGGAGGCTCTCGCCAAGCGGCAGGATTTCTGGTTCGGGAAGGACGCGGAGCGGGACCAGGCCATCAGGGAGCGGATGGAAGACCTGGTCCGCGAGGCAGAGGCCGGCAAGCTCGACGGGTGGGAAAAATACGCCCGCGGCCGCCTCGCCCTGATCCTGCTGCACGACCAGATCCGACGTAACATCTTCCGCGGCAAGCCGGAGGCCTTTGCGCGGGATGGCCGCGCCCGCTATCTGATGCGCGACGGCTTCGCCCGCCAGATGGACCTGCAGCTGTCACCGGTCGAGCGTTGTTTTTTCTTCCGGCCGCTGCAGCATTCCGAGTCCCTGCATGACCAGGAGACGTCGGTAGACCGCTACCGGCAGCTGGAGCACGAGGTGTCCGACGCCCTCCGGCCTCTGTTTTCGGGCTTCACCCGACTGGCGGCGGCGCACCGCGACGTCATCGCGCGTTTCGGCCGGTTTCCCCACCGCAACGAGATTCTCGGGCGACTGAGCACCGCCGAGGAGGAAGCCTATCTCGCCGGGTCACCGCCCGACTTCCATCAGCGCTAGGCATGAGGATCTCCCCGGGGGAGACCCGGGCTAGCGGGCCGCCGCGCCGGTCGCGGGCTCTTCCATCCAGCGCTCCACTTCGGTCTCCAGAACGTCCAGCGGCAGGGCGCCACTCTCCAGAACGGTGGCATGGAAATCACGGATGTCGAAACGCTCCCCCATGGACGCCTCCGCCCGGTTCCGCAGTTCCTGGATCTTCAGCTGACCGATCTTGTAGGACAGTGCCTGCCCCGGGATCGCCATGTAACGTTCGGCTTCGGCAATCGCCCGCGCCTCGTTGACGGCGGAGTTGGCGTACATGAAATCGAGAACTTCCTGACGCGACCAGCCCTTGTCGTGAATTCCCGTGTCCACCACCAGGCGCACGGCCCGCCAGAGCTCAGCGTTAAGCTTCCCGAAGTACTGGTAGGGATCCTCGTAGACCCCCATCGCCTTGCCGAGTGATTCCGCGTACAGGGCCCAACCCTCGGTATAGGCGGTATAAAACGAGAAGCGCCGGAATGACGGCAGAGCGTCGAGTTCCTGGTTGATCGCGATCTGGAAATGGTGCCCGGGCACCGCTTCATGGAGAAACAGCGACTCCATGGCCCAGCTCGGCCGCGCCGAGAGATCATAGGTGTTTACAAAAAATATGCCCGGCCGCGTGCCGTCCGCCGAGGGCCGCTGATAGGAGCCACCGGCCGCGCTCTTCTCACGGAACGGTTCGACCGGCCGTATCTCGTAGTCCGCCGCCGGCGTCAGGCTGAACAGGGGAGCTACCCCGGCGTCCACGCGTGCACGCAGCGCCTCGTACCCGGCCAGCAGATCTTCCTTGCGATCGAAGTAGAACTGTTTGTCGGTATTCATGAAGGTGAAAAAATCGTCCAGGCCGCCCTCGAAACCCACGTCCGCCATGACGGTCCGCATTTCCCCGTGGATCCGTTCGACCTCGGCAAGCCCGAGCTCATGGATTTCCGCCGCGGTGAGGTCGGTGGTGGTGTACTCGCGGACGCGCTGGGCATACCACTCACGGCCCTGCGGCAGCGCATACAGGCCCACGGTCTTGCGGGTGACGGGCAGGTACTCGTCGCGAACAAAGTCATGCAGGCGCCGGTAGGCGGGAATGACCTGCTCCGATATGGCCTCCCGGTACGCCGCGGTCAGCCGCTCCCGGTCGGCACCCGGGAAGCTCTGCGGCATCGCGGCCACCGGGCGCCAGAACATTGTCTGTTCCGGATCGTCGCTGATCTGGGCAGCCAGCTGGGGCAGGGCCTTCTCCATCAGGATTCGCGGCTGGACGACGCCGGTCCTCATGCCCTCGCGCATATTGGTCACCGCCTGATCCGCCCACGCGGGGAAACCGGCCATGCGACCCAGAAAATTCTCGTAGTCCTCCACCGTTTCGAAGGGCTGCGAGCTGGCCCCCGACCCCAGCCGCGCAAATGAGTTGGCCGGATTGCGAAACTGGTTGATCGGCATGAGCCAGCGCGGAAACTCCATCTCCGCCAGGGCGTCCTCGCGGGCGCGGACGAAGACCCGGTAGCTGACCCGGTCCTGGCCGGTCAGCCCGGCGTCACCGATTGCCCGGGCCTCGCGCAGGTAGCGCTCCTGCATGGCGCGGGCTTTCTCACGGTGGGCGGGAGACAGCGTGTTGGGGTACTGGTCGTTGTAGCGGCGGTCACCGATGCTCGTGGCGAGCGTCGGGTACAGGGCCAGCAGGTCCTCGAAGTAGGCTGCGTACAGAGCGTCCATGGCGGCGGCGGGGTCGGCCTCGGCAGGGACGGTCTCGCGGGCCTCGACGCTGGGGCTGGCGTCACCGGCGGACGCCGGCGGCGGCGTCGTTTCCGGCTCCGGGTCGGAGCAGGCGGCAAGGCCCAGGGCGAGCAGCAGGAGGGGCAGAATTCTCGACGGCGTCATCAGTCAAACTCCCGGGCGCAGGCCTTTCGCCGCGCCCCGTTCCTTGAGATTTGCGATGTGCTCCGTTTCGCGGATTTCCCGCAACGGGATGCAAAAACCCGCGATAATACCGCCTCAACGGCGCGAAATAACCAGGAACCGGGCATTTAGCAGCCCGGCGCCGACGGTGAGACCCACGACCAGCGCAACCCACACGGCCTGCGGGCCGCCGTCGCGGTGCACACCCAGGTACCAGGCCAGGGGGAATGCAATCAGCCAGTAGGCTATGACGTTCAGCAGCATCGGGATCCGGGTGTCCTTGAAGCCCCTCAGGGCACCTGCGGCACCGACCTGCAGGCCGTCTGAAATCTGAAAAATCATGGCCATGGTCAGGAGCGAGAAAGCCACCGCCCGTACGTCTTCGTCCCGGGTGTAAAGCGCGGTGATGTGCTCGCGCAGCAGCAGCAGCATGAGCGCCGAAGCCGTCATGAACAGGCCGCACACGGCGATGCCGGTGAGACCCTGGCGGCGCGCCAGATCCGGCTGGCCGGCGCCGACACTGTGGCCTACCCGAATCGTAATCGCCGAATGGATGGCCAGCGGCACCATGAACATCGTGGCCGCGTAGTTGATCGCTATCTGGTGGGCGGCAACCTGGGTGGCGCCAAGCCGTCCCATCATGAGCGCCGCCGCGCTGAACAGGCCGGCTTCAGCCACAACGCTGCCGCCGATGGGCAGGCCGACGCCGAGCAGTTCCCGAATGGCCGTCGGATCGGGCTTCTCGAAGCGCCACAGCCCGAATGGCCGGTAGCGTCGGTTGCGCCGTACATAGGAAAACAGGGTGACGAGCATGGAGGTCATGGACAAGGCAGTCGCGACGCCGCAGCCGACCGCTCCCATGGCCGGAAAGCCGAGCTTGCCGTACATGAAAATCCAGTTGCCGGTCACGTTGACGACCAGCGCGATGACCGCGGCGAGCATGATGGGCCGGGTCCAGCCGATGCCCTCGCTCATGAAACGCAGCGTCAGATAGGCGTACATGGCAGGCACACCAAACACCACCGCCTGGAGATAACCCACCGTCAGCGGAATCAGTTCCCCCTCGATCCCGATGCGCCAGAGCAGCGGCTCGATATTCCAGACCAGCAGCACGACCAACAGCGCCAGCACCTGGCTGAGCCAGAGACCCTGGCGCATATACCGGCCAACGTCGGCGTTACGGCCCGCACCGTACGCCTGGGCACAGACCGGACTGATCGCCATCAGGACACCGAGTCCGAAGAGAAACGCCACCGCCCAGACGCCACCGCCGACAGCCACCGCCGCCAGATCGCGGGTCCCCAGACGCCCGGCCATGACGGCATCCGCGAAATTCATGCCGGCAATCGACAGATTGTTGACCACCAGCGGACCTGCCAGCGTAGCCAGGGCCAGAACTTCGCCGGTAATGCTCGATCGGGTGGGGGGGGAGGCAGACATGTCGGGCCGGAGCGGCGGAAAGAGGCGGCAATTCTACTCCGTGGGATCCGGCGCCGGCCGGATTGCGGGCACCGGTTGTCACCGGATCGCCACATCGACATGATGGCGCGGTCGCCGGATACCCTGGAAAGCGCGGGCGAGCGACGTCCCGATCAGAACACGGAGAACTTCGCATGGACCAGGTGAATGCTTTCATGGCGGCGCTCAACGGCATTCTCTGGCACAACGTCGTGCTGTTTGCGTTGCTGGGCACCGGCGTGGTGTTCACGATCTGGAGCGGCTTCTCCCAGTACCGGGCCCTGACTCATGGCACCCACGTGCTTCGGGGCCGTTACGACAGCCCCGACGACCCCGGGGCCATCAACCATTTCCAGGCCCTGTCGGCGGCTCTGTCGGCCACCGTGGGGCTCGGCAATATCGGTGGCGTGGCGCTGGCGATTTCCCTGGGCGGGCCGGGTGCGGTGTTCTGGATGTGGGTCGTTGGCTTCTTCGGCATGGCGATCAAGCTGACGGAAGTCACCTTATCCATGCTGTATCGGAATACCGACGATCCGGACAATCCCCACGGCGGCCCCATGTGGGTGGCCAGCCGCGGCATGGCGATGATAAACCCGCGCCTGGCCGGGCTGGGCAAAGCCATTGGCGCGGTGTTCTGTCTGACCTTGCTGGTCTCCACGGTGACGGGCGGCAACATGTTCCAGGCCTGGAACGTGGCCGAGATAACCGAGGATTACTTCGGAGTTCCCGGTATTGCGACTGGCATCTTCCTGGCGACGGTGGTGGGCTCGGTCATCATCGGCGGCATCAAGCGCATCGGCGCCGTCGCCGGCCGCCTCGTGCCGCTCATGGTGGCGATGTACCTGCTGGCCGGGAGCTATGTGCTGATCGTGCATGCCGGACGCATACCGGAAATGCTTGCGCTCATCGTACGGGCCGCCTTCAGCCCGACGGAAGCGTCGGGGGCGTTCATCGGCGGCACCATGGGCTACGCGTTCCTCTTCGGAATGAAACGGGCCCTGTTTTCCAACGAAGCCGGCTCGGGATCTTCCCCCATCGCACATGCCGCCGCAAAGACCGGGGAACCCGTGCGCGAGGCCGTCGTCGCCGGTCTGGAGCCGTTTATCGATACGCTCGTTGTGTGTACGTTTACCGCCCTGGTCATTCTCACCAGCGGCGTCTGGCAGCGGCCCGGCGAGACCGTGTTTGTCCAGCCCCCGGCCGTCATCGCCACCGATGCCGGCGAGTGGACCCTCGGGCCGGCCCCGTTGCCCGCGCGGCCGCGCTCGCAATGGCTTGGCGGCGAGACGGTTTTTGCGCTCATCGAGGCACACCCCAACCCCGCGAGCGGCAATGCCCTGCACAAGCTGTTCGGCTCGGTTGTGGCGGATCCCGCTGGCCGTGCGTCGATCCAGTGGCGCAGCCTCGCCAGCCCCGTCGAGCCCCGGCTGGCCAGCGCAGAGCTCTTTGTCGACTACAAGGGCGCAACGCTGACGGCGAAAGCATTCGATACCGTGGCGGACGGTCTCGGCAAATGGCTGGTCACCCTGGCCGCCTGGCTATTCGCGATTTCCACAATGATCTCGTGGAGCTACTACGGCGAGCAGGGCATGATCTATCTTGCCGGCGAGCGCTCGGTGCTTCCGTACAAGCTCGTGTTTCTCCTGCTTATCATCGTCGCCACGGTGGGCTTTATCGAGACCGACAGGGAGCTGGATAACCTCACGGGGATCGGCACCGGGGTCATGCTGTTTGGCAACCTTCCGATTATCTGGCTGTTCGGCTACCAGGCGATGAGGGCCTACAAGGACTATATCCGTCGCCTCGACAGCGGCGAGATGGGACCGGGACATGCGCCGCCGTCGCTCGAAGACCTGATCAGCGGCCGCGACGTGGAAAAGTAGCGCAGCCAGGAATGGCCATCAGGCCTGGAGATGCTTCATGTACTCGATCCCGGGCGCCAGCACGACCCGCCACGCCAGCAGGATTTCATCGGTGCACTCCAGGTCGAATTCCTCCACGGTGGCCAGCAGGGCCGACAGCCACTGATCATACAGCTCCGGCGCGATATCCAGGTCGCCCCTGCCGTGGCGCAGGGCGGTGCTTCGCAGCGTTTCCGGTGCCCGGCGCTCCCCGGAAAAGCGCACCAGTTCGTCGAGGGAACGGGCCAGCATCAGCTGCTGGCGGCGCATGTCCGTCAGTTCGAATTGCTTCGCTACCTCCGGGGACGCCTCCACAAAACGCTCGTAGAAGCGTTCGATGAAGTCACCGCGTACACCCGGGTCGGTGGTGAGCCGGCGATAGCTGCCCTCGAAGAACGTCACATAGTTTTTCATTCCGGCACCGGGACGCAGTCCAGAAACACTCTCAGGCGCAGAATCTCGCGCTGGGAGTTGTAGCGCATGGGCACGATGTCCCCCGGCGGGATCGTCGCCACCCGGCGTCGCTCCTCAGGCCCGTTCACGAAGCGGGCATTGCAGCGAATCGCCAGCTGCTCGTTGTTCTTCACACGCACGATGGCGCCCCAGTGCACCTGCATGGGTATCGTGTCGATGTCCAGCCCCTCGCTCCTGAGCTTGATCTCGATCGGAAACGCCTGCGCGGCGAGCGGCACCATGAGCAGGGCCCAGAGCAGAAATGACCGGCGCAGACTCATCGTCTATTACCTCCCCGAGGCTGGACGTTGTCGAGGCTTTCGTCAATTTTGTCAACGACCTGGGCCGTGAGTCCACCCTCCGCGTAGCGCGCGCGCAGGGAGGCTTCGATCCTTGCCACCGCCTCGTCGATGCTCCAGTCGTTGGTGTCGGGTGGCTCCGATGGCGGGCCCGCCGCGAACAGGTTGATCCAGCGATCGGACTTTCGGCCCAGCGCCATGAGACCGTAGAAGCGGTCCTTGCCCGGCCAAACCAGGTCGGCGGCCGCGAGCAGGATGGACACGGGACTCAGAGCCAGATCCCGCAGGGCATCGGCCAGCAGCTTGAACTGGAATGCCGCGACGTCGCGCAGAAGCACCCAGCGCGGTGAAGATTCGTCGGCAGGAGAGTCGTTCATGCGCCTAGCATACCGCCGTTCGGCACACACCGGGGTGGGCGGTCTGCGGTAAGCTTGACGCGGTTTTGGGGAGGACATGATGGGATTCAGCGCCAAAAAGGACTACGTCCACGGCACACCGCAGCGACTGGGTATTCTTGTGGCAAACCTCGGCACGCCGGATGCTCCGGACACCCGTTCGGTGCGCAAGTATCTCGCGGAGTTTCTCTGGGACCCCAGGGTCGTGGAAGTGCCCCGGCCCATCTGGTGGCTGATCCTGCACCTGGTCATCCTGAGAGTCCGGCCGAGCCGGTCCGCTCACGCCTACGAGAAGGTCTGGACGCCGGAGGGCTCTCCCCTGCTCGTCTGGACCCATCGACAGGCCGCCGCACTGGCCGCGCGCCTGAGCGAGCAGCTCGGAGCGCCGCCCCGGGTCGAGGTCGGCATGCGCTACGGCAGTCCATCAATCCCCGAGGCGCTGCGCAAGCTGCGGGATCAGGACGTGCGGCGCCTGCTGGTTCTCCCCTTGTATCCCCAGTACTCGGGGTCGACCACCGCCTCGGTATTCGACGCCGTGGCCGACGAACTCCAGACCTGGCGCTGGCTGCCCGAGCTGCGTTTCGTCAACGACTATCACGACGACCCCGGGTACATCGCCGCTCTGGCGGCCAGCGTGCGCGAGCACTGGGCGAGCCAGGGAAGATCGGCGCATCTCGTGCTCAGCTTTCACGGCGTCCCGCAGCGTTATCTGAAAGCCGGAGATCCCTACCACTGCGCCTGCCAGAAGACCGGTCGCATGCTGGCCGAGGCGCTTGGTCTCGGCCCCGAAGACTGGTCCCTGAGTTTCCAGTCCCGGGTCGGCCGGGAGGAATGGCTGCGCCCCTACACGGACGAACACCTCGGGTTGCTGGCCCGCAACGGCACGGCCTCCGTGGATGTGGTCTGCCCGGGATTTTCCGCGGACTGCCTGGAGACGCTGGAGGAGATCGCCATGCAGAATGCGGAACTCTTCGAGGAAGCCGGCGGCGAACGGCTGGTGTACATCCCGGCCCTCAACGACCGGCCGGATCACATTGCCGCGCTGGCCAATCTCGTTAATCGACACATCCAGGGCTGGCCCGAGGCTGCCGGGAGCCATGACGAAGCGCTGATAAAGGCTCTTGCTGACGAGCAGCGATCCCAGGCCCGCCGGATGGAAGAGTCCCCCGTTTGAGCCTGCTCGGGGACTTCCTGGAGTTCAGCGTCTCCACGCCGGACATTCGCAAGTCTGCGGATTTCTGGACGCGGCTGGGATTCGCCCAGGCGGTGACCGGCGACACCTGGCGCCATCGCTACGCGGTCTTCACCGACGGCAGTCTCTATCTCGGGCTGCACGAGTACGAGTTCGAATCACCCGCGTTCACCTTCGTGCGTCCCGATCTCGCCGCCTATCTGCCCGCTCTGGAAGCCAGCGGGCTATCGCCCGTATTCGCGAAAACAGGTGACGATGAGTTCAACGAGGCGGGCTTCCGCGACCCCGCCGGCTGCATGCTGGCACTGTTGGAGGCCCGCACGTTTTTCGAACCCCACGACTATCCTCCGGTATCCCTGACCGGCGGATTCGCGCACTACGCCGTCGGGATTCGGGACCTGGCTGTCTGCCTCGAGTCCTGGGCGGACCTGGGCTTCGCGGCCACCGAGACCGACGGCAGGGGCGATGTGGCCGGAAACGGGCTTGCGCTGAGCCTGGAAACCGCCGGCGCCGGCCGGCCACCGCGGCTGGTTTTCGCCGCCGATTCCAGCGCCCGTGACCGGATTCTGGCGCAGGGACTGAGTGCTGGCCCGCAGGTCGCGGTGGATGCCGTTCACGACGGTTTTGAAATCATCTCCCCCGAAGGCCTGCGCCTCCAGATCGTCGATACGGGTTGACGCCGGGCCAGGCCGTCAGGCCTTGATCTCGGCCAGCAGCGCGTCAACGGTCCGGCGAGCCTGGCCGACGTAGCCCGAACCGAACAGGTTGGCGTGATTGAGGATGTGGTAGAGGTTGTAGAGTACCGAGCGGAAGGCCCGGCCATCGGCCGGCGGCAGGTGCTCATCGTAGACAGCATAGAAATCCGCCGTGAAACCGCCGAACAGGCGGGTCATCGCAAGATCGGTCTCGGCGTCCCCGTAGTAAACCGCCGGATCGAACGTGAACGGTTTGCCGGCGCTGTCAACCGACCAGTTGCCGCCCCACAGGTCACCATGCAGCAGGCTGGCCTGGGGACGGTAACCCGCCAGCACGTCGGGAATGGCGTCCTGTAGTCGCCGACCGGTCTCGATCAGGTCCGGCGGAAAGTTGTTTTTCAGGCCGAAATCCAGCTGCGCGCCGATTCGGTAATCGGCGAAGAACACGCCCCAGTCCTCCAGCGGGGGATTCTGCTGAGGTGTCGTGCCGATGGCATTGTCCCTGCGCCAGCCGAAGTACGGCTGGGTCAGCAGATGCTGCTTGGCAAGATGTTCACCGAAGACCCGCTGCGCGTGGGCGGAGGGGCGGCCATGCTCTTCGATCCACTCGAGCGCCAGCCAGGCTTCGGGCCCCGAGGTCCCGACCCCCAGAACCTCGGGCACGCGCAGGAAGCCGTGACTCGCAATTTCGTCCAGCCCGACGGCCTCGGCCGCGAACATGTCGATGCGGTTTTCGTCATGCACCTTCACGAACGCCTCGTAGCGCGGCCCGGAAAGGCGCCAGGCCCGACTGATTCCGCCACCGGGCAGACGCACCGCGCTGTCAGGCTTCAGCTCCTTTCCGGAAGCGCGTTTGATCTGGTGGCATATCGGTTCGAAATCGGTCATTCCCACACCTGCCCGTGCGCTAGCTCGTCGACGGCCGACCGGAGGCGGCGGCCAAAGCCCAGATCCCCGAGGAGGGCTTCCACGCGCTCCGCGTCCGGCCGCTTCCGCCGGAGCGCGCCCTCGTCCTCCACGCCCAGCGGAACGTCCGTGGCGACAGTCGCCAGGGTCCGCGCCAGGTAGGCGACATCCCGATGCGTCGCCAGCCGCTCTCGCAGGCGCGCGGCGCCGCGCACGGCCAGCGTCGGCACCTGATCCAGACTGGCGTAGATCTCATCGAGATCAGCATATTCGTCCAGCAGCGCCGCGGCGCTCTTCGCGCCGACTCCGGGAACCCCGGGAATATTATCGACGCTGTCGCCCACGAGTCCCAGATAGTCGGGCATCTGCTCCGGCCGCGCGCCGAACACCTGCGATGCCTCCCGGTAGCCGATCCGCCGCCCGCCCGCATAGTCCCAGAAAATGTCGGGGCCCTGCAGAACCTGCGAGAGGTCCTTGTCCCGAGTGACGACTACGCAAGCCAGCCCGCGGGCCCGCATTTGCGCGGCCAGCGTCCCGATAATGTCGTCTGCCTCGTACCGGTCGCTGGAAAAACAGGCCAGCCCGACCGCTTCGGCGAACTCACGGCAGAGGGCGAACTGATGCTCCAGCTCCGGGGGCGGCAGTTCGCGATTGGCCTTGTAGGGCGGATACAGCTCGTTGCGAAACGACGAGGTCAGGCTCTCGTCAAACGCAACCGCCACGTATTCCGGGCGGGCCTCGCTCAGCAGCCCGGTCAGGAAACGGGCGAAACCGAGCACGGCATTGACCGGCCGGCCCGCCGGATCGGTCACGCGATCGCTGACCGAGAACCAGGCACGGAAAATGTAAACGCTGGCGTCGATGAGATGGACCATGTCGGTACCTGCAGTCAATTTGATGCGGGACCCGGTGTCAACTACGCTCTCGACCACATTGCGCCCGGGAGATCTGCCATGGCTGCCCGCTTTCTCATTGTCTGCGTTTTTGTCGCGTCGTGCTTGCTCTCTCCGGCCGCGGCCCTCGCCGATGCCAGCATCGTGCTCGTGAACCCGGATGGCGAAACGTCAATCCAGGTGCGCGAGGGGCGGGTCCTGTCTCTTATACAC
>JARFQW010000185.1 GCA_029287575.1 Gammaproteobacteria bacterium | reverse complement strand
GGCCGGCAGCAGCAGCATGGTGGACAGGGCAAAACGAAGGCCGCGGCACAACGCGCCGGCCTGCGACAGGAACTCAAACATCGGACACCCCCAAAGGTCGTTATCCCGGTTGGGCCGACGCGCCGTCCAATGGGCTGACCGGTCCCCAACCGGTACAGGCAGTATAGATGACGGAATTCCGTGGGAAATTTGGGGACGCGCCATTCGGCGACAGGGATTTTGGTTCCCGGCAATGAAAGTCACTGTCCCCGAATTGCTGCAACGTCGCTTGCACAAAATCCCTATGGAGGTTCCGGTCCGGACGGCTTTCACGCCGTCGTTCAGATCTTCCTCGATTCGGGTCCCGGTGCTTTTGGCGCCGTTGCCGAGGTAAACCTGGCGGTAAACCTGGACAGGCACCTATCAGCACGGACCACGGTAAACCTGGACAGGCATCAATCAGCACCTACCGACCGCTAATCAGCTAATCAGCGGGACGGCCGCAGGGAAGAAAGCGCCGCAGAAACGAAAAAACCCCGCGCGCTCCGTAGCGGCGGCTTGCTTGTCAAGCGGGGAGGGTCGTCCATGGATGATCCTCCCTTTCTCTAGTCGGGCGCGGGTTTTGTCGAGGTCGGCGAAAATCCGCCGCTCTCGCGCCGCAAGTTGAGTGAAATGATCAATGGCCAGCGAAATATGGAAAGTCGCTGTCCCTGCCTGCCGGAATAGTGTGCTAGTTTCGGCCAATGTCGGGAAGCCACAGATTGTTGTGGCAAACATTTGGCCGATGGAGAGCAGGGCATGGCGAATGCAAAGCGGACACTGTCTGTTGTCTTAGGGACCGTTGCGATCGTTGCAACCGGGACGATCGGGACGATCGCGCAGGCGGAGAACGAACGAAGTGCCCGGCGCCAGGCCGTGATCGACCACTGGACGCCCGCGCGGCGCGAGGCCGCCCTCCCCCGGGATCTGCGCGTTGATGCCAGGGGCCTCGGCTACCTGCGCAGGCCCGACGGGTCCCTGACGCCGTACGGGCACCAGATCAAGGCCGAGACCGAGGGCTCGCCAACGCCGAACGCGCGCCCCGGGGGCGGAGGTAATGATACGGAGGGACCGCAGATCTCGGCTCTCGATCCAGCTTCCGGTTCCACGATCGGCGCGTCGTACACATTTTCCGCAACGATTACCGACAACGTGGGTATCCGTTCGGCGTCCTTCGTCGTCACGTACCCAGACGGTGTGACGACTCAGAGTTTTTCCGCGTCTAGCGCGGGTGGCGACACGTGGGAAACGACGCTGTCAGGCTTTACGGACGGCAGCTGGAGCTGGCACGTCGAAGCCAGCGACACGGCGAGGAAAGGCGGCAACCAGTCCGTCTCGGCTGAAACGCCATTCTCCGTTTCCGTTGGTGGCGGTGGCGGTGGCGGTGGCGGTGGCGGCAGTGGAGATACGGTCACCAATGCGCAGTGGTCGGGCGGGGACGTCCAGATGGCCGCCGGCCGCCTGTTCTACGAAATGCCATCGAATCCAAGGCGCAAGCGCTGGGCAGGCTATGTGTGCTCCGGCACGGTGGTCACCGACGGCGCGTCCGGCCGATCGGTGATCCTGACGGCTTCGCACTGCGTCTACGATGACGCGAACAAGGCCTTCGCGCGCAACGTGCTGTTTATTCCCAATCAGGCCGGCACCACGGGCTCGCGTACGGACAGCAACTGCGGCAACGATCCCATCGGTTGCTGGGTGGCGGCATATGGTGTGGTGGACGTCAACTGGACCACGTCCACGTTCCCGGACAATATCCCGTGGGATTATGGCTTTTATGTGGTCGACGACGATCCGGCTTCGCACTCGCCGGGCCTGAACGGCAGCTCGGATACGCTGGACGTGGCTGTGCCGGCTTTCACGATCGACTTCAATACGCCCATCGTGGACGACGGCACGTCCGGGGCGACGACGCCGGACTTTACCCACGCGCTAGGTTACTCGTACAGCGACGATCCGAATTTCATGTAGTGCGCCGAGGATATGACCACCGAAGGCGCTGACAACTGGTGGGTACCCAGCTGCGGCCTGTCGGGAGGCTCCTCGGGCGGTCCCTGGGTCCAGCCCATGGGCAACGGGGTCGGCCCAGTAATTTCGGTCAACTCCTGGGGCTACACGACCAGCCCCGGCATGGCCGGGCCGAAACTCTCCGGCACGTCCGCGCACTGTGTCTACGACGCCGCTGCGAACAGCACGGCATTTCCGGTGAGCGCGGCTGACGGTGACGCTGGGTACGCGATTAACTGCGGCAACTAGGGCCGGCAAGGGGCAGGCAAGCAGAGCTACTTCGGTAGGCCTGAAGTGCGCGGCCTTGGTGGCAGCCTCTCGCCCCATTGCTTCCGGGCCATCAGGCGAAGGAATGGCGCCGTGGAGCCGGTCCGCAGGGTCGGAACATGAGATTTGCCTGATCCATTCAGGGACCCGGCTTCGATAGAGGCGTAATTTCGGCCTGGTAATTTACTGGTAACTTAGACAGGCACGGCGCCAGAACATTACGGTACAGGCACGATCTGCGAGGAGGCCGATTAGCGGTCTGTCCGTGCTGATATGTGCCTGTCCAGGTTCACCGTTTCCGTGATCAGAACCACGATCACGAATCCGGGCGGCGGCGGCAAGTCGGCGATTGCGAGCGCGAGCAGCAGCCAGGAGCCGAGGAAAATCCCGGCCGTTCGGAATGCGGCCTTCTGATGGACTGTCATGTGGATGGCAACTTACCAATGCTTGGTAGCCGGATAGTATCCGGGCCTGCTTGGCGCTTCGTAAGATCGACCCGCGAAAAGCAGTACGCGTACTAGGTCCCCTGACACAAGCGCCGCTACTCGTTGTGTGCCTCAACGGACCGCCACGCCTTCGCATCCGGATCCCACATACGGGCGACGAAACAAGGCGTTGGACTGTTCCCGCCGCAGTCCGAGCCATGTACGCGAGTCAGCAGGAGAGGGTTTCGCTCGACAGTGAGCACGGTCCACCCTTGGTTGCGAAAAGAAGTGACGACGTCGCCGACCAGGAAGTGCGACGTGCAGCCACCCCTCGAGCAGAACAGAGAGACAGCCGAGGAGCAGGCGTACGCAGTTTCGTCCAGGACCCAGTCGGAGTGCAGGTCACCGTCGAGATCCGTTCTTGTCACCGCCCCCATTCGAGAGCGAATTCCCCGTTCCCGTTATTCGCACAGGCCTGCCGGGCCATGGTCACCTTTTCGGCCAGGGCTGCGGGAAGCCCCGTGAGGTCCAGGGCGTTGACCGCCGGCGGCAGGGCTGCCAGCGCGGCGATGAAAACTACAGGGCGTATCGGACAGGCATACCAGGTGTTTGCGGGCTCGGGGGATGGGGAGAACAATAAGGCACTGGCACTTTCCGGAAGAAGTCCGATCAGTGCTCGGTCTGTGCTGATATGTGCCTGTCCAAAATCACAGGTCCAAATTCACACCGCCCTTTTCGGGCTACACTGAGCTCGCAAACTGCTCCCACGGATTGTGACCGGCCAGGCGACATTCATCCATGCCCCATCATCGACTGAGGCTGCTGATCATACCCGCCCTTGCGCTGGCAGCTCTGCTGTATGCGCTGCCGCGCGCGACAAATCGGAGCCCGGCGGCTTCGTCGACGGAGGCGGATCTGCGCGATCGCCTCACGGGTCAGATCCTGGTGGAAAAAAGCTTTAAAAACTATGAGGAGTGCGACGAGACCGCACAGGCCGCCGCAAGGGAACTGAACCAAAAAGGCGTGAAAACAGCGCTGGCCGCCCGAAACGCGCAGGCGGGGAGAACGCTCTACAAGGTTTATTATCCTGACGGGTCGACCGATCAAATCATCTGCCGGGGTGGGCAGCTCGTCCACGAAGCCCTCGACTAGTGGGACCGATCATGATGACGAACGGTGACAGTTCAGCTAACCCGGTTGAGTAGAGCACCGTCCACCGCTGCAGGACTTCGTGGTCCGACCATCCATCCGACTCAGTTGGGTTGGGCCTCACGACCAGGTGGTAGTGATTGCTCATCACGGCATAGGCACAGATCTGGACCCTGAACAGGGATGACAACACCCGCAGCCGGTCTTCGATCCAGCCCCGGCGGTGCTCGCAGCTTCGGCCGCTTAGCTGGTCGACCCCGCAGAGGAAGGCGCGCCGCACACAGCGTGAATGGACGTGGTAGTGGGTCGTCTCGGACAGGCATACCAGGTGTTTTCGGGCTCTGGGTATGGGGAGAACAATACGGCACCGGCACTTTCCGGAAGAAGTCCGATTAGTGGTCGCTCAATGCCGATATGTGCCTGTCCAAATGCACAACCGGCGATGCCCGGGGCCTTAGCCCGGGCCTGGTCCGTGCCTGCGGATCCTAATAGCGAAGATCCTGGATAGAATTCGAAGAGTTCAGTGACAGTTCGCGTGGCTCGGGCCCGGCCAGTTAAGTGAACTGTCCCCCTATTTCCGCTGCCGCAACTACGTACAGCCCCGGCGGCTGTGCGGACTATGCTTCAGGCATGGGTGCCGGGGCAGGGGCATCGCTCCTGCGGCCTGTCCCTGCTTCGGACTAAAAACCGCCAGGGTGATGGCGTTGCGTGCCCGTCCGGGCCGACACCGAACTCGTGGCCTGCCCCGCCGTCGCCGTGGCACACCTTCCCGGAACAGGGCTCTCAGGGGCCCGGGAGGCAAGGATGAACGCCATATCTTCCGTGGCGCGCCGAAGCCTGCACTTTTATGCCTTCGGTCTGATTGCGGCCCTATTTCTGATCTCCCGGCTCTCCGCCGCCGATGTGGTCATGACACAGACGCTGCCGGCGTACGGCGGCGGTCTGGACGTGGATGGCGATGTCGCCCTGGTCGGGGATCCGGGCAATGATGACCAGGGCGAAGACGTTGGCGCGGTCCACGTGTTGTCGCGGATTGCCGGTCGATGGACGGAGACGGACATCTTCTACCCTGCGGATCCATCAACGGCCACCGGCTTTGGCCAGGACATCGCGCTCGACGGCGCCCGGGCCCTCATCGTCGCGTCCGGCGAGGCATTCATCGTTGAGCTTCAGGACGGCATATGGGTCCAGCAGGATCAACTTCTGCCGGACTGCGCTCCGGCGTGCGACACATATTTCCGAAGGGGCTCCCTTGCTCTGTCGCAAGACCACGCCGCACTCGGCGCTTGGCGGGCTGGATCCAGCGGATTGGTCTATGTCTTCAAGAAACGCCG
>JARFQW010000129.1 GCA_029287575.1 Gammaproteobacteria bacterium | reverse complement strand
AAGCTGGTAAGTTTCAACAATCTGTTCATAATTTTCCCCTTTAGTTGTAACTGTCTAATTAATACCTTCCAGGACGGCTTCGCTGGTGTCGAAAATCGCCAGAATGGTATCGAAGCTGGACATCTTGAACACCTCCATTACGGTGTTGTTGAAAGTATGGATCCTCAGGGATATCTGTGGGTAAGTACACTTTGATTACGGCAGCCGGACTCCGTGTGGACAGACCACGATTTCTGTTTCCTTCAGGAAGATAGCACTAGAAAACCGTGGTCTGTACGTAGGCCCCCCCCAAAGCGGTGCGGCATCGGTCCAGGCCAAAGCCAGAAGAAAAGGGGCAGAAACCGGCCAGGAGCTGGCAGTTTTGGCTCGAAAGAAACCCCGCTTCGTGGCGGGTATCTGGTGATGCCAGGACGGCGACGAACCAGTTCTTATTCAAACTGGAGATCCGCGGCGACCGCTGCGTGATCCGACGCCCAGACGCCGAGCCCCGGCGGGCGCGTTTTCGACGAGACAACGTCACCCAGCGTCCGGACCTTGATGGCCTTCGCCGGATACTCCCGCGAGAACACCACGTCAATCCGCTCGGAGAGCTGCGTCTGTTGGTTGGACAGATCCGAGCGCTGGCAGCAGGTGGTGCCATTGGCGTTGCCCGGTCGCAAGTTCCAGGTGTCCGTGTAGCCCAGAGCACTGAATTGGCCGTAGGGCGAGGTCACCGGATCGTCGGGCGAGGAATTGATGTCGCCGAGCACGACGAGTTTTCGGTCGTTGGGCGTCGCAGCCAGAACACTCAAGAGCTCGTTGGCCTGGAGATTCTGAATCAGCGGCGGAATGGACGGGTCCTTCACTTCGAGGTGCGTGTCGACGAGCCGCACGGCCAGCCCCTTCACCGTCGCATCGACTCCGACGTAGCCCCGAAGGACAGTGAGGCCGCCCGACGAGAGCCGCGCGATGTAGTTGCACCCGTCCGCGGACACGTTCACAGGTGGGCAGTCGAAGTTCACCGGCGTCGTGGCAATGCCGTCACGGGCGATGACCACATCCCGGTCCCTGGTGGACACGAAGGCCGGCTGTACATAGCCCGGCAGGACGAACGGTATGGCGTTGACGCCGTCGACCCGAAAATTCACCACCTGCGCGGCCTCGTAGTACTCGCCGCCGAGCGCCGCCAGCGTGAGATCGAGGAAGTCCTCGAACGCGCCCGCAACCAGCGGATCGTCGCAGGCGCCTGTCGCGAACGGATCGGCACACTCGAAGACGAAGACTTCCTGAAGACCCACCAGGTCCGGTCCGCGCTTCAAAATCAGCTCGGCCTGGGCCTCGATGCGCTCGGAAGCCTTGTTTGCCGCGGCTTCCGCAAGTGCCCCAACCACGGCCGCGTTGAAAACCACCGGATCGAACGGGTCAGCACCCGCAGCGGCCAGTATGGGGGACAGGTCGGCCCCGAGATATTGATTCAGGGACATGAAACCCACGTCCTGTGCGCGGGCCGGCAGGGCCACAATGAGCAGTCCGGCCATCGTCATCATTGTTCGCCGCAAGTACATCTCGATTCCCCCCTGTCGAGCCCACTTCAAGGGACAGGCTCACGTCCCGTCACCTTGCAAAATCAGCTTAGCCGTGAATCGGCATAGTTGCGAACTGCGGTGGCTGATGGTCAGCGCAGCAACTTTCGGATTCACCTGGCCGACGGCCCGACGGATGGTTGGGTGGTGCAAGTTCCTTCCCATTCCGTCATTTCTATTGGTCAGCTCGACGTACTCTGCTGCTGTGTGGTCCCCGCCTGGAGAACTGTGTATCTGCCGTCCCCAAACCGGTCCCAGCTAAGTCATGTCACCAGCTGTTTCGCAAATCGAACTCGTAATCCCAAGACCCAGGGCGACAATCCGGACTGATTTGCTACCTGTGAGTACATGGCGGGGTCGGCGTACGGACGGGTGAGTCTCACAAGTTGTGCGTTCAAGACGCCTGCCAGAAAGGGGATCTTCAAAGCTTTGAAGGGTGACGCATAATTGCTTGGTTCCAGGTTCGAGTCCTGGCGGGTCTGCCGTTCCAGTCATTGGCTCAGGAAGACCTATGGGGGGAGTCCCGCGACATATCTGTGGTCAGCCCAAGTATGCCAAGCGTGCTGTTTTCCGGATTTACGATCTCTTTCTACGGACCAGGAACCGGGCAGGAACAGCCTCTTTTAAAAAAAAAGACCCCGCACCTTGCGGGGTCTTCGGAACAGAAGGCCCGTGCACAGACATATGCCGAGGCTTCCCATTCCATCCGTACCGACAAATCCCCGGCCCCGGTTCGAATGGTTAGCTAATCGTATCCGTTACGTACCTCGAAGACTCGAGGGCCCTCCCTACGGTCCCGATACCGTACCGGCCGAGTACACCACGTAGCGCCCGTTGTTTGAGTACGCCGGATCTGCGTCCACCGAGCCTGGCGCACCGGTCAACCGCGTCGCCGGGGCGCCTATCAGGTCGGTGGTGGCGACCTCGGTCGCAACCAGGATGGGCGCTGCTGTGTTGCTGGCATCCATGACGAAGCGATAGCAGCCGGGTGCAGCCACATCGATGAACCCGGTGGGATTCCCGCCGGGCGCCGGCACCATGACCTGCGGCACATCCAACTCGACCGGATTCACCGGCGCGAAGTCGGCGGCGACCCAGTCGGCCGACGCCACCTTGAAGAAGCTGCCGCCGTCGGGCAGGAGGATCTCCACCTCGTAGATGCCACTGCCTTGATTGACGAACATGGAGGCATCGTTCGCGGCCCAGTCGTTCATCGATCCCCGCAGGAACACCGGCACGCCGTAGGCTTCCGCCGGATCATTGCCCGAGTCCTCGACGCCGCATTCCGGGGGTGGCTGGACTTCGGCGATGTTCACCGTCCACAGGTCCACCTCGCCGGAATCCCGATCGGAGTTGAAGACGATCGTCTTGCTGTTGTTCGACCAGGAAGGCGCGCCATCGAATGAGGCACCGAACGTCACGATGATCGGCTCACCCAGCGGTTCGCCCTGTTCGTTGACGCGAATAGCCCGAAGATCGCCACCAAACGTCTGGTACGCAATCCACTTGCCGTTCGGGGACCAGTCCGGGAAATCACCAAAGACACCGGCCTCGCCCAGGTTGGTCTCCTCCCCGGTCTTGACGTCGATGGTCCGAATCGAACCGTCGGTGATGTCGAGAAACGCGATGCGCCGGCTGTTGTTGGACCAGGCGGGCGCGAGCCCCAATGGCCGCAACAGCGTTGGCGTACCTCCGACGGCGGGCAGCAGGTAGATGCTGGGATCGCTGGCGTTGAGGCGGTCGAAGGCGATGTACTGACCGTTCGGCGAATACATGGCGTCGTTTCCGCCGTCCCCGCCGGGCAGCGGCACGGAAATACCGCTGTCCACGTCGGTCAGCGCAAGAAAGGCTGGGAACGGTGGCGCACCCTCGATTACTTCGTGCACCAGCGTCATGCCGTTCGGCGAGAAGCCGGCGTTGAACTCGCCGTATCCCGGCGTGTCGGTGATGCTGATCGTGTCTCCGCCACGCGTGTCATGAATCAGAAGATCGAAATCACCGACGTCCTGGGCATGGGCCGAACCCAGCCCCGCGACCAAGAGCACCGCGGCGCACATTGAGCGTGCGGCGGTCAGCATCGATCCCCTCGAATGCCGTCCGATATCTGGACTCTTCATAGCTGAACTCCTCGGCCAGGAAGCTGGCCGATACCGGCCGGCGGGCACGAGGAGGTCTCGGCGGCTTCGCCGGCCTTAATCCGATTCATAGCCCAAGGTCTCCAGGCTCGGAATAAGTATTATGTGAAGCGCAGCCGGACCGGACAGGGCCGCCCCGGTCTCCCGCAACGCGGCGATTGCTGGTTTCTCCTCCCACCAGGACATGGGAAACCCGTCAGGCACTGCTTCGGCACGAAGTCATTGGCCTTTTACGACGCGACAAAAAACCTCGGTATCCGGGATCAAACGCGACCCCGCGCGATCTAAAGGTCCTGAGGGGCGAGTGATTCGCCCCTCAGGAGGGGTAGAGCCATGGTTTCTATCGGTACTGGCGCCAGGTCGTTGCTTACGGTCGCAGGCGCCTGTTTTGTTTTTTTCAGCCCAAACGCCCTCTCGGACGCCGTCGGATCGGACGTGAAGGTGGTCTATCACATGGACGACGCACGCAGCGCACGTTTTGCGCTTCACATCGCAGAAGAGCAGCTGAAAACCCATCCTGACATGAAGATCGCCGTCGTTGCCTACGGCGGTGGAGTGGACTTTCTCCTGAAAGGCGCAAAAGACAAGGACGGCGTTTCCTATGCGCCCGCCGTTCAGGATCTCCTTGGCGAGGGGGTTCAGTTCCGCGCCTGTTCGGCAACACTCGGCTTTCGCGACATCGCCAGGGACAAGGTGCTCGAAGGAATAGAGTTCGTGCCTGCTGGCACATATGAGGTCATCCGGCTGCAGGCCGAGGAAGGCTACGTCTATCTGAAGCCCTGACTGGCAAGCGACGGGGCGCAAGCGTCGGCCCGACCGGGATCCCGGCCCGGAGCCCTCGACCGACTGGCTGATGCAGGGTCGGTCATTGATCACAGCGTGGTTTCTGTGAGCTGTTGGTTCGGCCCGCTTGCAGAGCAACCGGGCGGCAGGTGCGGGAGGCGCCCGGCAGATTCACAAACGATGTTCTTCCGGCTGCGGTCTCTTGTTCAAGGAATGGGGCGAGAATTACTTCGGGACGAGTTGAGCCGGCAGCTGTGGGCCAGGAGCCGTGATTCGGATTCCAATCCAAGGAATCAGACGAAAACCCGATAGATCTTGCTTCGACCCCACGGCTGCGGACCGCCGGGCGGCTAGCCCCCGGGCAGGAGCGCTTCCTTGAGCGCTTCCGCGTCTTCGACGGCCGCCACGCAGGGATTCGCCTCTCCCGTTCCGGTACGGCTCAGCGTAAACAGCAGCAGGGCCGGGTTCACGACCCCGGCGAGCAGGCCGGCGCCGGCGGCCGCCATGCGTTCGCGTGGCAGTGTCGTGCGCGAGATCTCCGGGGACCCCAGGGGCCCGGACACCCGGGCGGGATTTGCCAGACTGACCAGGCTCGCCTGCTTGGGCCGCGGCGCGATCACCAGGTCCAGTATTTCGCTGCCCAGGTCCAGGCTGCCCGCCGCCGCGACGGTGACACGCTCGGTGTCCAGAAGCAGATCGTCCATCGTTGCGACACCGTCCGCAACATCGATACGCGCAACCAGGCAGGTCAGGCGCGTGTCGTTGCGCACAATCCACTGGGGCGATAGCAGGGTGGTCACCAGGTCCGCCCCCCAGAGGTCCACCAGCCGGTTGCCGATGCGGCCCGGGCCGCCGACCACCACGATCTGGCCGTTGGCGCCGGCCAGCATCTCGCGTCGGGAGTGTCCCGTGCCCCGGAGAAAGACCGTGGCGTTCAGGGACCCCTCCACCCGGGAGGCGAAATCGGACTCCCCGAGGAACGTTGCATACTGCAGGTCCCTTACCCGCAGCTCGTAGGTGACCGCCGGCGGGGCACGCGATCCGTCGAGGCTGCCGGCCAGGCGAATTCGTGCGCCACCCCACCCTTCAACCTCGAGCCCCTGCAGCGTCAGCCGGCCGTCCTCGAGATCCGCCTCGACGCGCACGTCGCCAAGAACCCGATCGCCCAGGACCAGCTGCGCGCCGGCAAACCGGAGCCGGCCATCAATGCTGCGCAGGCGTTCGACGGGATACTCCTGTTCAGGAATGACCCGATCCCGGGCGAACGGGGACTCCTCCACCGCTGGTGTGAACAATTCGCCCAGGTCGATCTTCCTGGCCGCCAGGTCGAGTTCCATCCAGGGCCGGGCTTCTCCCTGGGTGATCGTGACGCTGCCTTTAAGATCGCTCTTGCCGACGGCGATCTCCAGATCTTCGAAGCGGGTGCTCCCGACGGCATCGGTCATGCGCCCCGTCACCGAGACCGCCCCCTGGAGCGGGAGAATGAAATCGATGAGTGGCAGCAACTCCGCCACGTCCGGCCCTCGCAGGGTGAACACGGCGTCCACGCCCGCCAGCTCCAGCGGCCGCTCTATGCGGCCCTCCGCTGTCAGTGACGCAGTCCCCTGGCGAAATTCCAGGCCTATGTTCCGCCAGGGCCCCCGGGGCCGCTCGGCCAGACCGGCGAGGGAATCGAGGCGCAGCGCGGCGGTTACCTGCTCGCCGTTAACGGTCGTGTCCGCCTGCACGTTAACCGGCTCGCCGGGCAGCACCGCCACATCGAGCCTCCCAATTCGCACATCCTTGGCAAAGCCCATCACCGTCCGCTCGTAGCGCCATTCGGACTCGACGGGAAGCACCCGGGCTTCGCCTTCAGCCCCGGCGAGAAGCTCCGCCAGGGTCACGGCAGACGGCCGATCTCCCTCGTCCCGGGGCCAGTCCCGGGCAAGCTGGCCGCTTGTGCGGACATCGCCAAGCGACACCTCAAAGGGCGCGACCCGCAGGCCCCGCGAATCGGCACCGAAGCGCAGTTCGATCCCGGTCACCGGCAGCCTGGTACCGTCGATCCGGTCGATGTTCAGGGCCACATCCCAGTCGGTTTCCATGAGCGGCGAGGGGTCGAAGCCGGGCGCACCCGCGTCTGCATCTCGAACTGGCGGATCCTCCCACACATCCCGATGCAGCACCCGGCTGTTCAGCTCCCCGGTGACCCGGGACCGCGGCGATCCCGTCTCCACGGACAGATGGCCGGCCAGATCCGAATTACCCAGACGCAGGGACAGATCATCGAAACCGAGCCGGTCCGGCGCATCCCGAAAACGGCCGCTCAGCGCGTAGTCGCCGCGCACGGGCAACGCCAGGTCGAATACCTCCAGCAGTCTGGTCACGTTTGGCCCCCGGGAATCGAAGCGCATATCGAAGCCGCGCCCCGCCAGCGGCTCGGCGATTCGCCCAGTGCCCTCTGCGGTCACCCCGTTCCCCTCGAGGGCCAGCCGAAGGTCCTCCCAGGACGCCCCGGGATCCTTGAGCAGCACGGCAAGCGGTTCCGCCTCCAGGCGTGCCGCCACGGCATGGCCGCCAATCCGCAGATCGCCGTTCACCTCGACGGGCGCGGCCGGGCGCACACTCAGGCGCAGCTCATCGATCTCCACGGGCGCGGGCGGTCCGCTCCAGCGCAGCCCGGGCAGACCCGACGCCCGCCCCGCCGACAGTGTCGCGTTCACGCGGGCCGGTCGCAGCAGGACTGGCCAGAGGTCCCAGTCGCCGGATTCCGGCATCAGACCGACCAGGCGCCCGCCCCAGGCAAAAGTACCGCTGCCGCGAAGGGTGTCCTCGTCCAGCGAGGCGCTCAGGGACCGGATGGCCAGGTCCCGCTCGTCCGCCTCGATGGCCAGATGCACATCGCTCACGGAGCGCCCGAGGCCCGACACCGTGCCGGCCCGAAGATCCAGCCGCCAGTCCAGCGCGCCAAGGCGGCTCAGCAGGCGGGCCGCCGCCGGACCGGTCGCATCGGGTGCCACGGCTTCATCGTCAGGCGCCGGCAGCGCAAGGTGCAGGCGATTCGACACGAGGTCGGCCTCGACCCGGCCACGGTCCGCCCCGGCGCTCCAGCCAATCTCTCCGGAAACTTCGGTGTCGCCGGCGCCCGCCCGCAGATTCCGCAGCGCACCGCCCAATCCATACTCGTCGAGATGCAGATCGCCCGCCAGCCGGATCGGGGCGACGTCCGGCAGGGTGAGGCCTGCGAGCCTGCCGAGCGTATCGGCATCCGCGGCATCAAGGCGCACCGCGTAATCACCCGGGCGCCAGTCCGACAGTGAGGCGAGCATCCCGCTGACATCCAGCCGCACACCGTCGCTGCTGGCATCCAGACTCAGATCCCACACCGAATCGCCACGCGACGGGTCCTTGCGCGCCTCGAACACGGCGCTGACCGGAGTTTCGTTGAGCTCGGTTTCCACGGCCAGCCGCACCGGCATGCCGACCTGGTTCCGAGCCGTCACGCGGTCCAGGCTGAAATCGATGCCCTGATCCCCCGGCCCCCGCCAGGCCACCTGCAGATCATGCACCGTCAGTTCGGCCACGGCCGGCAGCGCGCCGGTTTCTCCGCCGGCGTTCAGCTGATAGTTCTTGCGCCCCTCGCCGTCGATCTCCAGCCAGAGATCCACACCCGCCAGGGTGACCGACTCCACCTGGAGCTCTCCTTGCAGGAAGGGCAAGAGCGCGATGGTCAGCTCCAACTCGTCGACGCGAGCCAGATCAGGGCGGCTTGCCCAGTCCGGATTTCCCACCCGAAAGTCCCGGACCAGGAGCCGTGGTCGCAGGGATGGCTCGATGTCGAAGGCACCCGCCAGAACAACCGGCCGCCCGAAAGCCCGGCTGGCCAGCGTTTCGAGCTGGGGACGGAATCGATTCAGGTCCGTGATCAGCAGCGTCGCTAGCAGGCCGGCAACGGTCAGAACCAGGCCGGCGGCCAGCCAGCCGGCCAGCTTCCGCCAGGCGCGAGAATCGGATGGCGCGGACGGTTCCTTCACGGCAGAGGAGGCTCCCACAGCGATCCGCCCGTCTCAAGCGTCGGGCGTGGTGTAATCGAGAAGACGGCCCTCATCTGGCTCACAAGAAAGGTCACCCTGCAGACGATGGGCCTGAGTGAGGCGCCGACGGGCACGGACCAGACCCATCCCGCGCCGTTCGCCGGCGCACCGGTAACCGGGAGTGTATTAGAGTCGCTGACCTGTTGGACTCCCACCCGGATCGACAGACAGCGGGGCCCCGATAAAGGACCCCGGGCCCTCGATGCCGGCGGCCGGTCAGAGAATTGGCCACTCGTAGTTGAGTATGACCCGGAAGTCGTCCACGTCCACCGCGCCCGGCACGTCGTCGTCCTGATCGAGGGTGGCGGCGCGGGCCCTGATCCACAGCCCGGACAGGGCCCGGGACTGGAACCGGTAGTCCACCGTGATATCCAGCTCTTCCTGATCGGGCGAGGCGAAGCCACCGTTGTCCGGCGTATCCCCCTCCGCATAGTTCACGAAGCCCGACAGACCCGGCAGACCCAGCCTGCCGAAGTCGTAGGACAGGCCCACCAGCCAGCCGTCCTCCTCGGCGCGATTGAAGCTCTGGATCATGAGCGACAGGTAGCCGGGATAGCCACCGAAGGGATTGCGGATGCGAGTGTCGTCGGTTCGGGTAAAGGCAAAGGTGAGAATCGCATTGCGCCAGCTCGCGGCCAGCTTGCCGCCATAGACGTGAGTATCGAAGTCCCCGCCAATCTCGTCGCCCACACTGTCCTGCTTCGTGTACTGGGCGCCGAACTTCAGCTCCAGCTCCTCCGTGGGCCTGACGACGGCGTTGCCCTCCGCGTAGAACGTGCCCATGAACTCCCAGGCGTGCTGGTAGACCGCGCCGACGTTGACGCCAGGCGCCAGGTCGATACGCGCGCTGCCCACGGTCAGGGGCTCGTCCTCGTACTCGAAGCCGGCCGCCTGGGCCATGCTGACGAAGTCATCCGAGTTGCGTAGTTTCATCTGACGGACGTGAGAAACGAGAAAGGCCCAGCGATCGTCCGGCCGCTTTCTCAAGGTATAGGCCTCGAAGGTGTTGGGCACCATGCGGCTGTCGCTTCGGTTCAGATAGGGCAGGTTCAGGGACTGGCGATAGAGCGTCGTGCTTACCGAATCGGTGAGGTCCACCTCCACGTTGGCCTCGCCGAGCACCCAGAACCCCTCCTGCCCCTCGGCCAGCAGCAGCGTACCGTCCTTGTCACGGGGACCATGGGCCCGCTGGGTCGTAAACAGCCTGGCCTCCGCCCGCACGCGTTCCCGCCAGTCGCCGGACGCAAAAGCCAACCAACCGCCGTAGGCAGTTGCCAGACTGTCGTCGGCTCCATCGCGTTGTCGGTCGAAGTGATAGGTGCGTGGACGCAGATAGAAACGGCTGTCACGGAGCAAAGGCGGCGCGTCTTCGAGCCGTTTCTTCAGGCCCGGAAACAGCGACGGTGGCAGGACCTCCTCGACGTAGGCCACCTCCATGGGCGCCGTCTCGGCCGTCACGTCGGGCGCGGCCGTCTGCTCGCTGGCCACGTACTCCGGTGGCGATGCCCGGACAGTGGCTGTCAGCAGAAGACATGGCCACAAGATTCGCCAAGGTGTCGGTCGCCCGGCATCATGCCGCCGCGGCCGAGGTCCTTCCGCCGTTGCCATGTGAGTCCCTTTCCGCTCGGACGTCCTTCCGTGCTGCCTCTCTATCCAACCCGCCGGGCGGGCCGAGCATGCCGGCACGTGGCCGGCATGCTCTCTGTCTGCCGTCAGGGCATGGGCACGCAGGCGCCGAGACCCACGATCACGAAGCCGTCACCGGCCACGGCCATGGACATCGTGCCCTCCGGGTTCATGATGGAGATGGACCAGCCCGCGCCGTCACGCTCCTCGGGGGATCCGTCCTCGATACCCTGGATGATGAGTTTCCCGTCCACCCGGGTCTCAATGTTCTCGATGACGGATTTCTGACCGTCGTCCTCGTCCGGACGGGTGACCTCTTTCGCCTCGAAGTCGATCTCCAGATGGCTGAAACCGGACACCTCGGCGGGTGTTACGGACTGGCAGCCATTGGGCGGATCGCACTCGTGGAGCTGGTGCAGGGAACACAGCAGCGGCGTCTCGCCGTCGAAGTAGTCGGCCGAAGCCACTGTCGTCAGCGCCAGGAGCAGGCTGAACCCGAGAGTCTGCATTGTGGTTTTCATGCGTGTGCTCCTCTAGCGGACCGTGTAGTCGCGGCTTTCCATGCAGGCGGTGAACGCCCGCTCCCAGTTGGCGCGGTTGCGCTCGTAGTTGGCCGTCTCCTCGCGGGCCCACTGATCCCGCTGGGCGTTGCTGTCCGCGCGGCGCATCCCGCCCATGAGGCCACCGCTGGCCGCACCGATCGTCGCACCGCGTCGGGTGTCACCGGCCAGCGCCCCCACGGCCGTGCCGAGCAGCGCCCCGCGGACAGCGCCCTGGCCGGCTCCGCCCTGTTGCTGCGGCGGAGGCCTTGTGGCCTGGGCCCGCGCCATCGGGTCGAAACCGGTCCGGTCTGTGGCCGCCCGGATACACTGGAACTCGTCCTGGTCCTGCTGATCCTGGGACTGGCCCGAGTTGCCGAAGATAAAGAAGTCATGCCCGTGGGCGACAGAGGCGAGCACGAGTGATGTGATCAGAAACGCGATTCTTCGCACGATTTACTCCCGTTTATTCAAGATCCGCTCGGTCGGCCATCCGGGTCACCACGGGCGACCAGACGCCGAAACCTGTGAGTAAGACTAGCCGGTTTGCGGCCCTCGGACACGGCAATTTAGGCCCGCACGAGGAATCCGGCCACCGCGTACGAATTCTCGTCGGCGCTCGGTTGGGCTTCCGTTGGTCCCATGGCAGGGTCCCCTTCGCAAAGGAGCCAGCCGATCGGGACCCCGGTCTTCGGCCAGGCGCCCGTACAGCCCGACGGCAGGCAATCCAATACCCGGCGGTATGATTCCGGGCGAAGTGGAGCGATGATGCCGAATCCGCGAGTTCTCGAAGCGCTCATGGCATCCGGCCTCCTGGCCGCGTGGCCCTCACGCGACACGCAATGCGTCAGCGCCACGAACAGCGATCCGGCCGGGTGCGCATTCGCCCTGCAGCCCTGGGAACTGCTCTCCCTCCCCCGCTGCGCCGGGGATTTTCCTACGTCCTGAACGGCCTGCCGACCGCCCTGAAAAATGCCTAGCCCATCCCGATGTCGTCCAGGTGGTCGTCGTCGAAGCCGAAGTAGTGAGCGAGCTCGTGAAGCACGGTCGTGCGAATCTCCGCGACCAGGTCCTCGTGACCCAGTCCCAGCTGCAGGTGCGGCTGCCGGAACACATGTATCACGTCCGGCAGCGCGTCCACGTAGTCGCTGCCCCGCTCCGGCAGCGCGATGCCCTCGTAGAGCCCGAGCAGGCCTTCGCCGTCCGGATCCTGATCGGCGGACGGCCATTCGTCGACGACGATCGTCAGATTATGGATGCCCTCGTGCACCCAGTCGGGCAGGTGCTCGATCACGTCCTCGACGACGGCTTCGAATGCGGCGCGGTCCATGGGGGAAGGGTATCGCGCTTTCCGCAGATCCACGCCCTTTTTCCACGCCGCCGGCGCGGTCGGGACACGACCCGAGGATTACAGAGGGTCCGCCCGGGGACACTCGATACTGCCCCAGAGATCGGTCGCGTCCATCCAGTCGTCCCAGCGGGGATCGCCGTAGAGGCTGCGCAGGAAGGGCGAAGACCGGGCACGCCGGGCCCACCAGGGGGTTTCGCCGGCTTGCCGGGCCTCGCGGGCCCGTGCCGTGGCAGACTGCAGCAGTCTGTAGGCCGTGTCCTTGTCGCCGGTATGCGCGGCATATTCGATGCGCTGTATCAGCGTTTCGTTGCTCGCCTCCGCCGACAGGTCCGCCACGAGGGCCCGGGCCTTCTCGACGTGTCCCGTGTCGTGCAGCGCGATGGCTTTCGACCGCGCAAATTCCGCCTGGCTGTCCGGCTCCGTCTCGTTCAACAGAGCAAGCGCTAGGTCGCTCCGCCCCTGCAGAAGCAGCGCATTGACCCTGACGAGATTCATGCTGTCGGCCCGGCCCGGGCTGAGGTCGATGACTTCGAGAGCACGCACCCGGGCTTCCTCGTAGCGCCCCGCCAACACCAGGAACTGCGCGAAGTTGCCGCGCACCAGCGGCGACAACGGGTCGAGGGCGGCGGCTTTTCGCTGGTAGACCAGGGCCTGCTCGATGTCCAGTTCGGCCAGGGCCTGGCCGGCTTGCGTCTCGAGAATCAGCGGATGACCGGGCTCAAGCGCCAGGGCCCGCTGAAACCGGCATCGTGCCGATTCCACGTCGCCCTCCTCCATTGCGAGAGCCGCGAGTCGGAGCTGCACTTCCGCATTGTCGGGGTCCGCCGCCTCCGCCCGCTTGCCCGCTTCACGCATGAGGGGCAGCATCTCGGCCCGGTCCCGGCCTTCCTGAATGATCATGATGCGGTAAGCGCCGACCAGCGATGCCCACGCCGCGGCATAGTCCGGCTGGATCGCCGTCGCCTCCTGGAAACGCTGAATGGCGCGCGGCACGTCGCCGGGCGCCCGGCGGTGATACAGAAACCGGCCCTGCAGGTAGCGCTCATGGGCCCTGGGATCGATGGGCCCCGCGCCGGCGAGCCGAATTTCCGTGTCTTCCAGAGCCGCTGCCAGGGCGCTCGCCACGGCCACCGCGATCTCGGTCTGAACCGCGAAGAGGTCTGCCACCTGGCGATCGTAGGTCTTGGACCAAAGATGCGTGCTGTCGGAGGTGTCGATGAGCTGAGCCGTCACCCGGAGGCGGTCGTCGGCCCAGCGCACGCTGCCCTCGACCACGTGGGCCACGTTCAGGGTCTCGGCGATTTCCCGCACGGTCAGGTCGGGACGGTCTTTGAAGGCGAAGGATGACGTTCGGGATATGACCTCGAGCGACGACGAAACTGCCAGCAGATTGATGATTTCCTCCGCCATCCCGTCGCCGAACCAGGACTCCTCTCCCGAGGCCGACATGTCCGCGAACGGCAGTACGGCAATGCGGTTGTCCCTGGACGTCATGACGGGTGCCGGCGCCTTGGTCGCGGAGTCTCCCGGACGCTCGGGCAGTATCCACCAGAGCAACAGACCGAGACCGGTCAACACCGCGAGGAGAAAAACTCGCCGGCTCACCGCCGGGCCGGCAGCGGACGACGGATCCGGTAACGGCGCCACCGGATTCACCGGCGCGGGCAACCCGTCGCCTTTCTCCTCCACCACGGGCAGTTCGAAAATCACGCCCCGCCGGGGCACCGTGCGGATCATCTCCCGCCGGTCGTCACCCAGGGCCCGGCGGATCTCCGCAAGGCACTGGGTGAGGGAGCCGTCCGTGACCACGGTGTCCGCCCACACCGTGTCCATGAATTCGTCCTTGGTGACGAGCGTGCCGGAGCGGCCCGCCAGCAGCTTGAGAACTTCGAATGCCTTGGGGCGCAGCGGGATCTCTTCGCCATCCCGGAACAAGGCCTGCCGCTCCAGGTCCAGGGTGAACCCGGCAAAACGGTAGCCATGGTGCGCTCCGCTCATGGCCCTCCCCGAGCACTCGACGTTCTCACTGCATTGCGCCGGAACCCGACGGTATCGGCGCACCGGTCCGTACCGGATTGCTGCACCGAGGCAGACCCGGCCAGCAATCCTGGCCGCATCATTGCTGCAGCACAACAGATGCACTGGCGTCTGCCACCCTGCGGTCCGGCTTTCCAGATTGAAGCAGAAAAACCGGGGCCTTGCCGCAATCCTCGTCGCCCCGCGGCGGAGGACGCACGTCAGCGGATCCCGTCCCACAGGCGGAAATTTCACTTCAATCTGACGGTTTTCGGAGGAATCAATCATGTCTTCCGGCCGCATTCCCGATAGCGTCGTTCGACATTCGGCCCGCCGTCGATGTGGTTAACGATGATCGACGGCAACCGTAACTGGCCGGTTTCCGGCAGGCAGTCGGTTCGAATGCCGCATTGCGACAGGCAGGTTCAGAACAACGGGAGATGCTCATGAAAACGTTACGCTTCGCGAGACCTCTGGTTTTCGCGGTAATCGTCATCGCCGTGGCCGCCTCCTTGCAGTCCGCCAAGGCCGTGGCGAAACCCGGCGCGCAGTCGAGGGCACCGGTCTTCTGGATCTGGGACGACTCGATCGTCACGGGCGAATCGAATCTGGTCCGTACGCCCAACGGAATCAGTGCGGTCTTCCACACCTCCGGGCTCCAGCCCGGTCACGCGATGACCCTGTGGTTCATCGTCTTCAACAACCCGTCAGCCTGTGCGTCCACGCCCTGCTCCGTCGCGGACACGGTCAACCCCGACACGGGCTTCGACTTTCTCGCGGGCGGCGGCCACGTCACGGGCAACGGGGCGCGCACGACCATCGGCGGACATCTCGCGGCCTTCGACAACGCCGGCTCGGGCCATCTGGAATACAACGAGACCTTCGGCACGGAGTATCCCGCCGTTGGACTGACCAGCCCTTACGGCGCCGAAGTGCACCTGGCCCTCCACAGTCACGGACCCGCGCAGACCGGCCAGATGCTGGTTGAGCAGATCAGCACCTTTCTCGGCGGCTGTGTGCTGCCGTTTCTCGGCGACGAGGCCGGCTTTGCCACCGGCTTTTCGGATATTCCGCTGACCGACGGTGAGTGTTCGACGATTCAGTACTCGGTTCACCAGCCCTGACCCGCCCTCAGGCGCGGAACGCCAGTGGCTGGCATTGGGGTGGCGCACAACGCGCCACCCCGGTTTTTTCTCCACGCCGGCTGGTGTTTTCGGTGAAACAGGCCACATACGCCGGCTGGGCCTGTCGGCATGGACTCGCTCAGGATGTTTGCCACGCCGAGAGGCCAGAGATCAGCAGCTCATGCTGCGGAGGGCAAACCCGTGAACGAACACACCCCGAGCTATTGGGCTCGCTGCCCGGCAACCTCCGCCCGGCTTGCGTGCGTACTGCTACTGCTGGCGCTCTCGCCGCTCCAGGCAGCCGACATCGGCAGTGAAAAGGCCCTGCCCGGGCACCTGGCTGACGGTCAGGAATATGAGTGGCCCCTGCGGCGGGTTCTCACCCACGGCGAGCGCCTGTTCTCGGCGTCCTGGACGGTTCAGGACGGCGCCGGCCGGCCCCTGAGCAAGGGCACCGGGGCACCCCTCGCCGACCCCTCGGCGCCGCTGACTTTTCCGCGTAACTTCAACCGGGTCTCCGCGCCGGATTCCAACGCCTGCGCCGGCTGCCACAACAAGCCCAGGGCGGGCGGTGGCGGCGATATCGTGACCAACGTCTTCGTGCTGGGCCAGCGCTTCGACTTCGCCACGTTCGATCTGGCCGACCCCGTCGCAACCCGCGGTGCATTGGACGAGCGCGGTCAGGCAACGACCCTGCAGAGTATTGCCAACGAGCGCAGCACCCTGGGCATGTTCGGGTCCGGGTACGTCGAGATGCTGGCCCGCGAAATGACCGCGGACCTGCAGGCTATCCGCGACGCGATCACGCCCGGCGGCAGCGCCGCGCTCACGACCAAAGGTGTCGACTTCGGCAGCCTGTCCCGCCGGCCTGACGGCCGCTGGGACACCCGCCAAGTCAAGGGCCTCCCGGGCGCCAGCCTCGTGCCGGACGACTCGGCGAATCCGCCGAGTCTCGTGATCCGCCCGTTCCATCAGGCCGGTCGCGTTGTGTCGCTCAGAGAGTTCACCAACAACGCCTTCAACCATCATCACGGCATGCAGACAAGCGAACGCTTCGGCGACGGAACGGATCCGGACGGCGACGGGTTCGCCGATGAATTGACCCGGGGCGACGTCACCGCGGTGACCCTCTTCCAGGCCACGCTGCCGGTCCCGGGTCGGGTGATCCCGAGAGACCCGCGGATTGCGCGGGCCGTGCGCCGCGGCCAGGCGGCGTTCGAGACCATCGGCTGCACCGACTGTCATCGCCCCACCCTTTCCCTGACCACGGCCAGCCGCTCGTTCAGCGAACCGAATCCCTACAACCCGCCCGGCAATCTCCAGGCCGGTGAAGCGCCAGAACTGCTGGTGGACCTGGCGGATCCGCGCCTGCCGCCGCCGCGGCTGCGTCCCAACCGGGACGGCACCGTCGACGTGCCGGCCTATACCGACCTCAAGCTTCACGACATGTGCGATTCGGACGACGACCCGAACCGGGAACCCCTGGACATGCAGGCCGGGCCGGGGTCGGCCGCCTTCTTCGCCGGCAACTGCCACTTTCTGACCCGCAAGCTCTGGGGGGTGGCCAGCGAGCCCCCCTACTTTCATCACGGCAAGTTCACGACGCTCCGGGAGGCAGTACTGGCCCATCGGGGCGAAGGCACACCCTCCCGGGAGGCCTTCGAGGCACTGCCGCCAGGGGATCGGGACGAGGTGATCGAATTCCTGAAGAGCCTGCAGATCCTGCCGCCGGGGACCCGCTCGCGGGTGGTGGATGAACGCGGCCGGCCCTGGCGTTGACCCGCCGTGGATCTGTCATTGAAGGCGGCCCGTCGTTGCCGCCCACGACTTCAGGAGACGTATCGGCGAACGCTGTTCGCGGCCCGGCTGCCCGCGGGTTCGGCGGGTCCCGACGGATCAAAAAAGCCATGAAGGGCTAGCGGCCCTTCATGGCTGTTGCGCGGCTGTTGCGCGGCTGGCGCCGGGCGAGTTTCCGCCGGCGCCGGGACCTGACCAGCCTAGCCGTCCAGGTCCTCGTAGGTCACCAGCTTGCTGTCATCGATAACGCCGTCGCCATCGTAGTCGATGTCCAGCTGAACCTGGCCCTGGGACAGGACGGTGAGCGTGATGTTGCCGCCATCCTGGCCTTCCACGTAGAGGACCCCCGCGTCGGGTTCGGCGTCGCCGAAGCCGGTGAAGGTTTCCAGCACGTTGTAGGTCACTTTGCCGCCGTGCTCGGGGACATCGACACTGCCGCTGGCGTCCCAGGTATAGGCGGCGGGCTGAGAACTCTCATCCGCGGTCACCGCGGTGATCCAGTCTTCGAAGATCACCGTGTGCACACCGTCGCTCATGGCCAGCCGCTCCCCGGAGTGGGAGGCGCTGATCAGCGGATACGTCTCGGTATCCATCAGCATGTCGATCGCACCGGTCACACGACCGGTCTCGCCCTCGCTCGCCGCGACGAGGTTGTCGAAGGCCAGCCGGGCGCCGAGCTTGAAGAGCCCCGTGTCCGGATCGCCGGAAAACGTATCGATGGTCCAGCTCACCCGGCCATCCACGACTTCGCCGTCGCCGTTGTCACACTGGTCGAACGAGAACTCGATGAAATCGCCCGGCTGCAGCGAGTCCTGCTCGGAAAGCTGGGCGGAAATGCTCACCGTACCGTCCACCTCGCAGGGCGCGTCGGTCAGGTCGAAGGCCGCGGCCATGATGGTGCGCAGACCGCCCGCCTGGGCCGGGCCCGCCTTGGTTGCCGCAGCGACCGCTGCCTTGGAAAGGCTGGGGTCGCCGGCGGCGGCGACAAAGCCGACGGTGCCGAAATCGCCGAAGCGGCCGAGTTCCGCCGTTTCCTCGACACTGTCGAGCACCTCACCGGAGATCTCCTGGGCATTGCTGCTGGTGATCGGGGCCAGATCAGAAGGGTTATCCGCGACGGGGGCATTACTATTGCCGCCTCCGCCGCCACCACCGCCGCAGCCGGCGGCCATCGACATGGCGGTCGCGACGGCGAGCGCCGGAATAAGTCGGGTCAGTCCGTTGTCCATATCCTGATTGCTCCTGCAGGGGGGATGCGAGAGCCCGTCACCCGGACACGGCACGGCCTGCACCGCGTCAGGTTCTTGACTGAGGCCATTCTAGGAACCCTCGCACCCCGGAAATGTGAACCACCTCACACCTGCAAGGATATTGTCCGCCGCCTGAACGGCCGCTGAACCGTCCGGATGGGCCCGTCGTCTACTCCGGCGCCGGTGCCCGTTCGGCGGGATCCAGACCCCGCAGACACCGCTCGAAGACCCGGCTGATGTGGGTGGTGTTGCGGATCCGCTCGATGATCGGCCAGGTGGCCCGCTCGCCGTCGGATACGAACCTGGCCACCTGCTCCGGCGTCGGATCGGCAAAGGTCTGGAGCATGTTGCCGGTCTGTCGGGCCGGAAAAATGGTGATATCGCCGCTGTAGGTCTGGGTCGCGACCGCGTGGGCCTTGTCCAGCGCCAGGCTCAGCGCCGGCGAGTCCGTGTGCTGGCGCAGACGATCCAGGATGTGCTCGACGTTGATTCGGGCGGTGGACTTGATCAGCTCCAGGATGAAAAGCAGCGAATTGTCCGGGTGACGGTCCGACAGAAACGGCAGCACATGGGGGTTGGTCTGGCTGACGATGAAATGATTGACCTTGTGCATCCGGGCGAGATGCATCTTGGGCACGTCCATCTTGAGCGACCCGTCCTGCCAGGTGCTCTTCGGCATGTAGGCCACCGTGCGGCCGTCGAAGTTCTTCGCCTGGAGCGCCACCGGCGGGAAGAGCCCGGGAAGCGCACAGGACGCCAGCGCCGCCCGGCGCACGAACACGTTAGGCGCATTGTGGAAGTTGAGCAGGCGCGGGAACTGGTTGGAAACCGCCGGCGATACGGACACGTTGACGACCCGGCCGGTGCGTTCGAATGCCTCCTCAAAGGTGAGTTTCGTGACATTGCGGTTGATCGCCGCCTGCAGCTTGTCGATGTTGCCCAGGCCCCGGCCCTCGAAAAAGCTGTCCAGGCCAAAGTCCCGCCAGGCCTCGATGTTGACGTATCCCGGCGCGAATATTCCCGGCAGGTCCCGGTCATCGTGAGTGGCCACGATGGAGGCAACGATGGAGCCGGCACTCGAACCGCTGAGCACCGTGGGCAGCAGGTCCTCCGACCAGAGCGCCTTGATGACGCCGAGATGGAACAGTCCCAGGGTCGCACCGCCGCTCAGCACGAGCGCGGAGCGCCCGAAACTGTGCGCTGCCTGGCGGAAAAACCGCAGCTTCCGCTCCCTCGGCAGCAGGGTTTCGTCGAGGCCGTACAGTTCTTCGAGGGTCTCGATCACTTCGTTCAGATAGTTGGTGATCAGGCGTTTCGTGCCGAACTTTGCGCGTCCGTACAGCGCCGGGTTGGCCATGTTCCCCAGGTTGCCGTGGAGCTCTTCGTGCAGATAAAACAGCAGTCGGGAGATGTCGCCCTTGCGCCGGAGCCGCCGCAGCAGGTCCGTGCGGTTCTTCAGGAGCCGCCAGTCGTAGTCCGGTGTCTCGGCCTCGTCCCGCCAGTCCAGTGCCCCGGAGAGCTGGTCGTGAGCTTCCGCGGCGCCACGCCACTCCGCATAGCTGGCGGCGTTTTCCATTACCCGTTCCAGTTCGCCGAGCTTCGGGTCGGTCTTCCGGGTCGAGCCTTTCCCGGCAGGGAGCGATTTACTGCGCCTGGCCAAAATGCCTCACTTGGGGAGCCGTCTGCCCCGTTGGGTTATCCCGCAGACGCTTATCGACAAACGCTGCTTGCTCAAAGAATAGTGGACCGGCGGACGGCCGGGCCGGTATCCGGCGCCCTCCTCCAGCCGGGTCCTGGAACAGCGGGACCGCCCGGCGTGCCGGGCCTTCGCCAGGCACGCCGCCGGCTAGCGGAAATCCGTCGGCGCCGGGGGCACCTCGATGGTTCCCGGCGGCTTGTCTTCCAGTGCCTTCAGCAGCACCTCCACGGCCCGCTCCAGAGAGGGATCCTGGCCCTTTGCCACGAGGTCGGGCCGGTCGATCACCTCGATGTCCGGGGCCACGCCCTCGTTCTCCACCGCCCACTGCCCGTCGGTGTCGATGAACCGGAAGGTGGGCGCTAGGATCAGGCCGCCGTCGGCCAGCGACGGATTGCCCGAGATGCCGATCAGTCCGCCCCAGGTCCGGGTGCCGATGAGCGGACCCAGACCGAGCTTGCGGAAGTAGTACGGCAGGGCATCGCCGCCGGAAGAGGACTGCCCGTTCATGAGCATGGCCTTGGGCCCGTCGTGGGAAATGAGCGGCGACGGGACGGGCTCGGCGCCCCGCCATTTCCAGTAGTTCAGCGGTTTTCTGGACAGCATCTCCGCCATGCGGTCGGGGATGAACCCGCCGCCGTTGTAGCGGTCGTCGATAATCAGCGCATCCTTGTCGATCTGCGCAAACAGCTGCTTGTAGAGTTCCCGATGGCCGGCCTGGGCGGTGTTCGGCAGGTGCACGTAGCCCACGCGCCCCCCGGACAGCCTGTCGGCCATCGCGCGGCGGCTCGCCACCCAGGCCAGGTAGCGGAGATTGGTCTCCTGGGCAATCGGCTTGACCATCACGGTCCTGGCACCGCCGGGCACCGGCCGGTCGTTGACCTGCAGTTCGACCCACTGGTCCGCGGTGTTGTCCAGCAGTGCGTAGACGTTGTCCACGTCCTTGGTCGATCGGCCGTTGACGGCCAGAAGGTAGTCGCCCTCGCTGACCTCCACACCCGGCTCCGAGAGCGGCGAGCGAAACGCGTCGTGCCAGTTCTCGCCGGACATGATCGATTCGATCCGGAAGTAGCCGGATGCATCGGCGCTCAACTCCGCGCCCAGCAGCCCTCCCTCGACCCGCTCGACGCCGCCGCCCGGCGCCGACTGCACGTAGACATGGCCGGCATTCAGTTCGCCCGCGATCTCGCCGAAGATGTAGTCCAGATCTGAGCGGTGGGCCACGTGCGCCACCAGCGGCTGGTACTTGTCCCGGATCGCCGGCCAGTCCATGCCGTGCAGGCCCGGGTCATAGAACCAGTCGCGCAGCAGCCGCCAGCCGTCCACGAATATCTGCTGCCACTCGAGCGACGGCTCAACCAGAACCTTCATGCCGGACAGGTCGAGCTTGTTCTCCTTGAAGTCCAGCTCGCCCTCGTTCTTGGCGTCCAGCAGCGCGTAGCCACCGCCGGACTCCACCATGAGCCGCTCGGTGGTCGCCGAGAGACGATAGTCGCTCACCCCCTTGAGCAGGGTCTGGGGATCGTCCCGTTCCTGAAGGGCAATGAACTGCAGCTCGCCTTCGCCATCGCCGCGTTCCCTGATGACGTACACACCGTCGGCCCGGGCCTGCAGCCCCCGGTAGTCGGCCGCCTCACCCGGCAGAGCGATCACCCGGTTCTCCAGGCCTTCGGCGTCGATGGATACGGCCGGCGGGTCCCCGTTGTCATCCTTCTTGTCGGCATCGTCTTCCGCGTCGTCGGAGAGACTCACTTCGTCACTCAGCGGCGGAAACGGGACCGGGCCGTCGGCGGCCAGTATGGCGGCGTAGACCCGCGTGGCCTCCGTGTGGATCCGGTTCACTTCGAAGCTGTCCTGGGAGAGGTTGTAGTCGCGGTTGGACAGGAAGAACAGGTAGCGGCCCCCCGGGTCGAACACCGGCTCGAAATCGTGGGTGGCATTCGAGGTCAGCTGCTGGCTGGCGCCGGCCTGACGGTCGTGGACGAAAATGGAGGAGAACCCGTTGCCCGCCCGCTTGGTGTAGACCAGCCAGCGACTGTCCGGCGACCACTGGTAATCGGAGATCCCCCGGAACGACGAGGTGTCCACCCGGGTCATCATTCCACCGGCCAGCGACACGATCCACAGGTGCATGCGCTGATCGGAGAAGGCGATGTGCTGGCCGTCCGGCGACCAGACCGGCGGCTGCCGCCAGATATCGCTGCCGCGGGTAATCTGGCGGGGCTGGCCGGTACCGCCCTGGTCAGCCACGTAGAGTTCGTACTCCCCGGTCACGTCGCTGTAGTAGGCAATCTGCTCGCCGTCCGGCGACCAGCGCGCGTAGAGTTCCCGATCCGCCGGGCTGGCGGTAATGTTACGGGTCGGCCCGTTCTTCGCCGGTACGGTGAAGACGTCGCCGCGTGCGTCGAAAACGGCGCGCATGCCGTCGGGCCCGATGTCCCAGGAAGTGACCGTGTCCGCGGCGTCCACCCAGCTCGCCATCCGCCCGGGGCGGTTGCCGGGCACAGTGATATCGATACGCTGGCTCTGCGCTCCGGGAACGTACCGATAAAGGTACCCACCGTTTTCGTACACGATGGCGCTGGGGCCCGCGCTCGGCCAGAGCACGTCCCAGCCGTCGTGGTCGGTGACCTTCTCCGGCTCGCCGTCATCATTGTGTCGATAGAGATTCAGCGTGTAGTCGCGGTCGGAGACGAAAAAGATATCGTCGCCCACCCAGACCGGCTGATGATCCGTGGCGACATGGTCCGTCAGGCGACGGCTGGTGATGTTCTCCAGATCGAACACCCAGACGTCCTGGGCGCGCCCGCCGCGATAGCGTTTCCAGGTCCGGAACTCCCGGTCGATCGGCGTGTAGACAAAGGTCTTGCCGTCGGGAGACAGCATGCCGCCGCCGGTTTCCGGGACCGGTAGCGGCTGCTCCATGCCGCCGTCCACCGGCACGAGGTAAGGTCGCCCCATCCGCTGCCCCCAGGGCAGCCGGTTGGCCCGAACCAGCACATGCCGGCCGTCAGGCGTCCAGTCCAGGACCCGGTAATCGGTGCCGCCGCGCGGCGGCATCGGCCCCACGTCGTTGTACCAGGTGAGCTGGCGCGGATTGCCGCCGTCCACATCCATGACGTAGACCTGACGGTTACCGGTGTACTCGGCCGAGAAGGCAATACGCGTGCCGTCGGGCGAGAGTTTCGGGTACAGCTCGAGCCCCTCGTGAGAGGTCAGGCGGGTTGCCTCTCCGCCGGCGGCGGGCGCCACGTGGATGTCACCGCCGTAGACAAACACCACCGTATCGGTGTGCACATCCGGGAACCGGAGCAGGCGGGTCGGATCGGCGCCGGCCGGGCCGGCCAGAAACGCAGCCCCGGCGAGCAGGACGGGCGCGGACCGCAATAACCTTCTGGGGGCGGGAGTCGTTGACGGCATCGAGCGCAGCTCCGGTTGCGTGAATCACAAAGCCCGAAAGCATACCGGATTCCGGGCCTGCCCCGGGCCGCGGACCCGCATCCCGCCCCGTGGCATCGATCGGGCCCGGTTGGTCGGGGCAGAAGCCCCCTCGAGGGAGGGGGCTATCGGCGGCGCCGGGCGCGACCCGCGGCAGCCTTGATCCGGCGCTCAGCGCATTTTGTAGGCGCTGCGCAGGGACTCGATCACGTTCGCCACGTTGTAGCTGAAACCCTCGGGCTTCTCGACGTAGCAGACAATCGTGTTGCTGCTGGAGGGCTTGGAGTAGGACGAGGTCATGCCGCCGTAGGTGGTACTGGTTCCGTAGAGATTGTTACCGGAGACCGAGGCCGTCGTGTACGTCGTGGCCGGCGTATACACCGTGCCGGTCGTCTCGTGGGCATCCTGGTCGACGATGGCGAACCAGCGATAGCCGCGCTCCCGGGCCAGCTCGGCGCTGCGCAGCAGTGTGTAGTCCCGGACGCGATCCGCGGATACGAACGCGTTACCCCGGAACGTCACGCGGAACACGTGCTCGTCCAGCTGCAGTTCCTTGTAGCCGCCGCGGAATCCGCCGGACTGATAGGGCGTGGCGCATCCGGCAAGCAGC
>JARFQW010000083.1 GCA_029287575.1 Gammaproteobacteria bacterium | reverse complement strand
GAGGGTGTATTCCGGTCACATGGTTTACACCTTATTCCGGACACATAGTTGACACTTTGTCCGGTTCGAACGGATTGGGGCCGGGTTCTACCCGGCCTCTTTCGTTGTCGAAGTATCCCAGATCATAGTTGAGGAAGCTGACCTGCCAGATCTGGTCGTCGGTCTCTCGGATCCCCACCAGTTGGCCGGCGAACACGGTCGAGAGGTTGATTTTGCGTTTGCCGAGGCAGATGCGGCCGCAGCGTGTCACCCGGACGGTGCGATCGTGATACGGGTACTCGGGCTCTGGCGGCGGCTGATAGACGCGGGCTGAGGGTGTATAGAGATCGCCGGGATAGGCGCCGTTGAGGGCCTGATGCGGTCGCTCCTGGTTGTAAACCCGGATGAAGTCATCGAAGCGCTCCTGCTGTTGCAGGAAGTTGAAGCTGGCGGGTTTGGTGGCTTCGAGCTTGAGCGTCAGGTGCATGCGTTCATGGCGGCCATTCTGCTGCGGGTGACCGGGCTTGATGCGTTGGACGTTGATCCCCAGGCGTAGCCACCAGACGGCCAGCCTGGAGAGGCCGAACAGGGCGTTGCCGGAGGCGAAGGGCACGCCGTTGTCGGTGCGGATCGCTGCCGGTAAGCCGAAGTCTCTGAAGGCTCTCTCGAAAATGCTGAAGGCGAAGTCGCTCCTGGTGGACTCGAGGCCGTCACAGGCGATGAGGTAGCGGGATCGGTAATCGGTGATGGTCAGCGGATAGCAGTACTGCTTGTTGCCGAGCATGAACTCGCCCTTGTAGTCGGCACACCAGAGGCCGTTGGGCTCGTGGGCGGGAGACAGTGTGGTTCCCTCGGCCTTGTAGCGCCGGCGTTTACGGCGTTTGACCAGGCCGTGTCGGTCGAGCACGGCATGGATGGTACTGATCGCCGGCGGCGGCTGGATCATCGGGAACTGGCGCACGAGCTTGTCGCGGATCTTGGGTGCGCCCCAGGAGGGGTGTTCCTTCTTGATCCCGAGGATCGTGCGTTCGACCTGATAGGGCAGCCGATTGGCCTGTCGATAGGGCGCCCGGCTGCGATCGTAGAGGCCGTCCAGGCCACAGTCCTTGTAGCGCTGGTAGATCTTGTAGCCGGTGGGCCGCGAGATGCCGAACTCCCGGCACAGCGGCGCCATCTTCTCACCTTCGAGGAGCCTGGCTATGAAACGAAGTCTTTCGTCCATCGGTTTACACTCTTTCCAGGGCATCTGGGGGCTCCCCAAATGCCGAAATGTGTAAACCATGTGCTCGGAATAATCTGTAAGCTATCTGTCGATAAGCTCAGATCGATTCCCGATCGCAGCAAACTGCCGACCCAACCCCCTGCCACCGGGGGTTTTTTGGGAAATCACCCCGATTCCGCGCCCAGGTTGTTTTTTTCCCGAACCCGTTGAAATGGCCGGCCCCGGGCCTCACCTCAGAGGACCCCGGAAGCCGAGAGCCTCTGATGCGCCTGAATTTTCTGACCCGCCCGGTCCGGATCGCGACCGGCATGGTGATCCTCGCCGCGATCTCGGCCTGTGCCGGGACCCCTCCGGGGGGCCGCGAAGGTGAGCCTGCCCTCGTCGTCAAGAGCCGCGACAACCCGACCGGTCCCGGCAAGGGCCCCCACGTGATCGCCGCCAACCTGGGCGCTGCCTACTGGCCGGGCCTGGGAGACGTGGACCCCGGATCCGCGGGATTCGATCCGGAAGAGTTCGATGCCTTCGACAAATGGGGTGTCGCATTGAACGTGGGTTATGAGGGCCGGATTGCGGATGGGCGGCTTGGGTCCCTCTGGCTGGGAGGCCAGCTCTCTATAGCGTCTTTCGAAAACGACTCCACGTTCCCGGTCGTCACGCTGCCGTCTGGCAACACCCTGGACGGCGACTACACGGCGGACTTGCTGACCGTGACCCCGACCCTGACCTGGCGGGCCGATCTGCGGACCGGCGTCGACGGCTTCGTTCGTGGCGGGGCCGGTTACTACCGCCTCGCCTTGAACGAGTCTTACGACCTCTACTACGACGATATCGACGACGACGAGGCCTTTGGCGGGTTTGTCGGGCTGGGTCTCGATATCCGTCTGACCGAGCAGGTGTCGCTGCGTCTGGAAAACCAGGTGCACTTCGTGGAACTGGACGCCTTCCCGGATGTTCTGCCCGAGGAGGACACCGTCGACGCTCCGATCTACTTTTTCGGTGCCGGCGTGTCTTATCGTTTCTAGGCCCCGTTCCCAGGCCCGGGCCTGACACGGCTGGGGCGCGGGTGGGGCGAGCGGTCAGGTGGGTATTTCGACCCAGCCTACTTCCTGAAGCCGAGGAACCCGCCCACGGCGGCGGCGCCGGCCGAAGGCAGCAGCTATGCGAGATACCGGCCACCGCCTTCCACGTTCTCCCCTACCCAGGCCGACCCCGCATCTACCCATTGGGCGGCACCGGAGCCGTCGATTCCGTACCTGCCCAGAAGGAATATTCCCAGCGCCGCGATGCCCGCCACCACGGCCGCGGTACGAACGGTCTTCCGAGCGATCTTGCCGAGAACGAAGCCCGCGACAAAGCTGAACGCCAGAGATCCGCCGAGAGGGCCGAACCGCTCCAGCAGGGTGGGCTCTGCCGCAAGGGCAATTCCGGGCCAGGTCGCCGCGAGCGAAACGAGACCGGCCGCCGCCGCGTGGGCCGGCCACGATCGCACCCCGCGGCGATTCTCGTGAGCCATGTTTTTCCTCATGGTGTCTCGAAATTGAACGGGTACTCGAGGTCCTCGAAAGCCGCAGCGAATTCTCATCACGGCAGCCGGTTCGCCGGTATTGGTGAAGTCCATGTCGATCGTGGGCTTTGGTCCCGGCAGCGCATCGGCGAGCACGGATTACACGGCGACGCCAAGACTAGCAGGTGTTCCGTTGAGCCGCCCTTGCAGACCCTGGCCATGGCGGCGCGGTCTGACCTTACAGCCAGCGGCGAACCTGACGCGCATAGCGCTCGAAATGCTCACCGAAGCGTTCCCGGAGCGCCTGTTCCTCGAAGGGGATCTGCACAAGATGCAGCCATGCCGCAAGGATCACGGGGCCTGCGGCGCCGACCGGGTGGGCCAACCAGATGCTCCACGCAGCAAGGAAAACGACCATGCCCAGGTACATCGGATTCCGGGATATCCGGTAGATCCCGGAAACGACCAGTGACGAGGCGGCCTCCGGCTGCAGGGGGTGAACCGTCGTGCCGTGGCGTCGAAAATCCGCCACGCCCAGGACGCACGCAGCGGCACCGAAGATGGCGATTCCGGCCGCGAGCGTGCGCCTGAACGGAAAGGCCAGAACGAGCCCGGGCCATGCCCGCGCGGAGAACCACATCAGCACCGCGAGCAACAGAACGACGGCCAGCGGCGGCAGCCGGACTTCAGGCAGAGATTTCATGGCTGCAGTGTATCGCCGCCGCCCGGCCGGAGGTGGGGCACTGCGTTGCAGCATCGTGGTCAGGGCATGCGGACGGAATTGCCTCTGTCCGTGGCCGGTCCCGGGCCCGGTTGCGCCGCTCCACGCGAGGGCATAGGGTAAAGGCGAGTCTGGTCGCGGGTGCAGAGCCTTCCGCCGGGGCCGGAAAACAGGGGGATACGGCAGCGGGGGTTGTCATGGGGCATGCATTGATCTCAGCCGTGGTGTGTTCCGGCGTCGCGGCGCTGGCGGGTTGCAGCATGATCGGGCCCAGCCCGGACGCGCGCCAGAAAGCCCAGTATGAAGAACACGGACCAAAATTCACCGACGAGGAAAAGGCCGCCATGTCGGCCGAGCAGAAGCTCGCGGTCTACAACCTCAACGTCGAGAAGAAAAAGAAGCTCGTCTGCCGCACGGAGAGTCCCACCGGGACGCGTTTCAAGGTGACCCGTTGTTTCACTCGCGAGGAGCAGCGCGAGATCCGTCGGGCCGCAGAGGATTTCATGCGCAGGGCTCGTCGCGGCCAGAGCGGACCCTAGTCCCGTCCAGAAACCTTGCCGTCAGGCGCCCAGGCGCGCGGCTGTATCCAGACCGTTGGTGATGCAGTCGCTGACGCCGGGGCCGTCCCGAAAATTGCCCTGGAAGGCCAGTCCGGGCCAGCGGCTTTCCAGCGCCGCCAAGGCGGCGTAGAAATTCCCGTATCCCACCCGATACTGCGGTATGGCCCTCGGCCAGAGGGTGTGACGCACCATCATCGGCTCGCCTGTGATGCCGAGCAGATCACCGAGCTCGGCGACGGCGTCGGCGTACCGGCCCGCCTCGTCCTGGGTAGCCCGCTGAGGAGCCGTTGCTCCTCCGATAAAGACCATGAGCGTCGCGCAGCCTTCCGGAGCCCGACCGGGAAACAGGGTGGACGAGAAAATCACGCCCAGAATCCGCCGCTTTTCCACCAAAGGTATAAGCATGCCGAACCCGTCCAGGGGGTGCCGGATCTGGTCCCGCCTGTAGCCCAGCATCAACGTGGCCACCGGCGGATACTCCGGGCAAGGCACTCCGGCGAGCTCCGCGGCCAGATCGTCCGGCCAGGGCAGGTCCGGCCAGGCAAAGGTGGGCGCGGTGCAAACGAGCGCGTCGGCCTCGGTTTCCCGGGACCCGTCCGGCTCGTCCCAGGCCACACGCCAGCTCGTCTCGGTTTTCTCCATGGCGGTGATCTTGGCGTTGAGGCGGACCCGGTCACCGAGCAGGCCGGCCAGCCGGGTCGGCAGGACCTCGAGGCCCTCCCGGAACGCAATGACCTGGCCGCGATAGGGTGTCTCGCCGTGCTGTTTCCGCTCCCGGCGCAGCTTGACGGCCCCCCCGATCAGCGACCCGTAGCGGTTTTCCAGCTGCCAGACCTTCGGAAAGGCATAGCGCATGGACAGCCGGTCGGGATCTCCGGCGAAAATGCCCGACACCAGGGCGGCGATGCCGTAGTCGAGAAACTCCCGGCCGAGACGCCGGGTCACGAAACTTGCGACACTGTCCTCGACGCCCGGCTCTGCAGGCCCCCTGAACGGTTCCCCCAGAACGCCCAGCTTGGCACCCGCGGAGTACAGCGGCGTGCGCAGGGCCTCCAAGGGGGACATGGGCAGGGAGAGCACCTTGCCGTTCTTCACCAGGTACCGGCGCCGGGCCTCCCGGTTGGCTTCGACAATCTCGCCCCCGAGATCGATGGACTTCAGAAAGTCCTCAGCGGCCCGGGACTTGAGCATCATCGAGTTCGGCCCGTCCTCGCAGAGAAACCCGTCCACCCGTTCGCTGCGGATGACGCCGCCCGGGCGCGGACCGAGTTCGAGCACGACCGGGTCATGACCGGCACGCGCCAGGGCCTGTGCGATGGTCAGGCCGGTCAGGCCGGCGCCGATGATGACAACGTTACGCTTTCCCATCCCTGCGGTTCTCCTCAAGCAATGGGCCAAGGATAGAGAGTCGGCCCGCGCTCTCCAATCGGTAGTTGCCTCGGCGCGATTGCGGCCTTCGGTGCCGGCAGCGCCAAAAAAAGGGCCGCCGGAGCGGCGGCCCTCAGGTCTTGACTGGCGGCGCCATCCGGGC
>JARFQW010000036.1 GCA_029287575.1 Gammaproteobacteria bacterium | reverse complement strand
TAGCTGTATTTGTTGCCGCCGCCCAGATTCCCTGCCGAGCCGACCGCGTCTCGAAACGGGCCGTAAAAGCTGGAGGCGTACTTGGCGGAATAGGCAAGAATCGCCGTATTCACATGTCCGGAGTCTTCCAGGGCCTGACGTTTGGCGCCGACCCGGCCGTCCATCATGTCCGTTGGGGCCACCCAGTCGTCCCCGGCCTCTGCGTGGGATACCGCATGGCGCACCAGCGCCTCGTCGGTGGTGTCGTTCAGCACGTAGCCGGTGTCTTCGATGATCCCGTCCTGGCCATGGGTGGTGATCGGGTCGAGGGCCACGTCGGTGATCACCCCAAGCTCGGGGTGGGCCGATTTCAGGGCGCGCACGGCGCGCTGGGCGAGTCCCTCGGGATTCCAGGCCTCGCGCCCGTCCAGGGTTTTCACGTCCACCGGCGTTACCGGGAACAGGGCCACGGCCGGGATGCCGAGCCGGGCCCACTCGGCTGCCGCCTCCACCAGCAGGTCCACCGACAGTCGCTCGACACCGGGCATCGATGGCACGGCTTCACGCTGGTTGTCGCCGTCGAGAACAAATACCGGGTAGATCAGATTGCCGGCGGACAGCCGGGCCCCGCGAACCAGTTCGCGGCTGAAGGCATGCCGGCGCAGGCGGCGCAGGCGGGTCCGGGGGTAGCGGCCGGATTCGGGAAACATCACGATCCCTCCGTGGTCTTTACAAAACATTGTCCTGTCTTTGGAAGGGCCGCGCCAGCACCCTTCATCTAAACTGCTGTAATAATTTCTCCGGGGAGCGGGTCTTCTGCCGTGACGACGAACGTAACAGCCCTTGGCGAGCGCCGCCGATACGACGAATTGGTGGCGCGCTACCGGAACGATCTCTACCGGTATGCCTTCTGGCTTAGCAGAGATCCGGACGTGGCGGAGGACGTAGTGCAGGAAGCGATGCTCAGGGCCTGGAAGAAGTTTCCCGACCTCAGGGAAACCAGCCAGGCCAAGCCGTGGCTGCTGACCATCGTCCGGCGCGAGAACGCCCGCTATTTTGAGCGCCAGCGCTCCGGTTCCGTGGATCTGGAGCAGGTGGCCGGCGAGCTGGCGGTGAGCGGCGACGACCCGGATATCGCGGTCCTGAGGGAAGGCATCCTGGGTCTGGAAGCGGACTATCGGGAACCGCTGGTTCTCCAGGTGCTGATGGGATTCAGCACCCAGGAGATCGCCGATGTCCTGGAATTGACTCAGGGTGCGGTACTGACCCGGCTGCACCGGGCCCGCGGCAAGCTGAAGAGTCTGCTCGCGGACACCCCCACGGACGGTACACGACAGTGAACGAGCACACGAACAAGCCGCAAGACAAGACGACCGCAGTCGATCATCCCGACGGCGCGGACGACCCCGCCTTCGAGGCGCTCCTGGAACGGGCGCTGACCATTCCCGTCCCGGAGCGTCGGGAAGAGCCGACACCTGCGCCGGCGCGCCATCCCTTACGGTGGCTCGCGTTTGCCGCGACGGTCCTCGTGGCGGCGGGCCTGTGGATGAACGTCGGCCAGCCGCCGGATGGGGTTCGCGTTGCCACGACGAGCGCGCTGTCCTCGGACTTCATGGCCCATGTGCTGCACGAACCCCAGGCCCTGCAGGCCGGCAATGCGGCGGTCAATCCGGCGGAGGTGGACCGCGTGTTCGAGCAGGCGGGTGCCCGGCGAACCGGGGACATGGGCAAGGTGACCTACCTGAAGCTTTGTCCGTTTCGCGGCCACGATGTCGCCCATTTCGCTGTCGAGGGATCAGCAGGCCCGGTTGTGATCATGCTGCTCCCCGACGAGAACGTGTCCGGGCCGGTGGCGGTCCGGGAGGAAGGTTTCGAGGGAACGATCGTGCCGTTGCCAATAGGCGGCAGCATGGCGGTCGCGGCCCGGCCGGGAGAGGACCTGGAGCTGATCCAGGAGCGGCTGGTCGAAGCGATCCAGTGGAGGCTCTGAGGAACCGGAGCCGGATTTGGTGAAGAAAAGTCTGTCTTGAGTATCTGGAAAACCTGTGTCTGATTCCGCCCGTGCCGGGCGTACCCTGAAAGGAGAATGAACATGTCCGACAAGACCCTGAAGCCCGTCGCCGTTGCCGTTGGTGCCGCCATCGCCACGTCCCTGGCTGGCATCTCCGTCGCCAATGCCGACACTTCCCCGTTCAGCATGACCACGCTGTCTTCGGGCTACATGGCCGACGTCCACCTGGGCGAGGGCAAGTGTGGCGAAGGCAAATGCGGCGGTGACAAGGACGCCGAGGGCAAGTGTGGCGAAGGCAAGTGCGGCGGCGACAAGGACGCCGAGGGCAAGTGCGGCGAAGGCAAATGCGGCGGCGACAAGGACGCCGAAGGCAAGTGCGGCGAAGGCAAGTGCGGCGGTTCCGCCTGAGTCTGCCCCGGCCGCGAGTCGGGTTCCGGAGCGCCTGTTACTGCTGAGGCATCCGGCCACGACAAATCGGCAAGAGCCCGCGGCCGGTCCGGCCGCGGGCTCTTTCGTCTCCGGTATCACACTGCTGCACTGGCCGCAGGCTTTGTGACCGTGGTCCGCCTCACCGCTGTAGGTCGCGTTATCCTGTCGGGATGAGTGCCGACGCGCCCGTGCGCTGCCCCTGGGCTCTGGGAGTCAGCGATGCTTATCTCGCCTACCATGACGAGGAGTGGGGCGTTCCCGTGCGCGATGACCGACGCCAGTTCGAGTTCCTGATCCTGGAGGGGGCCCAGGCGGGCTTGTCCTGGTCTACCGTACTGAACAAGCGTGACGGCTACCGGCGCTGCTTCGCCGGCTTCGATCCGGTGGCCGTGGCCGGCTTCGATGAGGCCCGCATCACTGCGCTGCTCGGAGATGCCGGAATTATCCGGAATCGGCTGAAGGTGCGTTCGGCGGTCACCAACGCAAGGGCGTTCCTGGACGTTCAGGAGAAATTCGGCAGCTTCTCCGACTATCTCTGGGGATTCGTGGACGGGCGCGCCGTGGTTAATCATTGGGCGACCCAGGACGCGGTTCCCGCATCTACATCCTTGTCCGACACCATCAGCCGCGACCTCAAGGCGCGCGGCTTCAAATTCGTTGGAACCACAATTATCTACGCGCATCTCCAGGCCACGGGCCTGGTGAACGATCACATTGAAACCTGTTTCCGGCACGCGGCCTGTATGGAGGCTGCGCGCTGAATGATCAGAAAAGGAGAACCTGATGCAACCGATTCGCCCGGGCCGAACCGGCGCCCGACATCACACGTCACGCTCTTCCCTAGGGGCTGCAAAGGCGCTCATTGCGCTGGCTGCGCTGCCGGTGGCGGGCTGCGCCGGAAATGGCGACGTCCCGCCGGTGGATGAAGAGCCGGCGCCCACGGTGAGTCAGCGCGGCCCCATCGACGAGGAAACCGCCATTCTCCGGGCAAAGGCTGCGGTCGTGGACCGGACCGGCGCCCGGGCCGGGGACGTGGAAGTGAAATCCGTGAAGTGGCAGGAATGGCCGGATTCCAGCCTGGGCTGTGCCAAGCCGGGGCAGAGCTACCTGACAGTCATCACGCCGGGGCGCCAGGTTCTGCTGGCCTGGGCCGGCCAGAGCTTCGACGTACGGGTTGCCGATAGCGGACGCGTCGTGGTCTGTTCGGCTCCCGGAGTGCGCAGCCTCAGGGGAACCCCGATGGCGTTCAGCAAGAATACGCTGGGGTCGGCTCAGCAAGTAGCGCGCGCGGACCTGGCGTCAAATCTGGGGATTCCCGAGGAGGACGTGTCCTTCGTCAAGGTGCGCCGCCGCAGCTTTCCCGACAACACCCTGGGCTGCCCGGGGACCGTGGACACCGTGATCGACGCGCCCGTGAGCGCCTATGTCTTCACGCTCTCGGCGCGGGGCACGGTCTACACCTATCACAGCGATCTGGAGAGAACCTTCGCCTGCCCGCCCTTCGTCGACGAGTAGACCGGGCGCGCCCGGACAGGCGCAGCAGAAAAGAAAAGGGCCGCCCGAAGGCGGCCCTTTCCGTTGGGCGGACTGTACTGTCCGATTATCTGACGTAACGCACCTGGTTTGGCGCCTTGTTGGTCGGCGCCAGCACCATGATGTCGGAACCCGGCGCGTACTCCAGCTTGGCCTTGTCGCCCGGGCCTACGACCACGAAGGATGGCGCGGTATTGCCGCCAGCCGCGAGGTCGATGCTGCCCACCTGGAAGCCGCTCTCGCCGGAACGAAGGTCAACGATCTCGAGGACGTAGTCGAAGTCCTTGTCGCCCTCCGGCAGCACGCCCAGCGGCGCGCCGAAGCAGTCATTCTCGCAGAACGTCAGCACCGCGCTTCGATCGTTGAAATCTCCGAACACGTCGAACAGCAGGAACCCACCGCTCTCGTTGAAGATGACGGTCACAATCTCACCCGTCGGGTCGCCGCCCGTCAGCAGGCCCAGATCGACAGCCTCGAGCAAGGTTTCGTAGATTGTGTCTCCGTCGGCGTCGATCGACATCAGGATGTCGTAGTTGGACATCGTCTCCCAGGGCGCCTGGGTGGAGATGCCGAACTCGAGTGCCGGGAAGCCGTAGTCTTCCGTGCGCACGCCGAGCGTGTCGA
>JARFQW010000013.1 GCA_029287575.1 Gammaproteobacteria bacterium | reverse complement strand
GGATTCATTGGCCTGGCCCGCGGTGAACGAGCCTGGACGGAGATCGCGGACACCGAGTACCGGCTGGCTCCCGACGCGGCGTGGCGAAAGGACCAGGCTTTGCTGCTGGCGACAAGTCTCGAGCGTCTGATTCTGGGTTTTCGGCCCTGGTGGGGTACCCAGCCCTTGCCGCTGCATGTCACTGCCGTACGGCAGGCGCCGGTGAAACTCATTCGGCGAGCGCCGGCCTTCGTGCGTGGCCGCGCAAGCGCCGGGCTTTCCCCCGAAAACGGCTATTGTTCGGACAACGCCGACTGGCTGGAAATCCGTCCCGGCGGGGCGGTGGGCCTGGACGGCGAGGTGTTCCCCGTGCCCGCCGGCGAAAGCGTCACGGCGATGGCCACCGAACCGCTGCCGTTTCTTTACCTGGGCCCGGGACCCGGCTGACTCCCGCGGCCCCGGGCGGCCTAGAAGCGCTGAATGCTCTTGCCGATGACCTTGTCGCGGACCTTCCAGAACAGGTTGTCCGGATTGACGACCACGATGAAGATCCGGCGCATCTTGTCCTCGGGACAGTTGATCTCACGAACCGCATGCCAGGCATGGTCGTTGCGGAGCATGATCGAGCTGTAATTGCCCAGCGACTCACAGGCAATCTCGCCGTCGAAGGCCTCAAGCGGAGGAGCGGAGTTGTAGTCCAGCCGCCCGCCGTCGTCGAGCACCAGGGTGTCACCACCCCAACTCGGGTCCCAGTCGTCCTCGGAATTGAAGTAGAACAAATGGGACCCGTGCTCACGCCGCGCGTCGGTGTGCGGAGATACGGAGCAGCCGTTGGGCGTGTAGTGCCAGTGGAACCGGAACTCGATGCTCTTCGCGTCCAGCAGCTCCGCGATCTTGTTCCGATAGCGATCGCTGCACAGCTCGCCGATGAAGTCCTTCCACGGGGTCGGGACGGGCGTTTCCGGCGTGTACTCGAGCGAGTACCGGTCATGGGGCTTCTGGCCCGCCCGTCGCTCCGCGCCGAACTTGTGCTCGAAGATTTCGATGTCCGGCATGTTGTCCAGAAGACTCTGGAAGCCGGACTGGGTCAGCAGGCCCTTGGTGTTGTGGAAGGGATAGGGTTTGACGGACCGAAACTCAATGGGATCGATAGACTCAAGTCGCTCGAAATCGATGTAGGAAGTCATGACCTTACGCTGCCAGTGGGGGTGTGCGTTCGGCAACCGCCAGGGCGTCATGCCGAACATGGTTGTGGCGAATCTCGTCGCGGACCAGTTCTTCGCTGATCACGCCCTTCTCCAGACACTCACGCAGAAGACCGAAGAAGAACGCCTCCTGACGAGGGTCGGGATGGCGGTGATAACGGCCGAGCAGACCATACTCACCGAACATGGAAACCCGGACCCGGTTGAGAGCGCCCAGGAGCGGGTATTTCGTCAATTTGTCCGCCGGAATGAAGTCTACCGGCAGGCCAGTCTTCCAGGGCTGCGTGCGGCGCTTGGTGTTGTGCAGCAGACGGGTTTTGTCGGTCAGGCGGTCGAAGTCGTTCCACTCGTTCTCGAGCCTGCCAATATTCTCCGCCGGCTCGTCGCGCAGCACAATCCAGTCCTTGTAGTCGCGTTCGAAGGCAAACATTTCGCCGAACGCCTTCTCCGTGTCCCAGTGCTTGAGGCGGCCACAGTCCAGGAGCATCACGCTGGTGGCAATCTGCCAGGCCTTGTTGGCCTTGTCGGATCGCTGACGGCCCATCACGGCGGTGCCGCCCATGTCCCGGGCAAACAATTCGTTGATGTCGCCAACAGCGAAGATGTCGGGATCGATGACCACGGCCCGGCCTTCGAAACCCATGAGTTTCGGCGGCATGAAACGCAGCGGCGTGAAGGACTGGAGATCATCCATCCGCCACACCCGGGTCGTTCCGCCGCGCAGGAATGGCTGCCCCTCCCTGGCCGCCAGAAACGGAAAGTCCTTCACATGCATGGTCTGCACGTCGAACGCATCCGGATCGGCGCTGTTTCTCTTCAGGGAATAGGCAGATACCAGCGCGCCGAGCCACTGGCGTTCGTTGGTCTGAATAAAAACCGTGTTTTTCATCAGGCGGCCCCCTCTGCGGCCTCCGGCGCCGCAGCCTTTTTTTCCGCAGACGTATAACCGAACGCCGGGGTCAGCTGGCTATCCACCATGGCGTCGATCGCTGCAATCTGCTCGTCGTCGAAATAGTCCCGATAGCCACCGACCTTGGCCTTGCGAACCTTGAAGGAGTCCGGGTTGTTGACATCCTTCGCCTTGATCCGGCTACCACTGCGCCAGAAGTAGTTCTGCGACTCCATCTTGCGCAGATTCTCTACCGATGCGAACTCCACCGCGCCGCGTACCGCTTCGGCATCCACTTCCTCGCCGAGGAACGCCATCAGGCGAGCGAGTTCCCGCTCCGGATCCGAGCGCAGATCCTCATACCGAACAACCAGCGAATCATTGATCCGGGTCAATTCCCTGGCCCAGTCGTTCAGGAACCCGATCACCCTGGGCAGGCCCTGATTCGGGTCCATAACGAAGTCATAGACGGAAATATCCGCGCCGTGAGCCGGGTACTTGTTCATGGCCTTCTTGTACGGACGCATACGGAACTTCCACTGGAAGAACTGGGATACCGCCACATCCCGGGGATCGCGCACCAGCAGGGCCGTCTTGTATCCGTAGAAGGCTTCGCGGGAGTCCGCTGTGCCCAGGTACTGCCGGAGGTAATTGTCGTGGGTGAAAAAAATCTTCGGGACATTCGGGTTGAGCTTGTGGAAGTTGTCGAAGCCCAGGATGATGCCGTCCGTGATGCCCTTCGCCAGCTGGTAGTAGCGGGAAATCATGACCCGTACCCAGGTGCGGCCGCTTTTTCCGTAGGACGCAAATACCGCGTCGCACCGCTGGTATTTCCAGAAGTCTTCGCGGCCGCGACGCCAGCGCTCGAGATCGTGCTGCCTTGCCTCGGGCAGTACGACCGAAACACTCCGGACCATCCACTTTGTGAGCCGCTTTGCGACGATATGCATGAGGTACCTCTGGACTCGCTGGAAAGCCTTTGGGCCAACCCACAAAGGTTAAAGCATGGCCCATCAGCAGACAACAATCTGCGCCAAAAGCCGGGGACGGGCGCACCGGCCAAAAAGCCCCTTTCCACACTGGCGCCACGGGTCCGGAACGGCGGCAGCGGCCGCCGGGTCTTGACGTCGGTAAGAGGATTTGTTAGGATTATCAGTATGTTACGTGATACTCGGAGGTAAAGTATCCTTACCCGAAAACCGGCAAGACTTCTCTTCCTCGCACAGGCAATCGTTCTGGCGGTCATCGTCGTCGCCCCGGCGGCTCCCTTCTAGTTTCTTCCTGTCTGATCGAGTGGCGGCACACTTCGCCTTGGCGCCACTTCCCTGTTTCCTGTCTCTTTCCGATCCTTCACAGGAGGAACGATCATGAGTATTCAATTGAGCCCGGCAAAAGCCGAAAACCGCCCGATCGATATCGGTGTAACGCGCGATAACCGCAAGGCGCTGGCCGATTCTCTTTCAGTGACGCTGGCGGACAGTTACGTGCTTTACGGACTGACCCAGCACGTCCACTGGAATGCCAGCGGGCCGCTTTTCTACAGTTTGCACCAGCTGACGGAATCCCAGTATGAGGAGCAGGCTGCCGCAATAGACCGCCTCGCTGAACGTATCCGGTCCATTGGCTTTGCGGCTCCTGGCGGGATTCGCCAGATGCTGGTCATCACCCGTCTGGGCGAATTGCCCGAGGCGCATGACGCCGACGACATGATTCGGCTGCTCATCCATTGCAACGAGGCGTGCGCGAAATATGCGCGCGAGGTTGTTGGCAAGGCTGAGGACGTCGAAGACGTGATGACGGCGGATCTTCTCACGGAGCGCATCGGTCGCCATGAGGAAAACGTCTGGATGCTGCGGGCGCTTGTTACCTGAGCGATACGGTTCGCAAGCATCGGCGCTTAATTTCCCACTTCGACCAACGAGGCGAGTTATGAACATCAAGGAAAAACTCGAGCAGCAGCTCGACGCGCGACTGAAACAATGGAAATGGGAAATCGACAAGGCCGAAGCCGAGGCCCGATCCACGGAGGCGAAGGCGGAAGCTGCACGGGCGGATGCCGAGGCCCGCGAGGCGCTGTATGAACAGCTCAGCAAGCTGCGCAGGCAGGTGTCGGAAGGAGACCGTGAGCTCTCCCGTCTCAAGCGGGCGACGGAGGCGCAAGTAGCCTCGATCAAGGACGACATCATTCGGCTGGTCGCCTAGCGAGGGCCGGTGGCGTCCATCCGTGGCCGGAGGTCTCTCGGATCGTCGGCGCAGCCCGATCAAGGGGCAATACCGTTTTCTTTGCAGTCGTGTCCGCAACCGGCCCCACAGAGCCAGTGAAGCCTCGGCCCATGATCGGTCAGGAACAGACCGCCGGACTGATTGGCGAAACGGTTTCACTCAAGAATGCGGGCCTCCGGCGCGTCAGATGGGCGGCGAAACGCCGTGCGGACCCGCCGGGTTTCCCTGCCATGCCACTGGACCTTTTCGATCACATCATTCGGGACAACAAATGAGCTCTGACAGCAACGGGAGTGCGCCGGGGAATCCTTCAGACGCCCAGACGGTCTGGCGTCGGGAGCGTGCGGATCGGGCGGCACTGCTGCTGGACGGCGCGGACTATTTCGGCGCACTGCGCTCGTCGCTCGAACAGGCAACACGGTCGGTTCTGATCGTCGGCTGGGACATTGACAGCCGTTTTCGCCTGGTAGGTCCGGACGGCAGGGCCACTGACGGGCGTCCTGAGGGATTCAGGGAATTCCTCGACGACTTGCTGGAGCGCCGGCCCGATCTTCACATCCATCTCCTGTTGTGGGACTACTCGATCCTCTACGCGCTGGAGCGCGAGGCGTTTACCGGCCTGACATTCAAATGGCGGACGCCGTCGAGGCTATGCATCGAGTTGGACGACTGCCTGCCGCTGGGTGCCGCCCACCATCAGAAGATCGCCGTGATCGACGACCGCGTGGCCTATTGCGGAGGCCTCGATCTCACAACGCATCGATGGGATACGCATCCCCACCAGCCCGAACTGGCCGAGCGGGTGGATACGTCCGGTGATGCGTATCC
>JARFQW010000170.1 GCA_029287575.1 Gammaproteobacteria bacterium | reverse complement strand
GCTGGCGATGGAGAAGCTCCGGCGGCGGCCGTCGGCGAGAAGAATATCCACGTACTGGCCCGCCAGGAACAAGAACGGCTCGACCGAGGGAAGCTTCAGGTGCACAGCCATCACGTCCGCCGTCAGGCGTTCCATTCGATCTACCCGGCAGGGCAGGCGGCGGATGCGCACGTCCGCGGGGGTCTGCATCGGGCGCGCTTCGATCACGAGATCGGACTTCGGGTGGGCGACACACAGCAGCGCCTGGCCCTGACGTGCTTCGTCGTCGGTCAGCGCCGGAGGAAACCCGGCAGGATAGGTCACCTGCCCGTCGAGCAGACGTGCCCGGCAGGACGTGCAGCTGCCGCCGCGGCAGCTGTGAGGCATATTGAGGCCCGAGCGGAGCGCCGCCTCGAGCACGCTCTCGTCGTCCCGTGTCTCGAAGGACTCGCCGCCTGGTTGTAAAGTAACTCGCATGACATTCCTTTCATTCGCCGCCCGATGCTGACCGGATCGAAGCCTGCCGGAATGACCATCATCGGCTGCGGCTATACCGGCCTGCGGCTTGCCGCCCGTGCCCGGGAGACGGGTCTCGCCTTCACGGGCCTGGTCCGCACGGAGGCCTCGGTCGACGCCCTTGCGGCTCTCGGAGTTCCCTGCCGTCGTCTGGATCTGGATGGGCCCTCGACGTCCCTGGACGATCGTGACATCGAGGGCCGCAGCCTCGTCTATATGGTGCCTCCACCGGCAACCGGCGTCGAGGATGCCCGGGCACAAACCCTGCTGGACAGTCTGCCATCCCGGCCTCACGCCATCGTTTACCTGAGCACATCCGGCGTTTACGGAGACTGCCGGGGCGAACGGGTCTTCGAAGACACGCCGGTTCGACCCGAGACCCCCCGGGCAACGCGCCGGGTTGCCGCCGAATCGGTCTTTCGGGCATGGAGCGCGAAGACCGGCGTGCCCTTGCGCATTCTCCGGGTTCCCGGGATCTACGGCCCCGGCCGACTCCCGGTCGATCGCATCCAGCGGGGCGTGCCCGTTCCCCAGCCCGGCACAACCGGACCGGGCAACCGGATCCACGTTGACGACCTGGCCCGCGTCTGCCTGGCCGCGGCCGCCTATGGAGGCCGATTCGACGTGTTCAACGTGGGCGACGGCGACTACCGGGACATGAATGCCTATTTCCGAGCCGTCGCTGATGCCTGCGGCCTGCCGAGGCCACCGGAACTTCCGCTGTCTGTACTGCTGGAGAAGATCTCTCCCGCCATGGCCAGCTTCCTGACCGAATCCCGCCTTCTGGATCTCACACGGCTGGCCGAGGAGCTCCGCTTCAGCCCGCTCTACCCGAGTTTCGAAGCGGGCATTGCCGCCAGCCTCGACGGACCCGGCTAGCGGGCCATCACGGCCGGCTGCGGGGGCTGTCCAGCCACTCGATCAGCGGGCCCCACTGCTCCCAGTCGGGCCAGGCCAGGTATTCGGGAAGCTCAAAGATACCCAGCCCACGGGAGTACGCGCGGATGTAGTTCTGGGCCTCCCGCAGGGTTGCCACATACGGCACGTCGAGTGCCCGCAGCGCCGCATCCAGCTCATCGAAAATGATCGTGCCTTCCCGAATCCGGTTCGCGACGACGGCGATCCGCGCCTGCTGCCGCGCCACCTTCCCGAGCTCGGCCAGTTCCGCCACGAACCGGGTCGTTGCCCGGATGTCGATCTTCGACGGCAGCACGGGGACCAGAATCGTTTCCGCCCGCCGCACGAGCTCGTTGAGCTCGCGTCCGTGAGTCCGGGCGGGCGCGTCGATCACCAGTACCTCGGTGCCCCGGGGAACGGCGCGCAGGCCCTCCTCGAAGGCGGCCACGGCGGGGATGGCCGGGGCATCCTCCGGGCGGTCTTCCGCCCAGTCCAGGGCCGACTGCTGCGGATCGAAATCCGCCAGCGCCACGGGAACCTCCTGTAGCGCGTAATAACTCGCCAGATTGGTGGCCAGCGTGCTCTTGCCGCAGCCGCCCTTGGCGTTCATCACCATGATGTGACGCATTCCTAGACCTCCTCGTCCATGCCGGGATCTCAGCCCCAGGGCGGCCCGGCGTCCATACCTATCCCTCGTCGATACCCAGCTCCGGCCACAACGCATCGATCCGCTCGACGACGTCCCCGGACATCCGTATCGGTGTCCCCCACTCCCGGGTCGTCTCACCCGGCCATTTGCTCGTCGCATCCAGACCCATTTTCGAGCCGAGCCCGGAAACCGGCGATGCGAAATCAAGATAGTCGATCGGCGTGTGTTCGACGATGGTGGTGTCCCGCGCCGGATCCATCCGGGTGGTCATCGCCCAGATCACGTCCTGCCAGTTGCGTACGTCCACGTCGTCATCGGTAACCACCACGAACTTCGTGTACATGAACTGGCGCAGGAAGGACCAGACGCCGAACATCACGCGTTTCGCGTGCCCCGGATACTGCTTGCGAATGCTCACCACGGCCATACGGTATGAGCAGCCTTCCGGAGGCAGGTAGAAGTCGATGATCTCCGGGTACTGCTTCTGGAGAATCGGCACGAAGACCTCGTTGAGGGCCACGCCGAGAATCGCGGGCTCGTCGGGCGGCCGGCCGGTATAGGTACTGTGATAAATGGGGTTGTCCCGCCAGGTCATCCGCTCCACCGTAAACACGGGGAACTGCTCGACCTCGTTGTAATAGCCGGTGTGGTCACCGAACGGTCCCTCCGGGGCCATGTCGCCGGGGGCGATGTGCCCCTCCAGGACAATCTCCGAACTCGCCGGCACCTCCAGATCGGAGTCCAGACACTTGACGAGCTCCGTCCGGCCTCCTCGCAGCAGCCCGGCAAAGGCATACTCCGACAGGGTGTCGGGAACGGGAGTGACCGCGGCCAGAATCGTGGCCGGATCGGCGCCGAGGGCCACGGCGATGGGAAACGGCTCGCCCGGGCGCGCCTTCTGCCACTCCTGGAAATCCAGCGCCCCGCCGCGATGGGACAGCCAGCGCATGATCAGGCGATTCTTCCCGATCACCTGCTGCCGGTAGATCCCCATATTCTGGCGCGCGCGTTCGGGGCCCCGGGTCACGACCAGCCCCCAGGTGATGAGCGGCCCGGCGTCCCCGGGCCAGCAGGTCTGCACCGGCAGCATGCCCAGGTCCACATCCGGTCCGGCCGTCTGATTACCCTGGCAGGGCGCGCTGCGCACGGTCCGGGGCGCCATGTTCATGACCTGCCGGAAAATCGGCAGCTTGTTCCAGGCGTCCCGCATACCCTTCGGCGGATCGGGCTCCTTGAGGAAGGCCAGCAGCCTGCCGATCTCCCGCAGCGCCTCGACCGAATCAGCTCCCATGCCGAAGGCGACGCGTTCGGGGGTGCCGAACAGATTACCCAGCACCGGGATGTCATGACCCACCGGGTTTTCGAACAGCAGGGCCGGCCCGGCGCGACGCAGGGTGCGATCGCAGACCTCGGTCATCTCGAGTTCCGGGCTGACCGGGCTCGCAATGCGCTTGCACTCGCCGCGCTCCTCGAGGATGCGCAGAAAGTCTCGCAGGTCCTGGTATTTCATCCGGTCGTGCCTCTGATATGGCGCGCTCACTATAATGACGCCTCCGCGCGCATGAAACCCTGGAGCCTCTCCATGACCCCCCACCCCGGCCGTTCTGTCCGATTCTGGAAGATGCAGGGCCTGGGGAACGACTTCGTCGTGGTGGACCAGCGGGATCAATTCTTCGATCCGAGCCCCGCCACGCTGCGTCGCTGGGCCTCGAGGCGAACGGGCATCGGCTTTGACCAGCTGCTGTTGCTGGACAGCCCCACCGGTTCGGATGCCGACGTGGCGTATCGCGTGTTCAATGCGGATGGCTCGGAGGTTGGCCAGTGCGGAAACGGCGCACGATGCGTCGCGCTGCTGACCGCGGGCGAACCAGGAGCAGACGGCAGGCAGATGATTCTGGAAAGCCCGTCCGGGCGTCATGAAGCCCGGGTGGATGCGGACGGCTCCGTTGCGGTCTGCATGGGGGAACCGGAGTTTCGCCCCGAGGCCCTGCCGTTTCTGGCCGAGGGCGAGGGGCCGCCCTACCGGGTTGCCACCGCCGAGGGGTCGGTCATCGTATCGCCGGTATCCATGGGAAATCCCCATGCGGTCATCGAGGTCGGCGACATCGACACCGCGCCGGTGCAACGCCTCGGCCGGGCGCTCAACCCGCACCCGTCGTTCCCCGAGGGCGTGAATGCGGGCTTCGTGCAGGTGACCGGCCGCGACCGGGCGCGTCTGAGGGTATTTGAACGGGGCGTCGGAGAGACCGAGGCTTGCGGCACCGGCGCCTGCGCGGCGGCGGCGGCGCTCATCCGCAGCGGCAGGGCCACGGAATCGGTTGCGGTGTCGCTCCGGGGCGGCGATTTGATGATACGCTGGGCAGGCCCCGGGCAGCCGCTCTGGATGCAGGGAGAAGCCAGGAAGGTATTCGAGGGACGAATCGAGATATGAGCATCAGCAATACGGAGCACGAGGGCGTTCAGCAGCTGGACGAAGAATCGGTGATCGATCACCTGCAGGCCCACCCGGATTTCTTCGAGCGGCATCCCCGCCTTGTCGAGGGGCTCACCCTCTCCCACCAGGCCGGCGGTGACTCGGTCTCGCTCGTGGAGCGGCAGGTATCGGTTCTGCGCCAGAAGAATCGCGAACTGGAAGACCGGCTGCGGGAACTGGTTGCGGTGGCCCGTTCCAACGACGCACTTGCACAGAAAATTCATCGTCTGGCCAATCGGCTCCTGGAAGCCCGGACCAGTCATGCGGCCCTCGAAATTCTCGAGGCCTGCCTGCGGGAGGACTTCGGCGCCAACCAGACGGTGATCGTCCTGTTCCATGACAGCTCCGCCATCATCCAGGAGCCGGACACCCGGTTCCTGCGGCGCATGAACCGCAACAGCCCCGCCCTGAAGAGCTTTTCCACGTTCATCGAAAGCGGCATTCCGCGCTGCGGCCGGGTCCGGGATGCGCAGAAGGAATTTCTGTTTCCCGGCGACGGCGCGCTGATCGCATCGGTCGCGCTGGTGCCGCTGGGACCGCGCTGCGCCACCGGAATGCTGGCCATCGGCAGCCGCGACGCCGAGCGGTTCAATCCCACGATGAGCACGGAATTTCTCGGCCGCATAGGTGATCTCGCGACCGCGGCGCTCCGCGGGTCCCGGGCCCGGGAGAACGGCGGGCGCTGATGAGCGACACCGGGCCAGACCGCGCCTGGATCGAGCGCTACCTGAGCCATCTGCGCTACGAGCGCCGTCTGTCGCCGCACACCGAGAAGAACTACCACCGGGACATCGAGGCGCTATACAGCTTTCTCTGTGCCCACGATGTGGCCAGCTGGTCGGATGTGGACGCCCAGCACATACGCTCTTTCGCTGCCCGTCAGCACCGCAAGGGGCTGGCGGCGCGCAGCATTCAGCGCCGCCTGTCCGCCGTCCGGGGCCTGTTCAACTATCTGATCCGCGAAGACGTGGTGGAATCTAATCCGGCCGCGCAGGTCAGCGCCCCGAAAGCGCCGCGGAAGCTTCCCGGCACGATGGACGCAGACCAGATGGGGCATATGCTCCAGCTCGGGGACGACCATCCCCTGGCCTGCCGGGATCGGGCCATGATGGAGCTGCTGTACTCCTCGGGCCTGCGTCTGGCCGAACTGGTGTCCCTGGACCTGGGGGACGTGGATCTCGGGGACTCCAGCGTGCGGGTGACGGGCAAGGGGGCGAAGACCCGCGTCGTGCCGGTCGGCACGCACGCCAGCCACGCGATCCGGGAATGGCTGAAGGTGCGCCCCCAGTTCCTGAAACAGGAGAACAACCACCTTTTTCTGAGCCGGCGGGGCAAACCCATCAGCCGGCGCTCGGTGCAGGCCCGGGTCGAGTACTGGTCGAAACGGGCCGGCGTTCCGGGCCAGGTGTCGCCGCATACGTTCCGACACAGCTTTGCCACCCATCTCCTGGAGTCCAGCGGCGACCTGCGCGCCGTGCAGGAACTGCTCGGTCACGCGGACATCGGCACGACCCAGATCTATACGCATCTTGATTTCCAGCACCTTGCCCGCATTTATGATCAGGCTCACCCCCGAGCCCGCCGGCGGCGCTAGCGGCCAGGGGTCGTATTCAGCCTGATTCAGGAGTCCGGCATGCAGCAAATGCGCGGGACCACAATCGTCTCGGTGCGCCGAGGCGGGCTTGTGGCCGTTGGTGGCGATGGCCAGGTCAGCCTCGGCAACACGGTCATGAAGGGCAATGCCAGGAAGGTCAGGACGCTTTATGACGGCAAGGTACTTGCCGGTTTCGCCGGCGGCACGGCCGACGCGTTTACGCTCTTCGAGCGCTTCGAAAGCAAGCTGCAGCAGTACGGAAATCTGACGCGGGCGGCGATCGAGCTGGCAAAGGACTGGCGCACCGATCGGATGCTTCGTCGTCTGGAGGCTCTGCTGTGCGTAGCGGACGCCGAGAAATCCTTCGTCATCTCGGGCAACGGCGACGTGATCGAACCCCAGGATGACCTGATGGCGGTTGGCTCCGGGGGTCCGTATGCCCAGGCCGCGGCGAGAGCACTGATGGACAATACGGATCTGGCCGCCGAGGAGATCGTACGCAAGGCGCTGAACGTTGCCGCTGACATCTGCGTCTATACGAACCACAACCTGGTGATCGAAACCCTCGCCACCGACTAGCCGTCAGGCGGCGGACCCGGTGGCGCGGTCTTTCCGGAACATCGTTTTGCTGGAGCTCCCATGTCCCAGATGACACCCCGCGAAATCGTCGAGGAACTCGACAAGCACATCATCGGCCAGGACGAGGCCAAGCGATCCGTGGCCATTGCGCTGCGAGACCGGTGGCGGCGAACCCAGGTCGAGGAACCGCTGCGCACCGAGATCACGCCGAAGAACATCCTCATGATCGGCCCGACCGGCGTGGGCAAGACGGAAATCGCCCGGCGTCTTGCGCGTCTGGCCCAGGCCCCGTTCATCAAGGTCGAGGCGACCAAGTTCACGGAGGTCGGCTACGTGGGCCGCGAAGTGGACAGCATCATCAGGGATCTCGTGGACGAGGCCGTCAAGCTGACCCGCGAGCTGGAAATGGACAAGGTCCGGCACCGGGCCATGGATGCGGCCGAAGACCGGGTTCTCGATGCGCTGCTGCCCGGGACCGGGGATGGCGATGCCGACAGGGGCAAGGCCGACGGGACGCGGCAGAAGTTTCGCAAGATGCTCCGGGAAGGCGAGCTGGACGATCGGGAGATAGAAATCGACGTCGAGGCCGTGTCGGTAGGCGTGGAAATCATGGCGCCGCCGGGCATGGAGGAGATGACCCAGCAACTGCAGAGCATGTTTCGCAACATGGGCGGCAACCGTTCCCGGCGCCGGAAGCTGAAGATCCCCGAGGCCATGAAACTGCTGACCGAGGAAGAGGCGGCCCGGATGGTAGACGAAGAAGAGCTCAAGGCCGCGGCGCTGCGCAACGTCGAGCAGAACGGCATTGTGTTTATCGACGAAATCGACAAGGTCGCCCGTCGCGCCGACGCAAGCGGTGCCGACGTGTCCAGGGAAGGCGTCCAGCGGGACCTCCTGCCCCTGGTGGAAGGCTGCACGGTCAACACGAAATACGGGATGATCAGCACCGACCACGTCCTCTTTATTGCCTCCGGTGCTTTCCACGTCGCCAGTCCGCAGGACCTGATTCCCGAGCTGCAGGGACGTTTCCCCATTCGGGTCGAACTCGCTTCGCTGACTGCCGACGACTTCGTGCGGATTCTGCGCGAACCCGATGCGTCGCTGTGTCAGCAGTACGAGGCCCTGCTGCATACCGAGGGCGTCCGGCTGGAATTTCGCGATGACGGCCTCGAGCGCCTCGCCCAGGTGGCCTTCCAGGTCAATGAGCGGTCGGAGAACATCGGCGCGCGCAGGCTGCATACGGTCATGGAGCGCCTGCTGAACAAGGTGTCCTTCGATGCGGCCGACCGGACCGGCGACCAAGTGGTGATCGACGCCGGTTACGTGGACGAAAACCTGACGGAGCTGGCCCGCGACGAGGATCTGTCGCGCTACATTCTGTAGGCTCCGCGGATAGCCGGGGCGGGCTTCGCACCCCGGGCGGGGCAGACGGCCGGCCCTGCGATTACAATTCGCCTGTTCAGAGTGAATACAGGATCTGGCCAAGATGGATGAAAACGTTCCCGCGCCAACGGAAATCCGCCTGCGCAAGAAATCCCGGGTGCTGGAGGTGGCCTACCCCGACGGAACGTCCTATGAGTTGCCCTGTGAATATCTGCGCGTCTTCTCGCCCTCGGCGGAAGTCCGGGGACACGGCCCGAACCAGGCGGTACTCGTCGTTGGCAAGGAGTCGGTGGGGATCCGTGCGGTCGATCCGGTGGGCCATTACGCCGTTCGCCTGACCTTCGACGATGGCCATGACTCCGGGCTGTTTTCCTGGGCCTATCTCAAGGAACTGGGCGAGAACCGGGACGCCAACTGGTCCGACTACCTGGCAAAGCTGGACGCAGCCGGGTATCAGCGCAAAGAGCCGGCCGGAGGCGATCCCGTTTGAGCCAGACGGAGGACAAGGGCGATCAGACCCATTTCGGCTACCAGTCGGTACCGGTAGCCGAAAAGGAGCAACGCGTGCGCGGCGTGTTCGATTCGGTGGCCAGCCGCTACGACCTGATGAACGACCTGATGTCGGGCGGCATCCACCGCCTCTGGAAACGCTTCACGGTCGAGCAGGCGGCGCTGCGTCCGGGCCATGATGTCCTGGATCTGGCCGGCGGCACGGGAGATCTGGCCGCCGCGATGGCGCCCCGGGTCAAGCCCGATGGACGCGTGGTTCTCGCAGACATCAACGAAGCCATGGTCCGGACCGGGCGTGCGCGCCTGGACGACGAGGGCCTGACCGGACAGGTGGCCTACACGCTCGCGAACGCAGAACAACTGCCGTTCCCGGATGCCAGCTTTGACGTCGTGACCATTGCGTTCGGCCTGCGGAACGTGACGCGCAAGGACCTGGCCCTCGCGGAAATGCGGCGTGTCCTGAGGCCCGCCGGCCAGGCACTCGTGCTCGAGTTTTCCCGGCCCGTGGCCCCCGGACTCAAGCCCCTGTACGACCTGTATTCCTTCAGGATCCTGCCGGCTCTGGGCAGCTGGGTGGCCGGAGACGCCGAAAGCTATCGCTACCTGGCGGAGTCCATCCGGATGCATCCGGACCAGGAGACCCTGAAGGCCATGATGGAGACGGCCGGGCTGGAAGGGTGCCGCTACCACAACCTCACCGGCGGTATCGTGGCGCTGCACCGCGGCTACCGGTACTGAGGCATGGCTGGTCCGGATCTATTTCTGCCGCTCCAGGGCCTGCTGGACAGAGGCGTAGCCGGCTCCAGCGATGCACGGAGCCGGTGCCAGGAACTCGACGGCCGAAGTTTCGCGGTTCGCCTGCGTGGACTGCCGCTGACCGTGAGATTTGCCTGTAACGACGGTCGTCTTGCAGTGTCGGGTGAGGACGAGGCTGACGTCACTCTCGAAGGGTCGCCGATGGAGCTGGCGAGGCTGGCGATTCTCGGCGAACCGGCCTCTGCCGCGGGCCTCAACCTGGTCGGCGACCCCCTGCTGGCGCGGGACTTCCGGGATCTCCTGGACATCGCTCTGCCCGACTGGGAGGAGGAGCTTTCACGCATCACCGGCGACGTGGCGGCCCGCCGCATTTCCCGGTTTCTGCGCAGCCTGGGAGGCTGGGTGGAAAATACCGGCGAGCGACTCGGCACCGACCTGGCCGACTATCTCAAGGAGGAGCAGAGATCCCTGCCCTCTCGCTGGGAAATGGACGAGTTCCTCGATGCCGTGGACACGCTCCGGGCGGATACCGATCGCCTGGAGGCGCGTATGCGCCGCCTCGAAAAGGCCGTGGAATGATTCCTCTGGCCCAGGCGCGACGGGCACTGGAAATCCAGCGGGTCCTCATTCATCACGGCCTCGACGATCTCGTCGAGGCTACCCACTTGTACCGGCCGGTGCGGCGGCTCACGCGGTGGCTTCCGTTCCGGCGCGGGGCCGACGCCGACAGCCAGCCCGTGGCCCGACGCGTACGCGAGGCTCTCATCGACCTGGGTCCCATCTTCGTCAAGTTCGGACAGACCCTGTCCACGCGACGGGATCTGCTCCCCGCCGACATCGCGGACGAACTGGCTACCCTGCAGGACCGGGTTCCGCCGTTTCCCGCGGAAGAGGCCGTCGCGATCGCCGCGGCGGCTTACGGCAAACCCGTCGAAACGGTGTTCGCGGAGTTTGAAGAAACGCCCATGGCGGCCGCGTCGATCGCTCAGGTGCACGCGGCGACGACCCTGGACGGGCGCAAGGTCATAGTGAAGCTGCTGCGGCCCGGGGTGCGTGAAGACATTCGCCGCGATGTGCGCGTGCTGTATACGCTCGCCGGCCTGGCGGAGCGCTACTGGCCCGAAGCCCGTCGGCTGCGCCCCCTCGAGGTCGTGGCCGAATTCGACCGCACACTGGCCGACGAGCTGGACCTCATGCGGGAAGCGGCGAACGCCTCCCAGCTGAGGCGTAATTTCGAAGGATCGCCGCTGCTGTACGTGCCGGAGGTGGACTGGGACCTGAGCAGGCCCGGCGCGCTGGTCATGGAACGTATCGAAGGAATCAACATCGGCCAGATATCCGCCCTCAAGGCCGCCGGCACGGACCTGTCGATACTCGCCGCGATGGGTGTCGA
>JARFQW010000084.1 GCA_029287575.1 Gammaproteobacteria bacterium | reverse complement strand
GATCAACACCAGGTCCACCTTGTCGATGACCCACTCGAGCACGTCCAGGGGAGTGGCGGGATTGAAGGCAAGACCCGCCCGGCAGCCTTCCCCCCGGATCAGCTGGAGCGTTCGGTCAACATGGTTGCTGGCCTCCGGATGAAAGCTGATCAGGTCGGCGCCCGCCTTGGCAAACTGCTCGGCCAGCGCGTCGACGGGCCGCACCATCAGGTGCACGTCGATCGGGGCTTCGGTGTGCTTGCGCAGGGCCTGGCAGACCATCGGACCGAACGTGAGGTTGGGGACGTAGTGATTGTCCATGACGTCGAAATGGATCCAGTCGGCACCGGCGTCGATCACGCTGCGGACTTCGTCGCCCAGGCATGCGAAATCCGCCGACAAAATCGATGGTGCGATACGAAACATGCTGACTTCCCCTGACCGGCTTATTCATTTTTAGACCCCGCCCTCTGCGGCGAGGCCCCTGCATCGATCCTGCCCGGCTGCCGCTTCGAACCGCCAAGGGAAATCCCCGGGCCCGAGCTTCGTGTGACAGGACTGACGTAGGAATGTACGCTGTCATCGAAATAAGATAAATTCATATTTTCTTTATTTTAACTTCAGATAAGTTTAATGCAGAAAGTCTCTATCAAGCAGTTGCGGGCGTTTTCCGAGGTAGCAAGGCAGCTGAGCTTTGTCCGGGCCGCGGAAGCGCTCCACCTCACGCCCCCGGCGGTAACCATGCAGATCAAGGAGCTGGAGGCCTCCGCGGGGCTGCCCCTCTTCGACCGGCAGGGCCGTCAGGTCGCCCTGACGACCGCCGGGGAATACCTGCTTCTGTACGCAAGGCGGGTACTCTCGACGCTTAAGGACGCCGAGGACATGATGGCCCGTCTGAAGGGCGTGGAGGCCGGCGCCCTGAATGTCGGCCTCGTGAGCACGGCGAAGTATTTCCTGCCGCGGCTCCTGGCCAGATTCAACAAGGAGCACCCCGGCATCGATGTGCGTCTCCAGGTTTGCACGAACCGGGAGCAGCTTGTCACTCTCCTGCGGGGCAACGAAATCGACCTCGCGGTCATGGGGCGGCCACCCAAGGACCTGGCGACCCGGGCGGACGCGTTCGCCGCGCACCCGCATGTCTTCGTAGCCCCGCCCGATCACGAGTTCGTTCGCGAACGGTCCGTGACCCCGCGGGAGCTGGAAACCTGTCCGTTCATCATTCGCGAGCCGGGATCAGGCACACGCTTTCACATGCGTGATTACTTTCGGTCCCACCGGATCGATCCGCGCGTCGCGATGGAGATGCCGAGTAACGAGAGCATCAAGCAGGCCGTCATGGCGGGCATGGGGCTCAGCTTCCTCTCTCTCCACACAATCGGCCTCGAAGCGCAGAACAGGCTCATCGCCATTCTGCCCGTTGAGGACACGCCGATCATGAGGACCTGGAACGTGGTCCGGCTCGCATCGAAAGTGTTGTCGCCCGCCGTGGAGGCGCTGCGTTATTTCATTATCGAGCACGGAGAGCTGCATCTCGCCGCCCACGACCGGGCCTTCCTTTCCGCATCCGGCATCTCCCTGCCGCTGGGCTGGAGTTCGGACAGCGGGGCCTGAGCCCGCGGCCGGCTCGGCCCGGATCCCCGATCGGCAAGCCGTGACGCTCCGCCAAGGAAAAAGCCCCCGCGGACGGATCCGCGGGGGCTTGACTGACGGCCGGGCTAGTTGCCGCCGTGGGCCGCCTTGTAGGCCTTGTCCCACTCGGGAGCGAGGGTCTCGAGGAACTTCGCCTTGTCCGCTTTCAGCTTCGCGGCGTCAAGACCGACCGCCGCCTGAGCCGCCGCCTTCGTGGAAATATCCGGAATGGCAATCGCGGCCGTCTGACCGTGAGTCGCGAGCACCCGGGCCAGCAGCACGCGGGCCTCGGCCGCCCGATCCAGCGAACTGGCGAGTATCTGCAGCGCCTCGGTCGGGTTGTGCATATGCACGCCGTGGGATGCGATCGCGAAATCCCAGCGCCACTGGGCGTGGCGGATAGCCTTCAGAGCGTCGGCCATCTCCGCTTCGGAAGCGCCGGCTTTCCAGGCCGCCGCGGCCTCGTAGTGGGCGTGCACCAGCTGCCGTTCGGCATTCATCTTCGCTTCGTTGACCATGCCCTTGTACTTGGCGACCACGCCCTCCATGTCTTCCTTGCTTTGATCATGGCAGCGGCCGCAGGAGGCTTCGTAGTTGTCGAAAGGATTGCCGATGTTGTGGCTGGTGAATTTCTTGCCGTCCGCGGCCTGCACCCGGGGCATGTGGCAGTTGGCACAGGAGACCCCGTTGCGGCCGTGGGTTCCGCGCATGAAGGTCTCGAAGCCCGGATGCTGGGCCTTGAGCATCGGCGCCTTGGAAAGGGCATGGGTCCAGTCGGCGAAGTTGATCGCGTCATAGTAGGTTTCGATCTCGTCCACAGTCGTGCCCATATCCCAGGGAAACTTCACGAACTTGTCCGCCGTGAAGTAGTACTCGACATGACACTGGGCGCAGACCATGCTTTGTTTTTGTGACCGGCTGGCGTCGGCCCATTTCCAGCCGATGGCCACCATGCCGCGGTCGGTGAAGGGCGTGGAAATCGCCAGGCCGCCGT
>JARFQW010000111.1 GCA_029287575.1 Gammaproteobacteria bacterium | reverse complement strand
TGGCAACAATGAATTTGATGGACATACAGTGGACAGCGCCCTTTTTTACCTCGAACCGATAGCCTGCAGCTTGATAAGTCTTTGAAATCTTTCGCGCCCCGGGCAGGATTCGAACCTGCGACCTACCGCTTAGGAGGCGGTTGCTCTATCCCCTGAGCTACCGAGGCATCGGATGCGAAGTGTCCTTGCTCGAACGACCGAGATCAACCCGCTGCGAGTAATGAAGGATCCCGCCGGTCCACTCTGGCGCCTCCCGGTCTGGCGGCCCCTCCGCCACCCGGGCTCCCCGGGCCCGATGAGGACGAACCGTTACTGGGCAACGGCGACAACCGTGGCCAGGGCCGGCAAAGTCCATGACAGCATCCCGGTGTCGGTTCCCGACACGGGCACAGGCCCGTCGAGCCGGGCGGCCCACAAGGCACCTGGCGCCGGACTCTGGAACTCCACGGTACGCGACTCGGTGGACGTGTTCACGGCAACGAGCGCGATCGTTGTGTCATTCGCGCGCGCCATCACAACCGCATTTGCATCAGCCAGTAAAGGCCAGCGGGCCCCGCGCTGAAGCACCGGGAGGTCCCGCTTCATGTTGATCACCGCTGTCATGCGTTGGATCAGGTCTTCATTCAGCGCATCCCACGGCATCGGAATACGGCCGCTGTCGTCAAACCCCGCAGCGGCCTTCCCGCCCGCCAGCCCTGTCTCGGTGCCGTAGAACAGGATCATGGGGCCACGCAGCGTCGCCATGAAGGTAACCGCCGCGAGCAGCCGCTCGTCAGATCGGTCCACCGCCCAGTCCGAGAAACGGGACATGTCGTGGCTGTCGATGAAATAGATCGGGTGGCCGTGTCCCCGATAAGCCTGCTCGGTGGACTGCAGCCAGCGCTCGAGCTGACGGGCGTCGCCGTCGCGCGCGAAGACATCTGTCATGACGATCTTCATCGGAAACTCGATCAGTGAGTCGAACTGTGGGCCGATGTCATCCACCGGCTCGTAGTACTTGGCAATGTCGCCCATGTTCGTGCCAGGGCCGTGGGCGTCCTGCCAGGCTTCGCCGAACACGAACAGGTCAGGCCTTTCGGCTTTCAGTTCCCGGTAGATCTCAGCCCAGAAAGCGTGATCCACGCCACGCACGTAGTCCATGCGAAAGCCACTGACGCCCTCCTCCCGGGCCCAGTGCAGCGCTACCTCGCGAAGGAACTCGCGGGTGTCTTCATCCCGCATGTTCCAGTACTTGAAGCCGGTGCCCCAGCTCTCCCAGACTTTCTCCGCTTCCTGGCGGGCCTTCGTGGATCGGGGCTTGAGCCGGTTGGGGTCGCCCGCGCGCCGGTCATAGGTGCCCGCGCCGTAGTCCAGCGGCAGATCCAGAATGATGCCCACACCGGCATCTCCCAGGGTCCGGGCGAGCTCCCGGAACAGGTTCAGCGAGGCATCGGGATCGCCAGGAACAGCCCGGGAGTCGCCGATCCGGTAGTAGTTCTGGACGTCGTAGCCGTGGGACGTCTCGCTCTGGAATACCGGACTGAGCCAGACGTCGGTGATACCCAGCGCCCCGAGATAATCAGCCTTCGGCAGCACCCCCTGCAAATCACCTCCGGCATAGCGGCGGTGGATCCAGCGGCGCATGCCGGCCCGGTCGTTGGCCGGTGTGCCGTTGGCAAAGTAACCGAGCATGATGTGATACACGACACGGTCGTTGAACGGCGCCTCCTCTGGCCGCGCCGCCCGCAGCGGAATCGCCGCCACCGGCTTCCCGCTGCCGGTGCCGAGCAAGGACGACCCACTCGGCAGATCCGAAATGACTGCCCGGACGGCGCCGTTGCCGGCAGACTCGAAGCGGGCCGGCGTCGCCTCGCCGTCGATCCAGACCGACGGCGACTTGTTGCCGGTGACGGTCACGACCAGCGTGCCGGGACTCTCTCCGGGCAGGACGGTGACAAACCGTTCTTCCGCCCCGGCCGGCGCGCCAGCCAGAAGAAAGCCGGCTACGAAGGCGGTGGTCGACGCAGTCCTCGATAATCGCATGATGTGCTCCCAGGCCATCTCCGGCGTCCGGCCCAGACGCCCCTTATGCGGTTAAATCTAGCCAGCCGCCACCGCAGCGTCGATTGGTGCAAATCCCTATCAGTCCGATCCGGGCTTCGGACCGGTAGTCACGGCTTCATCTCCTGAGCAGAAAAATAGCCCGGACCGGGTCACGGTCGCTGATACGAAAACGGGCCGCCCGAGAGGGGGCGGCCCGTGATCATTCGGTGGTGGAGCCGGGGGGAATCGAACCCCCGACCTCTGCATTGCGAACGCAGCGCTCTCCCATCTGAGCTACGGCCCCGAATGAGGCCGCGTAGTGTAACAATTGCATAAGGTCTGTCCAGCCTGTTTACGCAATTGTTTCCATCCATCCGGGCCAGGGCATCGGGGCCAGAGCGCCCGCCCGGACCCGAGGCATGCAGCCCGGCATAAGGCATGGCTCCCGATGCAGCCAAGACCGGCCCGATGCCCGCCTTCCACGCGCTGGAGGGGTAGTGCCTCGACGTGTATCCTCGCAATTCCTCCGGGGGGTAACCGGTACCATGAGCGAGCCGATGGTCGACATACGCGACGCCTCGATCGACGACGCCTCGACAATCGCTGAATTCAACGCGGCGCTTGCCTCGGAGTCGGAGGACAAATCCCTGGATCGTTCGGTGCTCGAGTCCGGTGTTCGGCGGCTCCTGCGGGACCCCGTTCGTGGCCGGTACTTCATTGCGGAATCGGGCGGCCGGATGGTGGGCCAGACCTTGATAACCTATGAATGGTCGGACTGGCGCGACGGCTGGCTGTGGTGGATACAGAGCGTTTATGTCCATCCGGACCACCGCAGGACCGGTGTGTTCCGGCGGCTTTACGGTCATATCGAGGCCCTCGCCAAGAACAGCGGCGAAGTGGTCGGGATACGGCTTTACGTGGAGCGGGAGAACGCCCGGGCACAGGACACGTATCGGAGCCTAGGAATGCGCCACACCGGCTACCGGGTCATGGAAACCGAGTTCGGGAGTAATGATTGATGATCGAAGCTGGCGAACGTGCCCCGGAATTTTCCCTGCATGACCAGGACGGCAAGACGTGGACGCTGTCCGGACTGCTGTCCGACGGACCGCTCGTACTGTATTTCTATCCGGCGGATTTCACGCCAGGTTGCACGAAAGAGGCCTGCTCGATTCGCGATATGCACGACGATATCGCCGAGGCCGGCATGCGCGTCGTGGGTATCAGCCCACAGGACTCGGACAGTCATTCGCGCTTCGCCAGCCGCCACAACCTGCCCTTCACGCTGCTGGCGGACCCGGAGCGGGTCGCGGTCCGCGCCTACGGCGTTGACGGACCCATGGGCATCGGCGTTCGCCGGGCCACCTTTCTGATCGGCGCCGACGGCATCGTCCAGGATTCGGTGCTCGCTGATCTGCGCATCGGCCGGCATGAAGCGTTCATCAAGGCCGCCATCGGCGCGAATCGGGGCTGAGCCCGGCCCCGGAGTTCCCACGCAGTGCTAGCCAGGCTGGTCGCCCAGCATGGAGACCGTGAGTTGGCGCGTATGCGGGCCGGTCCGGTGTTCCCAGACATAAACGCCCTGCCACGTACCGAGCAATGCCCGGCCGCCACTCATGGGAATGGACAGGCTGGGCTGGGTGAGGACCGATCGTATGTGCGCGGGCATGTCATCCGGCCCCTCGGCGACGTGCTGCCACAACGGGTCCCCATCCGGCGCCACCCGGGCCATGAACCGCTCCAGGTCCTCACGAACGGTGGGATCGGCGTTTTCACAGACGATCAGTGACGCACTGGTGTGATGGATGAATACGCTCATCAATCCCGAATTCGCTGCCGCACGGCCCGCCATGGCCTGTATCTTGTCCGTGATCTCGTAGGTGCCCCGCCCGTTGGTTTCTACTTTTAAGCTATAGTTTCCAATAAACATAGACTTACTACTCTTTCTTAAGTTCTGTTCTACCGCATGGATTCATGACGCCCGAGCGCTTCGAGAAGCTGAAGTCCGTACTTGCCCGGCGCCAACCCGACCTGACGGTGCTGATGGAGGACGTACACAAGACGCACAACATTGCGGCCATCATACGGACCTGCGATGCCGTCGGCGTGTACGAGGCCCACGTCGTCTCCGAAGATCCGGAGGTGCGTCGACATCACATGATTGCCGCCGGGACCCGCAAATGGGTACCGGTCCAGACTCACGAATCCCTGCCGGACGCCGCCGCGGCACTCAAGAAACAGGGGTTCCGGCTCCTCGCCGCCCACCTGGACGAGGACGCCGTGGACTTCCGGGGCGTGGACTACACCCGACCGACCGCCTTGCTGATGGGATCGGAGCTGTGGGGCGTGAGCCAGACCGCACTGGACCTTGCCGATATGACGGTGTGCGTGCCGATGAAGGGCCTCGTCGAGTCTCTCAACGTGTCCGTGGCCGCGGCCCTCGTTCTCTTCGAAGCCGCCCGGCAACGCGAACAGGCCGGGCTCTATGCCACCTCGCGCCTGGCACCGGCACTCCGGCAGCGACGCCTGTTCGAATGGTCCCATCCCGCCATCGCCCGCCGCTGCCGCGAACGCGGTATCGACTATCCGCCGCTGACCCCGGACGGTGATCTGGCGGGCAATCCATTCGCCGCCGCCGCGCGAAACCGGACCTGACCCCGATTGACGCCCCTCACCCGGACTTGCGTCCGAAACCGGAGCCAGACATGCCAAAAGCCACCTGGAACGGCGCCGTGATCGCCGACAGTGACGACACCGTGGTCGTCGAAGGAAATCACTACTTCCCCGAAGACAGCTTGGACAACGCGCATTTCGAAGCAAGCCGCCATACCACGGTCTGTGCCTGGAAGGGCACCGCCCACTATTACAACGTCAGGGTGGGAGACCGGATCAACGAAAACGCGGCATGGTTCTACCCGGATCCCAAGCCCCGGGCGGCGGAAATAAAGGACCGCGTGGCCTTCTGGAAGGGCGTGACGGTCAACGGCTGAGTTCGCGCCAACCGACGCATGCACAAGAACGTCCATAGGAATCACTATCGGATTGATATATCATTTCGATAGTTGCAGCGCACAATCGCGCGAATCGGGCCGTTTCCATGGATGTTAGAACCCTGTGTCTGGGCGTGCTGAGCTTCGGCGACGCGACCGGGTATGAAATCAAAAAGTACTTCGAAGGAGCCTTCAGCCATTTCTTCGTGGCCGGCTACGGCAGTATTTACCCGGCCCTGGCGGAACTGGCCGACGAGGGCCTGGTGCGCGTTCGCGACCAGATCGGCGACCGGCGGGCGGGCGCCAAGGTGTATCAGCTGACCGAAACCGGCCGGGAGGCCTTTCGCGACGCGATCGTTCGCGCCGAACCCCGCCACAAGGTGCGCTCGGAGTTCCTCGTTATCCTGTACTTCGCACACATGCTCCCGCCGGCACGGCTGCGGTCGATTCTCGATGAGCGGCTCCTGGACATCGAATCCCTTCTGGACTCTGTTCGCCAGACGCAGGCCGCCGACAGCGACACCTCGCCGGGCGTTCGGTTTGTAGCCGGCTTCGGCTCCGCCCTGCTGCAGGCTGCGCGGGACTACATTGTCACCCACCGTCGTGAACTCGAATCCACTGCCGTTGCCACAACAGAACATTCCGGGACCGTTCCCACGGCCGCAGGCGCCGGGAGCTGAGGAAAGAGCATGAGTGCCGTACCGAAATTCAAAAACACGCTCAGCCGACACCCGTGGATCATTGCCGTAGCGATCGGCATCGCCGTGGCCGTCTGGATGGCCAGCGGCGCGGTGGGCCGGGATCGTGCGCCTACGCCGAACGAAGCCGCCGCGACCGACCGGCCTCTCACCGAGGTCCAGGTGCGGTCACTCGAGGCAGAGACGGTGATGCGCTACCTGACTCTGTATGGGCGCACTGCGCCGTCACGGCAGGTGGAGCTGAAGGCGGAGACGACCGGCCGGGTGGTATCGATTGGCGCCGAGCGCGGCGAGCGGGTCGAAAAAGGCGCGGTGCTGCTGACGTTCGACGCCCGCGACCGGCAGGCACGACTCACCCAGGCCCGGGCACTGGTCAAGCAGCGGGAACTGGAATACGAGGGCCGCAAGAAACTCAAGGCCGAGGGCTACGCGGCCGAAACGCAGCTGGCGGAGGCGGTCGCCAACCTCGAATTGGCCCGGGCCGAGCTTCGGCGGGCGGAGCTCGACCTTAGCTACATGACCCTGCGCGCCCCGTTTGACGGCGCGGTGCTCGACCGGCACGTGGAAATCGGCGACTACCTGACCCCCGGCGACCCGGTGGCCGACTACGTGGACAACCGGACCCTGGTGGTCACCGCCGATATTGCCGAAAAGGACATCGGCCTCGTGCGCGAAAGCCAGGCCGCGGAGGCCGCGTTGGTCACCGGACAGATCGTGCGCGGAAAACTTCGCTATGTCTCCCCCGTTGCCGAGCCGTCTACCCGGACCTTCACGGTCGAACTGGCCCTGGACAATGCCGACGGCGCGCTGGCCTCCGGTGTTACCGCCGAGCTCAAGATTCCCGTGGGCAACGTGCTCGCCCACAAGGTCTCCCCGGCCGTTCTCACCCTGGACGATGACGGCACGCTGGGCGTCAAGCTCGTCAACGACCGGGGCGAAGTGGAGTTCTATGCCGCAGACATGGCCGTCTCCACGTCCGACGGTGTCTGGCTGGCCGGTCTGCCGAGTTCCGCCAACGTCATCACCGTGGGACAGGGCTTCGTGCGCGCCGGAGAACGCGTGGTATCGGTGCCCGAGTCCGCCACCAGCGAAACCCTGCGCGCGGGCTTCGAACGGTGAGACGCCTCATCGCGGCCGCCATGGACCACGGCCGCACGGTGGTCCTGAGCCTGTTATTCATCCTCATCGCCGGCGCGCTGGTTTACCGCTCCATTCCCAAGGAAGCCGAGCCCGACATCGAGATTCCCTACGTCTATGTCAGCATGTCCCACGAAGGCATTTCGCCGGAAGACGGCGAGCGCCTGCTGGTTCGGCCGGTGGAGCAGGAACTCCGATCTCTCGAAGGCGTCAAGGAAATGACCGCCAGCGCCTATGAGGGCGGTGCCAACGTGACGCTGGAGTTCTACGCGGGCATTCCGACGGACCAGGCCCTGCAGGATGTCCGCGACAAGGTGGACGCCGCCAAGGCGAAGCTGCCCGACGAGACCGATGAGCCCGTCGTGCGGGAGGTCAAGATCTCCCGGGTCGACCCCATGCTCGTGCTCAACCTCTCCGGGAACATCCCGGAACGAATGCTGTTCACGCTGGCAAGGGACCTGAAGGAACAGATCGAGGGCCTGCCCGGCGTCCTGGAAGTGGAACTGGCCGGGGTCCGCGAGGAGCTCATGGAGGTCGTCGTGGACCCGCTGGCCATGGAAAGCTACGGCATCACACCGGCCGAGCTGTTTCAGCTGGTCGACCGCAACAACCGGCTGGTGGCCGCGGGCGCCCTGGACACCGGGCAGGGCCGGTTCCCGGTCAAGGTGCCCGGCGTTTTCGAGAGCGCCGAAGACGTGCTCAACATGCCCGTGAAGGTGGACGGCGACCGCGTCGTGCATTTCAAGGACGTCGCGAGCGTGCGCCGCACCTACAAGGATGCCACGTCCCATGCGCGGATCGACGGCCGCCCGGCCGTCGGGCTGGAGGTCGTGAAGCGGGCCGGTGCCAATATCATCAGCACCATCGATGGCGTACGCGACCTGGTGGCCGAGGAGCGGGCAGCCTGGCCACCGGACCTGACCGTGACCTACTCGCGGGACAAGTCCACGGATATCGAGGACATGCTGTCGGACCTGCAGATCAAAGTGCTCTCGGCGGTGCTGCTGGTGTTCATCGTGTTTATCGGCATCCTGGGTGTCCGCAATGCGCTGCTGGTCGGCATTGCCATTCCCGGGTCCTTTCTCATGGCGATCCTGATGCTGGGCATCGGCGGTCTGACCATCAATATCGTGGTGCTGTTCAGCCTCATCATGTCGGTGGGCATGCTCGTTGACGGCGCCATCGTCGTCACCGAACTGGCGGACCGGAAGATGGCCGAGGGCCAGGGCCGGCGCGCTGCCTACCAGGAGGCGGCTCGCCGCATGGCGTGGCCCATTACCGCGTCGACCCTCACGACCCTGGCAGCCTTCGCGCCACTGATCTTCTGGCCGGGCATTACCGGCGAATTCATGAGCTATCTGCCGATTACGCTGATGGCCACGCTGGCTGCGTCGCTGCTCATGGCGCTGGTGTTCGTGCCGACTCTGGGCGGTTTGTTCGGAAACTCCGGGGCGGTGAGTCCGCGCGCCCGGGCGCAGCTTGCCGCCGCCGAGACCGGAGAGCTTTCCGATATACACGGGTTGGCAGGCAGTTATGTCCGTTTTCTCGATAGAGCTTTGGATAAACCCTGGCTGACGGCCGGTGCGGTCACGTCGCTGCTGGTCGCGGTGTTTATTGCCTACGGCTTCCTCGGCCGCGGCGTTCAGTTCTTCCCGAACGTCGAGCCCCAGTTCGCCAGCCTGAAAATCGCCGCGCGCGGCGATCTGTCCACCGACGAAAAGGACGCGATCGTCCGCTCGGTGGAACGCCGGGTCCTGGGCATGGAGGAATTCGAAAGCGTGTACGCCCGCACCGGCAGCGGGAGCAACGACCGGGAAGACATTATCGGGACCATCCAGTTCCAGTTCGTGGACTGGGAGCAGCGCAGGCCCGCTGACGAGATTCTCGCCGAGGTCCGCGAACGCACGGCGGACCTGGCCGGTGTCGAGGTGGAGACCCAGACCCCGAGAGCCGGGCCCGGCGGCGATAAGCCGATCAGTATCGAGGTCGCGTCCCGTTATCCGGCGCTGCTGGACGGGACGGTCGCCGCGATCCGGGCCGTGATGGACCAGACACCGGGGCTCGAGGACGTGGAAGACAGCCGCCCGCTTCCGGGTATCGAGTGGCGGGTCAGCGTGGACCGCGCCCAGGCTGCCCGGTTCGGTTCGGACGTCGCGCTCGTGGGCAATACGATCCAGCTGGTGACCAACGGCGTAAAGATCGGTGAATACCGGCCGGATGACGCCGACGAGGAGATTGATATCCGGGTCCGGTACCCGTTCGGGAGCCGTAGTCTCGATCAGATCGACAAGCTCAGGGTCCCCTCCGACGAGGGACTCGTCCCGATTGCCAACTTCGTCTCACGAACACCGGCCCAGAAGGTCACGAGCATTGACCGCACGGACATGCGCCGCACCCTCACTCTCGCTTCGGACGTGGCTCCGGGCGTGCTGGCAGCGGACAAGGTCGTGGAGATCCGCGCGGCGGTGGAGGGTCTCGGCGTGGATCCCCGCGTGGAGGTATCGTTTCGCGGCGACGACGAAGATCAGCGGGAAGCTTCGGCCTTTCTCACCCGCGCCATGCTGGTGGCGGTGTTCGTGATTGCCATCATTCTGGTGACCCAGTTCAACAGCCTGTTTCAGGCCTTCCTGATCCTGACCGCCGTCATGTTCTCCACCGGCGGCGTCTTGCTCGGACACATCATCACCCAGCGGCCCTTCGGCATCGTCATGAGCGGTATTGGCGTGATCGCGCTGGCGGGTATCGTAGTCAACAACAATATCGTGCTGATTGACACCTTCAATCAGCTCCGGCAGCAGAACATCCCGCTGCGCGAGGCGGTGCTCCGGACCTGCGCTCAGCGTCTGCGACCAGTACTGCTGACAACGGTCACCACGATACTGGGCCTCATGCCGATGGTGCTGGGCATCAACATCGACCTGATTGGCAGGGACATTACGATCGGCGGGCCGAGCGCCCAGTGGTGGACTCAGCTGTCGTCCGCGGTCGCCGGCGGACTGGCCTTTGCGACGGTGCTGACGCTGGTCCTCACGCCCAGCCTGCTCATGGTCCAGGGCCGCGTGCTCCGCGCCTGGCGGAAGTGGCGCGGGACCTACGTCCCGGCGGACGGCAGCATCACCGGTTCGTCGGCGGCGTCCCTTCAGTAGCTCTGCGAGGGCGGCGCCGCGCAGGCCCGGCGGCTGGTCCGGCCAGCCCTGTCAGTAGCGCAGGCGGGTAATCCAGGACGGCACGAACGGTCCGGTCCTGAGCAGGTAGAGGTTGCCGTAGTCGTCTTCCGCGATGGCGGGGATCGGTTCGCCCAGGGCCTCCGCGAGACGCGGCAGGGTATTGCTGTGGCCCACCACCAGCACCAGCTGCCCGCGATGACCCTTCTTCAGCGTACGGGCCAGCCCGCCCACGTCGGCCGCCGGAAGCACGACGGGTTCCAGCGCGGTCAGATCAGAGACCGGGGCGGCGGTCTCCCGAGTGCGTTTCAACTCGCTGGTATAGATGGCATCGATGCCGGAGAACTCCAGCATCCGGGAGAGCCGTTCTGCCCGCGCGCGCCCCTGGGGGCTGAGCCCGGGATCCCCTCCCTCGACGGTCTCTGCATGGCGGACCAGAATCACGGAAACGGTTCCCGCGTTCCAGACAACCCACGCCGCGACGGCCAGAAAGACTGCACTGGCCAGCCCGGCAAGGAATACGGGTGTAAAAAGCGGACGCCTGCGGAGCGACCGATGCTCCTTTTTCAGGCCGGGCAACTACCTCTCCCCGGGACGATTCCGCGATCCCCCGGCGCCCGTTTGCCGGTTAAGAACAACGTACTCGCCATCCAGAACGGCGGGGCCGGAACGCGCCTGCTGACCGAACCGCCGCATGCCCAGCGCCCCGCGCGCGAGGACGTAGATCCACAGTGCGGTCAGGATGACCCCTGCCGTGACCAGCGCAGCGGCGCCCAGGACGAGCCCGGCGGCGAGAATGACGGTGGCGGTGAACCACCAGAGAAATCGACCGGCGAATCCCGGCTTCTGGGCCGAGGGTCCGCCGAGCTGACTGGGAGGGTGATCGTCTGCTGTCATAGTGTGACTAATGTCGGTCCAAATCGCGCCGGATTCAAGACCCGGGACGAAGATTGGGTACCCTGCCCGCGCGACCGGGCGCACGCCAGGGAGCAAACTCCCTTGCCCCGCGCCTTTCTATTCAATCGGGTGATAGTAACCGTCAAACCATGTGGTCCAGGTCTGCCCGTCGTCAGCGGACTGCTCGAAATGCTGGCGCACCACGCCATCGGGCATCGGTGTCCAGGTGCCCCGGAACGGACTTGTGGTCCCGCCCCGAAAATAGTGAATAGTGCCCTCGAGCACCATCGAGCCGTCGGACAGGCCACCGCGAAGATCGATGAGCAGATTCAGGCCGACCCAGTTCTGCACCCACTGCTCATTCACCGGATCGTAGTAGTTGATGCTCGTGCCCGTCCCGCCGCTTTGGCCGGTCCAGCTCTCGACCAGCATGCAGCCCAGTTCCACCTTGCGAATGTGGTTGTCGCCGGCATAGGTGCCGCCGGCGTCCTCGACCCGCCACTGCCCCACCCAGAAATCGAACTGACGCGCCTCTGGCATCGACTCACAGGGCATGGCCAACTCTCGCGCGGTCGAGACCGCGGCAGCGAATTCGGGCGTTTCGCGGAGCGCGTCGAGTTCCGTGTCGGATTCCAGCAATGCCGGGGAAGGCACCGACGCACCGGCGGCGGCCAGGGCGGTGAGCGCGGCGGCACGGTCGTCGGCCGCCAGCGCCAGCTTGACTCGCTCCACGTCCAGATAGCCCTCGGGCACACCGGCGGCACCGGCCGCAGTGAGATGATCGCCGGCGGCGGAGAGATTGCCGGCGCGTCGCGATGCCACCGCGGCCCGAAACTGAAACTGTCCGCTTGCCGGTGTTGCATTCGCCAGTGCCGAATAGGCCTCGGCGGCCTCGGCCCACCGTTCTCCGGCATAGAGCTCCGCAGCGTCTTCCGCTGGCCCTGCCGCCGCAGCCAGTCCCCACAAGGCGAGCAAAGCGCCCGCCGCCGGGAACGCTTTGCCGGGCCTGCCCGACCCCGGGGTTCCGAAATTTGCCAGGTCCATCACGCCTCCTCCCGTGCGTCCTCGTTCCGCGACGCTGACACAACAGGTCCGGCAATGCACCTTAAGGCCGCCACAATCCGCTCAGTTCGGCAGTTTTCTCCGCTTGTCGCTTCGGTATACTTCGAAGCCGACTTTCGCCACTCCAGGGGCGGCTGATGCCCGTCGAAGTCAAGGTGCTCGGTCTGGCGGCCGTGCTGCAGTTCGTGCAGCTCGTGCTGATGGCAGTGCCCGTCAACCTGCAACTGGGTCCGGCCTACACCGCCGGAAGCCGTGACGATGAGCGGCGGGCCAGCGGCGTGGCCGGGCGCCTCAAGCGGGCCCTGGACAATCACTTTGAAGGCCTGATCCTGTTCTCGATCGCGGTCGTCGTCGTGGTCCTTGGCGATGCCAGCAGCGGCCTGACCGAAACCTGTGCATGGATCTATCTGGTTGCGCGCGTCCTGTATGTGCCCGCCTACGCCTCAGGCGTGTTTCTGGTCCGCTCGCTCATCTGGGGCGTCGGCTTCCTCGCCACTGGCGTGATGCTGGTTGCCGCACTGGTCTGAACCCGCGGCACCGCTACCGAGGGGAATCTTCCACCAGCCCCGGCACGCCGCTCGCAAACACTCCTCGTGAAACCAGCGCCTCCCCACCCTCCACCAGGGCGGACGTATGCCAGTCCAGCTGACGGCGTGACTCCCGGCGTATGGCCAGAGGATCGCCGGGCATCGATCCGGGAGGCAGCGCTGAAACCTTCAGGCCCTCGATAACCTGGTGGGCGGCAAAAGCGTGGGACGCCGACGGATCGTCGGCAGCCGTGGCCTCGAACTGAGCCAGCAGATCCTGCAGGGTCGACTCCGCATAGATCAGCTCGGTCAGCTTGGCCCGGTATTCCATGTCGGTGGACGGCAGGCCGGGAAAGAGCTGGTAGTCGGCGAAGTGCCGGGCCTCGTGTTTCAGATAGCTCACCAGGAACGTCTCCGACGCTGTGTCGTATCGGTCCGCGAGACAGTACAGGGCATCGTCCGTGGCCCAGCCACCGGCGGAAGCATGGCCGAAGGTGGCATAGTCCAGCCAGCCCTTGACCACAAAATCGGAAAGAAATCTCACGCTGACCGGCTGGACTCCGTCAGTGAGATCAACCGCATAGTCGCGCCGTTGTTCGGTACGCCACAGCAAGAGGTCCATGAGCGGAGGGGTTCGCCCCTGCTGAACGCCGAAGCCCGCGGCGGTGAGAAGCCTGCCGACAGCCGCCTGGGTTTCCACATCGGTCATCAGCGCCGCGGCCGCTCCGTGGCGCTCCATCGCCAACCTCAGCTCGGCTTGCAGCTGTTTCTCCGCGTCGCCCAGACCAGCCTGGCCCATAAGCGCGACCCGCCAGTACCGCCGGTAGGCTTCGACGATCTCGTTGACAACAGCTCTGTCGCTTACCGGCGGGCGGACCTCGGATACGCCCACGAAACGATCCCGGAAGCGTTTGGCCAGATCCGCGGCCGCCCGGGACGATCGCGCCCCTGACTGGAGCATCGCCTCTGCTCCCGCCAGGTCTCCCTGCACCGCCATCCCGAAGTAGCGGGTAGCGATGTCTTCCACCGCCGCCGCCGTCCGGCCAGCCAACGCGACAATCAGCAGGCAGACAAGCCGCCACCTCCAGCCCGGGCGGGGATCGCGCTCGCCTTGTCGCGGGGATAGTTCGTGGTATCGCATCGGTCTTCCTGGATGCATGTCGTGGGCCGTATCGTGAGCCGCCGGCAGGGCCAAGTCCAAGCCGGCCCGACTCAGTGCCGCCCTCGATCTGCACCATTCGAGTCCCGCGGCCGTCCTTGGACCTTATAATGCCGGGCCCGAATTTGCCCCTACGGAGACCTCTGAATGCGCACCATCGCTCCCCGCATGCTAGCTCTCGCTTCCGTCGCCGGCCTGGCTGCCGGGTGTGCGGACACGGACCCCGCCGCGGACCCCCTGCCGGTGGAGTATCCCGAGACGGCGACCGTTGAGCAGGTGGACATGTACCACGGAACCCCGGTGGCCGACCCGTACCGCTGGCTGGAGGAAGACGTGCGCGAGAGCGACCGGGTCGCGCGCTGGGTGGCGGCGCAGAACGAGGTCACGAGCGCCTATCTCGCGGGCATTCCGGAGCGTTCCGCGATCAATCGGCGGCTCACCGCGCTATGGGACTTCGAGAAGTATTCGATTCCGGTCAAGCGGGGCGGACGTTATTTCTACGAATACAACGACGGGCTCGCGAACCAGGACCAGATTTTCGTCCAGCGATCCGCCGACGCCGAGCCGGAACTGCTGATTGACCCGAACCTGTGGGCCGAGGACGGCACCGTGGCCCTGTCGGCCTACTACCCGAGTCCGGACGGAAAGTATCTCGCCTGTCTCATACAGCGCTCGGGCTCCGACTGGCGGCAGGCGCGGGTATTCGACGTGGACGCCGGCGAATTCCTCGACGACGACATTCAGTGGCTGAAATTCACGGACGTCACCTGGGCGGCGGATTCCAGCGGCTTTTACTACAGCCGGTACCCGGAACCTGCCGACGGCGAGGCATTTCAGTCGCTCAACAAGAACCATGCGATCTATTTCCACGCAATTGGCGCGGCCCAGGACCAGGATCAGCCGGTCTACGCCCGCAGTGACGAACCGGAATGGGGCTTCGACGCCACGGCAACCGAGGATGGCCGTTTCCTGGTCGTTACGGTCTGGAAAGGCACCGACAGCCGCTACCGAATCGCGCTGGCTGATCTGGAAGCGGACGATCCCGCTCCGCGCATGCTGATCGACAACTTTGATTTCGAATACACGTTCATCGGCAATGTCGGCCGGGACCTGTTGTTCAGAACAAACAACGCCGCGCCGCTGGGTCGGATCATAGCCATCGACGCCGACCGGCCGGCGGCGGACAACTGGCGGGAAGTGGTCGCTGAATCTGACGCGGTGCTGGACGGCGCCAGCATCGTGGGCGGGCGCGTCATCGCTCAGTACCTTCGGGATGCCCGATCAGAAGTCAGGATATTCGGCCTCGACGGAAGTGAGGAGCGGATGGTCGACCTGCCCGGTATCGGAAGCGCGGGCGGCTTCGATGGCAGCGCCGAAGACCCGGAAACGTTTTTCAGTTTCTCCAGCTTCAACCGGCCGCCGACCATCTACCGCATGTCGGTGAATGGCGGTGCCCCGGAGGTATTCCGGACCGCAAAGGTGGACTTCGACCCCGCCGACTACGTGGTCAAGCAGGTCTTCTTCGAGAGCCGGGACGGGACCCGGGTGCCGATGTTCATAAGCCATCGGAAGGATCTGTTGCTGGACGGGCGCAGACCCGCCCTGCTCTACGGATACGGCGGCTTCGACATCTCACTGCGGCCGGGCTTCTCGATCACCCGCCTGAGCTGGATGGAAATGGGCGGCGTCTACGCGGTCGCGAACCTGCGCGGCGGCGGCGAATACGGGGAGGCCTGGCACAAGGCGGGCACGCGGCTGCAGAAACAGAACGTGTTTGACGACTTCATCGCGGCCGGCGAGTACCTCGTGGCAAACGACTACACCTCACCTGACAAGCTTGCCATCCTCGGCGGAAGCAATGGCGGGCTGCTGGTGGGCGCCGTGACCAATCAGCGGCCGGACCTGTTCGGCGCCGCCCTGCCCGCCGTGGGCGTCATGGACATGGTGCGCTTTAATCGGTTTACCGCGGGCCGCTTCTGGGTGGACGATTACGGGTCGCCGGACAATCCGGAGGAATTCCGCGCCCTGTATGCCTACTCGCCGTATCACAACATTCAGCCGCGTGACTATCCGGCGGTTATGGTGAGCACCGCGGACACGGACGACCGTGTCGTGCCCGGGCACAGCTTCAAATACGCCGCGGCGCTGCAGGCAGCCCAGACC
>JARFQW010000076.1 GCA_029287575.1 Gammaproteobacteria bacterium | reverse complement strand
GAGAAGCATCTCCGCCACCGCAAGCTCCGTGCCGTGTTCGACGAACTCCGCGGACATCCATCGCTTCCCCGCCGGCCAGATGTGTTTCGTCAGCCAGGTCATCAGGGGCACATCGTTGGCCAGCCCTCTGAGCAGCGTCATGGCGGCGTGGGTATGAGCGTTCACGAGACCGGGAACCAGCGCGTGTCCGGGCCGGTCGATAACATTTGCGGCGTCGAAGCGCGCGTTGAGCTCGGTGACCGGTCCCAGTTCCACGATACGTCCGTTTCGGACGGCGACACCCCAGTTTTCGCGTACCGTGCAGTCCGGTTCCACGGGAATTATCCAGCGGGCCTTGATGAGGGCGTCGACTTTTTCCATGCTTGCAGCCTTCGCAGGGGGCGCGGAAACCGATGGCATCCGCAGGGACGGGCGCATTGTATGCGAGCCCGGCCGCCGAGTTCGACGTCGCAAAATCAACGGAAGGATCAACAGCCCATGGAACGAACGCTTACCAACGGTGACGGAGGCGAGTCCGGCATTCAGCCGATACGCTGGGCCGACGGTGTGCTGTGCTTGCTGGATCAGCGGCTGTTGCCGGCAGCCACCCAGTGGCTGCGCCTGGAAACAGCGTCAGAAGCTGCACAGGCCATACGCGATCTCGTTGTCCGGGGCGCGCCCGCCATCGGTTTGACTGCGGCCTATGGCGCCGTTCTGGCCGCCCGACAGGCCTGGCGTTCCGACGGGCCTGACTGGCAGACTTCGTTCGCCGAGCAGCTGGACATGCTGGCCGACGCGAGACCGACTGCGGTGAATCTGCGCTGGGCGCTCTCGCGTATGCGGGCGGTCGCCCGGGAGGCCAGTGGAGATCCGGAGAGCGCCTTGTTGAAGGAGGCTCAGACGCTGCACGCAGAGGATCTGGCCGTGAACCGGCGGATGGGCCGTCTCGGCGCGGATTTGCTCGGCGCTGACGCCAGGATCATGACTCACTGCAACGCGGGTGCGCTCGCAACGGCGGGATACGGCACAGCCCTGGGCGTCGTGCGCGCTGCATGGGCCGATGGGCGGATTCGCGAGGTCTACGCCGGTGAAACCCGGCCCTGGCTGCAGGGCTCCCGACTGACGGCCTGGGAGTTGTCCCGGGACGGAATCCCGGTAACGCTCCTCGCGGATTCCGCTGCCGCCCAGTTGTTCAGGCGGGACCCGCCGGACTGGGTGATCGTGGGCGCCGACCGGATCGCGGCGAACGGCGATGTCGCGAACAAGATCGGCACGTATTCACTGGCGGTTGCGGCCCGTTTCCACGGGGTCCGCTTCATGGTCGTGGCGCCCACCTCGACCGTGGATCTTCAGGCAGAAACGGGGTTGGACATACCCATCGAGGAGCGGGGGCCCGAGGAAATCTGGGACCTGGCGAGCGCCGGTGAGGTGCCGGATGGCGTCACTGTCGCCAACCCGGTCTTCGATATCACGCCGGCTCAGCTGATCGATGCGATCGTGACCGAGAACGGGGTCGCCAGCCCGCCCGATGTCGAGTCCATCGCCCGGATCGCGGGCCCGCGCTGACAGGGGCTCTCGGGAAGCCCTTTGCAGGGCCGCTCTGTGGTATCATGTTCGGCTTCGGACCACGCGGGTGGTTCGAAGCGGCACGAAACCAATTATCAGAATAAAATCAGACGGTTAGATTATGGCAGAAGCGGCCGGCGAGGTCCTCTACGTCAACCTGGAAGACGAGATGCGCCAGTCGTATCTCGACTATGCGATGAGCGTGATTGTCGGACGGGCGCTGCCCGACGTCCGCGACGGTCTGAAGCCGGTTCACCGACGGGTCCTCTACGCGATGCGGGAACTCGGCAACGACTGGAACAAGCCGTACAAGAAATCTGCTCGTGTCGTGGGTGACGTGATCGGTAAATACCATCCCCACGGCGATTCGGCGGTCTACGACACGATCGTGCGCATGGCCCAGCCCTTTTCCCTGCGCTACCTGCTGGTGGACGGTCAGGGCAACTTCGGGTCTGTGGACGGGGACGCTCCCGCAGCCATGCGCTATACCGAGGTCCGGATGTCCCGGATTGCCCACGAGCTTCTCGCGGACATCGACAAGGAGACGGTGGATCATGCCGCCAACTACGACGAGTCCGAGCTCGAGCCGACGGTCCTGCCGACCCGTGTGCCCAATCTGCTGGTCAACGGATCTTCGGGCATCGCCGTTGGCATGGCGACCAATATCCCGCCTCACAATCTCACGGAAGTCGTAAGCGCCTGCCTCGCGCTGCTGGATGACGGGGACCTGACCGTGCACGATCTGATCAAGCACATCCCCGGACCGGACTTTCCGACTGCGGGCCTGATCAATGGCGCCGCCGGCATTGTCGAGGCCTATCAGACAGGCCGCGGGCGGATTTACATGCGCGCCCGGAGTCACTTCGAGGACGTCAACGAGGCCGGCAAGAAGGCCATTGTCGTGACCGAGATTCCCTACCAGGTCAACAAGGCGAAGCTGGTCGAGAAAATCGCCGACCTGGTGCGGGAAAAGAAGATCGAGGGCATCACCGAGCTTCGCGACGAGTCCGACAAGGACGGGATGCGCGTGGTGATCGAGCTGCGCCGCGGGGAAATCCCCGAGGTCGTGCTGAACAACCTCTACAAGCACACGCAGCTGGAGTCGGTCTTCGGCATCAACATGGTGGCGCTGGTCAACGGCCAGCCCCGGTTGCTGAACCTCAAGGACATGCTGGAGGCATTCCTCCGCCATCGGCGCGAGGTTGTCACCCGACGCACCATTTTTGATCTGCGCAAGGCCAGAGAGCGGGCCCATGTCCTCGAGGGGCTGACAGTCGCGCTGGCCAACCTGGACGAGGTCATCGAGCTGATCAAATCGTCGCCCACCCCTGCCGACGCCCGCGAGGCCCTGCTGGCCCGCCCGTGGGACCCCGGCCTGGTGCGCGCCATGCTCGGCCAGGGCGGCGCGGAGACGTCGCGCCCGGAGGGGCTGGACTCCGCCTTCGGCCTGCAGGATGACGGTTACCGGCTGTCGCCCGTGCAGGCACAGGAAATCCTCAATATGCGTCTGCACCGCCTGACCGGCCTGGAGCAGGAAAAACTGACGCGGGAATACGAGGAAATTCTCGACCGGGTAAAGGAGATGCTGTCCATCCTGTCCAACCCGGACCGTTTGATGGAAGTCATCCGCGAAGAACTGGTCGCGATTCGCGAGCAGTACGGGGACGAGCGCCGCACCGAGATCCTGCAACAGCGCCTGGACCTGAGCCTGGAAGACCTGATCACCGAGGAGAACGTGGTCGTCACGCTGTCCCACGCCGGCTATGCGAAATCACAGCAACTCGACCGCTACCAGGCGCAACGTCGGGGCGGTACGGGCAAGTCGGCCGCAAAGACCAAGGACGAGGATTTTATCGAGCGCCTGTTCGTGGCCAATACCCACGACACGCTGCTGTGCTTCACCAGCCGGGGACGTGTGCACTGGCTGAAGGTCTACCAACTGCCGCAAGCGAGCCACATCAGCCGTGGCAAGCCCATCGTGAACCTGCTCCCGCTGGAAAAGGAAGAGCGGGTTCAGGCGGTGCTGCCGGTGCGCGATTTTCCGGAGGACCTGTTCGTATTTTTCGCGACCAGCAAGGGCATCGTCAAGAAAACCCCCCTGTCGGCCTACTCGCGCCCCCGCTCCAACGGCATCTGGGCGATCGACCTGATGGAAGACGACGAACTGGTCAACGTCACGCTGACCGATGGCGGCAAAGACATCATGCTGTTCTCCAGTTCCGGCAAGTGCATTCGCTTCGTCGAGGACGCGGTGCGCCCAATGGGCCGCACGGCACGTGGCGTGATCGGGATCCGGCTTGCCGATGATCATCGCGTGGTGTCGATGCTGGAAGTCAGTGAAGGCGACATCCTGACCGTGACCGAGAACGGTTTCGGCAAGCGGACGGCGGTCGATGACCATCCGCGGCATGGCCGCAGCGGCCAGGGCGTCATCGGCATACAGACGTCGGACCGGAACGGTCGGCTGATTTCCGCCATCCAGGTTGCGGACGACGACGACATCATGCTGATCTCGAACGGTGGCACGCTGGTGAGGACCTCTGCGCGCGAGATCTCGACGCTGGGCCGCAACACGCAGGGCGTCACGCTGATTCGTCTGCGCAAGGACGAGAAGCTGGTCGGGCTCGAACGGATCCAACCGGAGGAGGAAAGCGAAGAGCTCCCCGAGGTGATGG
>JARFQW010000049.1 GCA_029287575.1 Gammaproteobacteria bacterium | reverse complement strand
AACAACTGGGTCAGCTTTCACGCCGACGGGACGGTGGTCCTGTATCCCATGCTGGCGCCCAACAGGCGCCTGGAACGACGCCACGACGTTCTGGCCAGCCTGTCTGATCCGGCGGGATTTTACATACGCGAGATCATCGATCTGAGCGCCCACGAGGCGGACGGCCGGTTCCTTGAAGGCACCGGCAGTCTGGTTCTGGACCGGGTCCACCGGATCGCCTATGCCTGCCTGTCCGCGCGCACGGACGTGGAGCTGCTGGCCGAGTTCGGGCATCGGATGAACTATGAAACGGTCGCCTTCAACGCGACGGACGAACACGGCGTACCGATTTATCACACGAACGTGATGATGTCCGTTGGAAGCGACTTCGCGGTCCTCTGCGAGGAAGCGATTGGGGCAGTGGTCCAGCGGGAGGCCCTGCGGCGAAAGCTGGAAGAATCCGGCCATGAAGTCATCGCGATCAGTCGGGCGCAGATGGGCGCGTTCGCCGGCAATGTGCTCGAGTTGTCCACAACCGCCGGCGAGCGGGTGATTGCCCTGTCCGGAAGCGCGGCGGACAGCCTCGACGATGGACAGCGTGAGCGTCTGGCCTCGCGGGCCAGGCTGGTCATCGCCGAGATCCCCACGATCGAGCAGAAGGGAGGAGGCAGCGTGCGCTGCATGCTCGCCGAGGTCTACCTCCCGGCCGCGGCCAGACCGGCCTAGGTATTTCCGGCGGACTCCAGGGCGTCGAGGTATTCGACCGCCCGGCGCAGATGCGGGATGACGATGGTCCCGCCCACGACGAGGCCGATGCTCATCGCCTCGACGATTTCCTCGCGGGAAAGCCCCGCCTCGCGGCATCCCCCCAGGTGGTACCTGACACAGTCATCGCAGCGAAGCACGAGGGAGGCGACCAGGCCGAGCATCTCCCGGGTGGGTCTGGGCAGTTTGCCTTCCGCGGTGTAGGCCAGCGAGTCCACCGAGAACATGCGCTTGATGACCCGGTTGTCCTCGGCGAGGATCCGCTCGTTCATCGCCTCGCGATATTTCGCGAAGGCCTCAACCGCGTCGTTCATGGTGATCTCCCGGAGTTGTCGATCTTGGCAGGGACGGCCGCGATTATGCAGTAAACTCCCGGCCTGCCGACGCTATCCCCTGGAGGAGAGGATGCCGGACGCGACTCGCATTCTGATGTGCCCGCCGGACCACTTTACGGTGGACTATGTCATCAACCCCTGGATGGACGGCTACGAGGGTCAGCTGGACCTTGGCCGGGCAAGGCAGCAATGGGACACCCTGCGGGCCGCCGTTGCGGAGGTCGCCGATGTGCAAACCCTGCGCCCCGAACCCGGCCTGCCCGACATGGTGTTTACCGCGAACGCCGGTGTCGTTTACGGCAATCGGGCCATGGCCAGCCACTTCATGCCCAGGGAGCGGCGCGGCGAGGAGGTGCACTTCAAGCGCTGGTTCAAGGACAACGGCTACGAACTCTATGCCCTGCCCGAGGACATCGGGTTCGAGGGTGCCGGGGACGCGCTGATCGATCGCGCCGGACCGTGGCTGTGGACGGGCTATGGCTTCCGGACCGAGATCGAGGCCCATGAGCACCTGGCGCGGTGTTTCGATCTGGAGGTTGTCTCGATCCGGCTGGTCGATCCGCGCTTCTATCATATCGACACGTGCCTGTGTCCGTTGACCGGTGGCTATCTGCTCTACCACCCACCGGCCTTTGACGATGACAGCCGGGCAGAGATTGAAAAGCGTGTCCCGAAGGACAAGCGCGTTCCGGTCAGCAGGGAGAATGCCGGCCACTTCGCCTGCAACGCGATCAACGTCGACCAGACCATCTTCATGCATCGCACCGAAGGCGAGCTGGTCAATGCGCTGGGGGAGCGAGGCTTCGATGTCCGCCAGGTGGATCTCAGCGAGTTTCTCAAGGCGGGCGGCTCAGCCAAGTGTCTGTCCCTGAAGCTGACCGAACCGGTGAAGTGACGACGCCGGCAGGGTGCCGCCGGGATCGGGGGGACAACCCTGACCACCGTCGCGCGCGGGGTCGGGCTTACCGTTCCTGGCTGTTTCCGAGCAGCAGCGCAACCGTGCGGCGAATGTGGTCGTCCAGGTCAATACCTGAATCCGGCGCGAAGTACATCATGGCGGCCATATGGGCGTTGCCGACAAAGAGCCGGGCGGCGTCACGCGAATTGAAGCCTTGCGCGCCGGGCAATTCAGGATCCCTGGAAATGCTGTCGGCGACGATATCCACCAGCTGCTCCTGAAAGGCCAGGTAGCCCGGCCAGGTCTCCTCCCGGATCGCCGTACTCCAGTCCAGCCAGACCCGGAGATAGTCGGGGCGCTCGGAGGCTGCGGCCAGAAAACGCCGACCGTGCTCCGTCAAGCGTTCTTGCGCCCGGTCACCGGCGGCATGGGCCGAGCGGGCGATCTCGAGAAAGAATCGCTGGACTTCGTCGAGAACTTCGCCGATCAGGGCGCCCCGGGTGGGGAAATAGTGAAACACCGTGGGTACCGAGACTCGGGCCTTTCGCGAGACGGCGGCGTGCGCCGTGCGGCCGATCCCCCGTTCGGCGCAGACGGCGACCGCACAGCCGATGAGCTGCCGGCGGCGCTCGTCCGGGGGCAGGCGCTTGTGTTTGGATTGCAGCGGCTCTGATGTCACGCGACCATTATTGACAGAAATATCAATAGCTGCCAGTGTTGACGGCGATGCATTGGAGATTTCCATGAGCGAGCTGCCCCGTGTCTGCCTGATCGGCGCCGGATCGAGCGGCATCACCGTTGCCAAGGCCCTCAAGGACCGCAGGATCCCCTTCGACTGTTTCGAACGCAGCGATCAGGTGGGAGGGAACTGGTGCTTCCGCAACAAGAACGGTATGTCCGCGGCCTACGAGTCGCTGCACATCAATACCGATTCACGGTTGATGGAGTACCGGGATTTTCCGATGCCCGAGGGCACGCCGGATTTTCCGAGCCACCGGGTGATCATGGATTACTTCAACGCCTACGTGGACCACTTCGGTCTGCGCGAGCGGATCACCTTCGACACGACCGTGGAGCACGCCCGCCGACGAGACGACGGCCTCTGGGATGTGCAGCTCGATAGCGGGGAAACCCGTGAATACGACGCGCTGATCGCGGCCAACGGCCATCACTGGGATCCC
>JARFQW010000035.1 GCA_029287575.1 Gammaproteobacteria bacterium | reverse complement strand
AATGGCGCCCGGCATTGGCGACAATGCGCCCATGGTTGCTCAGGTCAAGAAAAAACCGGCGCAGCACAGTGCCTTGCAGGTTCTCCATCTCGACCGGGAGTTCGAGATGCATCGCGGCGGCAGTCTTCCCGAAGTGGACATCGCCTACGAGACCTGGGGCCGGCTGAACGCCGACCGGGACAACGCGGTCCTGATGTTTACCGGGCTGTCGCCCTCTGCCCATGCCGCCTCATCGCCGGATGACCCGTCACCGGGCTGGTGGGAAGAGATGGTCGGCCCGGGCCGGCCCATCGATACCCATCACTACTTCGTGATCTGCGTGAACTCCCTGGGGTCCTGTTTCGGGTCTACGGGCCCGGCATCGACGGACCCGCGGACCGGCGAGCCTTACCGGCTGACGTTCCCGGTGCTGACCGTCGAAGACATCGCCCACGTGGGCCGTGAGGTTCTCGACTATTTCGGCATCGAGCGGGTGCACTCCGTTATCGGGCCGTCCATGGGCGGTATGACCGCTCTGGCGTTCTGCGTGCTCTATCCGCACATGGCCCGGGGCCTGGTGACCATTTCTTCCGCCTGCCGGGCGTCCCCGTTCGCCATCGCCCTGCGATCCCTGCAGCGGGAGATGATCAGAAGCGATCCGGACTGGCATGGCGGCGATTATCCGGTCGACGACCCGCCCGTGACCGGGATGCGACTGGCCCGCAAGCTGGGGATGATTTCCTATCGCTCGGCGGAGGAGTGGCAGCACCGGTTCGGACGGGAGCGAGTGTCTTCCGAGCACCAGACGGGCGACCCTTTCTGCATCGATTTCGCCGTCGAGTCCTACCTGGAGCACCACGCCAAGCGGTTCACCGGGCAGTTCGACCCGAACTGCTACCTTTACCTGTCCCGGGCCATGGATCTGTTCGACGTCGGCGAGCATTCCGGCTGCGCCGCCACGGAACTCGGCAAGTCCAGCATGGAGCGCGCCCTCGTGGTGGGCGTGGAGACGGATTTCCTGTTTCCCCTGAACCAGCAGGAAGAGCTCGCGGAGTGCCTCGAACATCCCGGCCGGGAAGTGGAATTCGTGGCCCTGCCTTCCGTCCAGGGCCATGATTCCTTTCTCGTGGACATGGACCGGTTCCGGCCGGTCATCGCCGCCTACTACGACCGCGACTAGGCCGGGTCCGGGTCGGATGGGCCCGCGTCGTCCGAGCCCGATCCGGATTCCGGTCCGGCCCGGGTGACTGCCAGGACTTCCGTATCCAGTTGCCCCCGGGCCAGGGTGAGCTTCAGACGCTCGCCCCGTGACGCGTCGGCAGCGTCAGTGAGGATCCGGCCGTCGGCTGCGTAGGCAATGGCGTACCCTCGGTCGAGCGTGGCCAGCGGGCTGACCGTGTGCAGTGCCCGGGCCGCGCTCGTCAACCGGGTCCGGTAGCCTTCCATGACGCCGGCCAGGCGGTGAGACAGGCGCAGGGCGGCCACGTTGACCTGTTCGCGTCCGGTCTGGATCCGGGGCATGGGTGACCCCGCCTCCAGCCGTCCCCGGACCGTCAGGAGCCGGTTATGCCCCTCGCCCAGCGTGGCGCGGGCCCCGGCCGTAAGCCGCTGCTCGAGATCGTCGATCCGCTGAGACTGCTGGGCGAGGCGGGCGCCCGGATGACTCGACGTCAGGCGCTTGTCGAGAAATTTCAGCTTGTCGGTGCCGGCCTGCAGGCCCCTGAGCGCGGCGCCGGCAAGCCGGCGGCCCATGCGTTCCAGCAAGACGTCCCATTCCGAGGCATCCGGCACGGCCAGCTCCGCGGCGCCCGAGGGCGTGGGCGCCCGCAGGTCAGCGGCGAGATCGGCAATCGTGACATCCACCTCATGGCCGACGCCCGCAATGACCGGTATGTCGCTTGCGCGGATGGCGCGGGCCACGGCTTCCTCATTGAATGGCCAGAGATCTTCGAGTGAGCCGCCGCCGCGGGCGAGGATCACCACGTCGCATTCCCGGCGCCGGTTCGCCGCGGCGAGGGCGGCGACGATTTCGCCTGCCGCGCCGTCTCCCTGGACCCGGGTGGGATACACGATGACGCCGACGGCGGGAAACCGCCGTTCCAGGATGTGCAGGATGTCACGGAGGGCGGCCCCGGTCGGTGACGTCACGACACCGATGGTCCCGGGCAGACGGGGAACGGGTTGCTTGGCCTCGGCGGCGAACAGGCCTTCCCGGTCCAGCCGGGCCTTGAGCTGCTCGAAGGCCTGGCGCAGCCGGCCTTCCCCCGCCTGTTCCATGAACTCGACAATCAGCTGAAAATCGCCGCGGGCCTCGTAAAGGCTCACCCTGGCCCGGCACAGCACCGCCATGCCTTCTTCGGGGGCAAACGCCATGCGGCCGGCAAAGGAGCGCCACATCGCGCAGCGCACCTGGGCACTCGCATCCTTGAGGGAGAAATAGACGTGTCCCGACCGCGGCCGGGCGACATTGGACAGCTCGCCCTCCACCCAGACCGACGCAAAGCCGGATTCCAGCAAGTCCCGGGCGGAACGGTTCAGGGTCGATACCGACCAGACCGTACGCCCGCCGCCGCCTTCGGGGCCGAGGGCGCTGCCAGCGGCCACTTCGGGTCGGGTTCGTCTTCGCATACCGTTATTCTACGTGCTGGAGCAATGGACCGGCAGCCGCCCGGCGCAGTAGAATGGGAGGTTTACCGACAACCCCGACTAGAGGCACCGCCCCATGCGTATTGTCGAGGAAGCGCTGACCTTTGATGACGTTCTCCTCCAGCCGGCTTACTCGGAGGTGCTGCCCCGGGATGTGGGACTGCAAACCCGGCTCACCCGTGAAATCCACCTGAATCTGCCGTTTGTCTCCGCGGCGATGGATACGGTGACCGAGGCCCGGCTGGCCATTGCCATTGCCTCGGAGGGCGGGATCGGCATCATCCACAAAAACATGACCGCCGAGGCCCAGGCCCGCGAGGTGCGTCGGGTCAAGAAATACGAAAGCGGCATGATCAGCGACCCGATCACCGTGACCCCGGACCAGACGATCCAGGCGGTGCTCAACCTGACCCGGGCCAAGAACAT
>JARFQW010000204.1 GCA_029287575.1 Gammaproteobacteria bacterium | reverse complement strand
CAGACACCCACCATGCCCTTGTCGCCCTCGCGGATATCGTATTGCCCGCCCTCTTCAATGCAGAACTGGGCCGCCGGATTGGGCAAGGTGATCTGCTCCTGGCCCGGATCGGGCGACGCGTAGTCCGAACAGGCCGCCATCACGAGACCCGTGGCCACCAGGCCGAGCCTTGCGAGCCCCGTACCGGCTCTGAACAACATCCATCGAATCATGAGCACGACTTCCCCCCTCACCGACGACATCTGCGGCCGGCGCTGGGCGTGTGTCCCAGCGTCCGCATGCGCACCGACGGACCGATAATAGCCGCTGAAATACCTCGGTGGCACCGCGCCTGCTCCCGAGCCTTGAGCCCGGCGGCGGCGACCTGCGATGATCTCCCGCGCCGGCGCCGGATCTCCGCTGCCAGCCGCACGAACCCGAGGAGACATGATGGCACTGGAAATGCGCGCACGCTGCGAGACCTGCGCGGCACCGCTCGGTCACGGGGATGCAGCCTACATCTGCTCGTACGAGTGCACCTATTGCCCGGCCTGCCAGGCGAGCCACGCTGGCCGCTGCCCCAACTGCGGCGGCGAGCTTTTGCTCCGGCCCCGCCGGGGTCTTGCGGCGGCTGAGACCGGAAACGAAGGCACCTGAACGAGAGCCGGAACAGCATTCTTGCAGAGATTGAGGTTGACCGGCCGTTCCCTTCACATTGCGGCGGACCGGGCCGGACCTCAGTCCGCTACCGGTTTTCGCAGGGCCTTGACCCGTCCACGCTGTTTCTTCGCATCCAGGCGGCGTTTCTTCGCCGCCCGGGAGGGTCGTGTGGGAACCCGGGCTTTCGGCACCGTCGCAATGCCGGCCACCAGGTCGCGCAGCCGGTCCCGGGCGATTTCCCGATTACGCTTCTGTGAGCGCTCGTCCTGGGCCTTGATGGTCAGGATCCCTTCGCGGGTGATCCGCCTGTCCCTCAGCGACATCAGCCGGCGCTTCCATGCCTCCGGCAGGGACGATGCCGGGATGTCGAAGCGGAGCTGGACGGCGCTGGCAACCTTGTTGACGTTCTGGCCGCCCGGCCCGCCGCTGCGAATGGCAGACCATTCGATCTCGTCGTCCGGAATCGAGATCGCCGGTGTCACCTGAATAGCCACCGGCCCATGGTAACCGGGGCCGGACCGAGCGGGCCGGTGTGCCCGCCTACGGAATAAAACGCTCCCCCCGCCCGGGGGCGGACGGGAGGAGCAAGAGCGCGAGGTTATCGCGCTTGGGGGACAGATCTAGTGCACGGGCAGACCGTGAGAGACAGGCTTCGAACCATTGCCTGGGAACCGCGGAATGGCCCAGGCGACGAGCATGAGGGCGACGCCGATACCCACGGCTACCAGCCAGCCCGGCAGACCGCCGAGCAGTGCCGGGTAGGCCTCGACGCCGGTGTCTGCCAGGGTGCTCTTGCCGCCCGCGATATCACCCAAAAGACCGCTGGCCTTGATGGCCGGATAGCTGAGCATGAACGCAAAGGCGCCGGCGAACCCGCCCAGCAGGAACGCGACCGCGTCGCGGCGCCCGTCGCCGAGGGCGGCCACACCGGTGCCCGGGCAGTAACCTGCCGTCCCGAAGCCCAGGCCGAGGATCGCGCCGCCAGCGATGACGCCGCCGAAGCTGGCCTTGACCGACAGGTGACCCGGATCGATGAGGCCTGCGCCCATGCCGATGAACAACACGCTGGAACTCAGGCCCACCGCAAACAGGATGGCTTTCATCAGGTGCAGGTCCGTCAGCCGCAACATGTTGATGATGTTCTCGGGATTCGACGCGCCCACGCGATGGAGCACGAACCCGAACAGGGTGCCCAGAATCAGTGCAAGCAGCAGTTCCATTTCTGTCTCCTATCCGGTGTGCCGACGGCGGCCGTACATCAGGATCGCCGCCGGTATCCCGGTGGCGAAGGCACCCAGGGCGAACAGGTAGCCCGAAACGGAGGTCTGCATGATGCCGCTCATCATGTGGCCGCTCGTGCAGCCACCGGCGAGTCTCGCTCCATAGAGAACGGCGAAACCGCCCAGGAAGGCCATGGTGTAGCGCGCCGCCGCGCTGGCGCCGAAACGCCGGCGCCACACGGGCGGCGCGATCTTGTCCTCGGCGCTCGGGCGCGGGCCGCCAGTCGTTCGCGACAGCCAGGCGCCCAGCACCATGGCCAGGACGAACACGAACGAGTAGTTCAGAGGATTCGCCACGCTCTTGGCATATTTGCCGCCGCTCTTGGCGAGATACGCGTTGCTGCTCGTATATCCCGAGGCCGATTCGGCGTCCTCCACGACGAGATCCGGGCTCAGCGCGTCCCAGACGATCCCGTCGGCCACCACGAACTGGGTGGAAACGCCGATGGGCTTGACGATCCACACCGCCAGCAGAAATGCGAGTCCCAGTGCGATGCCGCCGCGCCACCAGTTGAGTTGTCCTGTCATACCGTCACCGCCGGTGCCGTGTTCAATTCATAGTCAGACTATAGTTTAGAATTTTCTAAATTACAAACTTTTGATATTCAGGTCCGCCTGCTGAAGCTCCGGCGGCACGGCCCGCCGCCGCCGGTCTTTTCTAGCGTTCATTCGGCAGCTGCGGGAGGGTGCCTATAAATCATCGATCGCCCCCGAATATCCGTATCGTCGTACCCGAAGCGAACCTTGACCCAGACTGTCCGCCTGGCCCTCCTCACGCTCTTGGTGCTCGCGACCGGCTGCGCCGGAACCTATGGCGGCACAGGCACCCGGGCCGATTCGCTGATATCGGTGCAGTACGGCACGGTCCAGGCCGTCGAGCCGGTCGCAATGGACCCCAACACGGGAACCGGCGCAGCCCTGGGCGGCGTGCTCGGCCTGGCGGCCGCCAGCATCCGCTCCACCGGCACCCAGGTCGGCGCGGCGGCGGCCGGCGCGCAGATCGGCGCACTGGTTCAGAATCAGCGCGCATCCAATCGCCGCGTCAATCAGTACGCGGTCGCCCTGAACACCGGCGGAACCGTCGCCATCGTCACCGAGCACCACGAATTTGCCCCCGGCCACTGTGTCAGCGTCGAACAGGGCCAGCACGCGAACATTCGCCGTGTCTCGCCGGTGATGTGCCAGGCCATGGCCCGCCCCAGCCACCCCGCCCACGCCCACGCCCACGCGGCCAACGTGGCGGAGGCCAGCGAATGCGATCAGGTCAAACAGGAGGTTCTCGAAGCCCAATCGGAGGACGAGGTCCGCTCCGCCTATCGGAAGATGTCCGCGTTGCGCGAACACCAGGCCTCCGGCCAATCTTCGTTAGCCCCCGGCAATCCACAATTGGCGGCGCGACGCGACGGGGTTATGTTGGCGCTATGGCCCGCCGGTGCGTCAGCTATTGTGCTGCCCCGTCGCTGGCCTTAAGTGGTGTTCCGGCAGGCCAGCCGGGCATGAGGGGAGGAACAGGTTCATGAGCTATTCAGGCATCCTGGTACGTGCCGTGCCCGGGGATCAGTCCGCGCTTGCCTCGCGGCTCGACGCACTGGAAGGCACGCGGGTTCATCAACAGGACCCCGACGGCGGCCGTCTGGTGCTGACGCTGGAAGCCGTCACCGTAGATGAAGAAATCGAAGGTCTGCGGCGCATCCAGCGGGAGCCGGGCGTGATTTCCGCCGACCTCGTCTATCACCGGGTTGCCGGAGACCCGGTCGACTCCGTAACCGCGTCGGCTCCCGGCACCGAATATCAGGACAACACCACCTCCCAGGCCGCCCCACGAGGAGAGACCCCATGACCGTCACCCGACGTGATTTCATGCGCGATGCCGTCGCCGCCGCCACCGCCGCTGCTGTCGGCCTGCCCCTGACCGGCTCTCAAAAAGCCCTGGCCCAGGAGGCCGAGGCCGACTGGCGCTGGGACAAATCGGTCTGCCGTTTCTGCGGTGTGGGCTGCGGTATTCAGGTCGCCACGAAGGACGGCCGGGTGGTCGCCACCAAGGGCGATCCCGACGCGCCGGTCAACCGCGGTCTCAACTGTGTGAAGGGTTACTTCAACGGCCGCATCATGTACGGCGACGACCGCCTGACCCAGCCGCTGATGCGCATGACCGACGGGCGCTTCGACAAGAAGGGGGACTTTGTTCCGGTCAGCTGGGACCAGGCGTTCGACGAGATGGCTCGCCAGGCCAAGAAGGCCCTCGCCGAGAAGGGTCCTCACGGAATTTCCATCATGGGCTCGGGCCAGTACACGATTCCCGAGGGCTACGTCGCGGCCAAGCTCATGAAGGCCGGCTTTCGCAGCAACAACATCGATCCCAACGCCAGGCACTGCATGGCCTCGGCCGTGGTTGCCTTCATGCAGGTGTTCGGTATCGACGAACCCGCCGGCAACTACGATGACATCGAAGTCGCCGATTCCTTCGTGCTCTGGGGCGCCAACATGGCCGAGGCCCACCCGATCCTCTGGTCACGCATAGCCAACCGCCGCATTTCCTCCGACCCGGCGGACGTGCGCATCATCAACATCACCACGTTCACGAACATGAGTTCCGATCTGGCCGATGTCGAGATCGTCATCAAGCCCAGCACCGACCTGGCTATCCAGAACTACATCGCCCGGGAGATTCTCGCCCGGGACGCGGTGGACAAGGTATTCGTCGAGCGCCACTGCGAGTTCGCCACTGGCCCCTATGACATCGGCTATGGCATGCGGGGCGGCTCCGAGTACGCCTTCGACGCCGAGAAGGACGTACAGGCCAAGGAGCTGGAAGTCACCCTGGATGCGGCGGAGGCAAGAGCCCAGCGTCGCGAGACCGGCACGGTCGTGAAACAGAACAACCGAGCCAGCGCCGGCAAGCACTGGCTCATCGGTTTCGAAGACTTCAAGAAAGCCGTGGAACCCTACACGCTCGACTTTGTCGCCGAGCTGGCCAAGGGCGATCCGGACGAGGACCTGGAAGAATTCAAGAAGAAGCTTCAGACCCTGGCGGACGTTTATATCCGCAGGGACCGGAATCTCATTTCCTTCTGGACCATGGGCTTCAACCAGCATCAGCGCGGCAGCTGGGTCAACGAACAGGCCTATATGAATCACCTGCTCGTCGGCAAGTACGCCCGCCCCGGAAACAGCGCGTTCTCGCTGACCGGTCAGCCGTCCGCCTGCGGCACCGCCCGTGAGGTCGGTACCTTTGCCCACCGGCTGCCGGCGGACATGGTCGTCGCCAACCCCAAGCATCGTGAGCGCGCGGAGAGCATCTGGAATGTTCCGGCAAAGACAGTGAATCCGAAGCCGGGGAGCCACATTACAAAGATCATGCGGGACCTCGAAGACGGCACCGTCAAGTTCACTTGGGTCCAGGTCAACAATCCCTTCCAGGCTACCGCGAATGCCAACCACTGGATCACCGCGGCCCGGGAGATGGACAACTTCATCGTCTGTTCCGACGCCTATCCCAGCGTCAGCGCGAAGGTCGCGGACCTGATCCTGCCCGCGGCCATGATCTTCGAAAAATGGGGGCTCTATGGCAACGCGGAACGGCGCACCCAGGCGTGGCGCGAGCAGGTCCCGCCTCCGGGCGAGGCGAAGAGCGACGTCTGGCAGATGCTGGAATTTTCCAAGCGGTTCACCCTCGCGGAGGTGTGGGGCGAACAGCCGGTGCCGGGACTGAAGGCCGACGGCTTTGACGACGGCAAGCTGCCCAGCGTTCTGGAAGCAGCAGCCGAGCGCGGCTACAAGCCCGACGCCACGCTCTATGAGGTGCTCTTCGCCACGCCGGTCAACCGCCAGGTGAAGTGGCCCGATTCGGTGGCCAACGGTCACGAGAATCACACGGCGAGCGCGCTGGGGGACGGCTGGTTCCCCGAAAAGGCGCTGTTTAACGAGTACGTGACCTTCGGCAAGGGCCACGGCCATGACCTGGCGGACTTCGACGTCTACTACGGCGACGATGTGCGCGGCCTGCGCTGGCCGGTCGTCGACGGCAAGGAAACCCTTTGGCGATTCAACGCCAAGTACGATCCCTACGCGAAAGCCGGCGCCTTCGACTTCTACGGCAAGGCGGGCAAATCTCTGCCCCAGGGCAACCTGGACGAGGTGACGAATACCGAGGCCCGGGCAATCCCCGGACGCGCCAAGATCTTCTTCCGTCCCTACGCGGCGCCGGTGGAACAGCCGGACGCGAACTATGACCTGTGGCTGTCCACCGGGCGGGTGCTGGAGCACTGGCATACTGGCACGATGACCCGCCGCGTGCCGGAACTGCACAGGGCAGTGCCGACGGCGCAGGTCTTCGTCCACCCGGAGGACGCCAAGACCCGCGAGCTGGCACGCAACGATGTCGTCTGGCTGGAGTCGCGGCGCGGCAAGATCAAGGCGGTGGTGGAAACCCGCGGCCGCAACCGGATGCCCCGGGGCATGATCTTCGTGCCTTTTTTCGACGAAGGCGTTTTCATCAACAAGCTGACCCTGGATGCGACCTGTCCCCTGTCCAAGGAGACCGATTTCAAAAAGTGTGCCGTAAAGATGTACAAGGCCTGATCGGCCCGACGGGACCGGGTCCGTGACCACCGACGCCGGCCGGCGGGAGTTTCTGCGCCGCATGGCCCAGAGCGCCGGGGTGGCCACCACCGGCGGGCTGTTGTGGGCGTATCTGCTCGGACAGCAGCAGCAGGTCAGCGCCCATGCCCTGCGGCCACCGGGCGCCCTGCCGGAGGCGGACTTTGCCGCTACCTGCATCAAGTGCGGCCAGTGCGTGCAGGCCTGTCCCTTTGGGACCCTGCGGCTGGCGGCCAGCGGTGACGACGTTCCCATCGGGACCCCCTGGTTCAGCCCCCGCGACGTGCCCTGCTACATGTGCGAGGACGTGCCCTGCATTGCCGCCTGCCCCACCGGCGCGCTGGACCGGGGTCTGCCCGCCATCGAGGAAGCGCGTATGGGCGTGGCGGCCATCGATCAGGAGAGCTGTCTGTCCTGGCAGGGCCTGCGCTGCGAGATCTGCTATCGCGAATGTCCGGTGCGCAATGACGCCATCACCGTGGAGAACCATCCGCGCCGGACCAGCGGCCACGCGGTATTCGTGCCGCTGGTGCATGCCAGCCACTGCACCGGCTGCGGCATCTGCGAAAAAGCCTGCCCGACGGAGCTGGCGGCCATCCGCGTCGTGCCGCCGGACCTGGTCAAGGGCCGTATCGGCGACCACTACCGGCTCAGCGACGGATCCGGACCCGGGTCCCCGGGTGCGACGCCTGTTCGCGGCGAGGACCAGGGCAAACGGGTGCCGGGGCTCGATTATCTCAACGAGGACACACCGTGAACACGCGCCGCTGGCCCGGGGGGCACCGTTACCTGCTGGCCCGCAGGCTGGTGCAAGTGACCGTCCTGCTGACGTTCTACGGGACCGCCCACTGGGCCTGGGGCATAGCGGGTCGTCCGCTGCTGGCCGGCAACCTGTCCAGCTCCATGATCCTCGGCACCGTGCCGCTGGCGGACCCGTTCGCCGTACTGCAGATCCTGCTGTCGGGCCACTGGCTGCGGTGGGAGGTCCTGGCCGGAGCGGCGCTCGTCCTGGGCCTCTATGCGATCGTGGGCGGCCGCAGCTTCTGTGCCTGGGTCTGCCCGGTGAACCTGGTGGCTGATGGCGCGGAACGCGTGCGCGAGCGACTCGGCCTCCGGTCGGGCCTGCACCTGCCACGGCAGATTCGCTATGTGGTCCTGACCTTGTCGCTGCTGCTCTCCGCGTTGCTGGGCATCGCCGCCTTCGAGTGGGTCAGCCCGATCGGGATCCTGCACCGGGAGCTGATCTACGGCATCGGCTTCGGCGCTGCGGCGCTGGCCGGCCTGTTTATCTTCGACGCGCTGGTGCTGCGTCATGGGTGGTGCGGGCACCTGTGTCCCCTCGGCGCGTTCTGGGCGCAGGTGGGCCGGGTTGCCCGAGTCCGCGTGGCATTCGACGAATCCACCTGCACCCAGTGCGGTGACTGTCTGAAAGTCTGCCCCGAACCCCAGGTTCTCAATCTGAAGGCCGCCGCGCAGGCCGGGATGGTTCGGTCCGGCGAGTGCACCCACTGCGCGCGCTGCATCTCGGTCTGCCCGGAACAGTCGCTGGCCTTTTCCTGGCGCGCGCACATCGAGCAAACGGCTTCGGCCGCCGATCACAATGAGAGGAGCCCCGCCTCATGAAAAAGCTACGCCCCGTTTTCCTTTCCGCCACGGGCCTGCTTGCCGCGCTGGCGCTCGGCGTCCACACCCCGGCAACGGGCGAGGATGGCATCCCCGATACCGAACTGGGGCTGTCGCAGTCCAGCGTCTTCGATACCCCCGAGCCGGAGGCCTACGCCTACGATGGGAGCGCGAGCGACATCCAGCTGCTGAGCAGCGACCAGGCGCCGGTCATTCCCCACGAAGTCCGGGACTACGAGCGAATCACGACAGGTCGTAATCGCTGTCTGCGCTGCCACATGGAGCCGGATCTGATCGGCACCGAGATTCCCGCCGGCGAAGCCACACCCATGCCGGCGGACCACTATCTGCAGCTGGCTTCCGATGGCGGCGACGCCCAGATCGACGGCGCGAGGTGGGTGTGCACGCAGTGCCACGTGGGTCAGGCCAATATCGCTCCGCTGGTCGGCAATTCCAGCGTGGAATGAATGGCTGATGCCGTGGACCGCTCGCGCCGCGCGCTGCTGACCGGGCGTATTCCGGGGGAGTCTGCGAACCCGCCGCCTCAGCCAGCCCTGGGCCCGGGGCTCCCCTGGCTCGCCGGCCGCCTATCCCCGGCAACCTGCACCGCCTGCAGCCAGCCCTGCGTTCCGGCCTGTCCGGAGAGCATCGTTGCGCTCCATCCGGCCGAACACTCGCTGGCGGGACTCGCCTACCTGGATTTCGGAGCGGGGCCCTGCACGTTCTGCCAGCGGTGTGTGGAAGTCTGCCCCGAAGCGCCGGCGGATCCGTTCCGGGGAAGGGCGCTCGCGCCGGTCGCCGTCGATTCGAGCCGCTGCCTGGCCGCTCTTGGCGTGGTCTGCGTGATCTGTGTTGCACGCTGTCCCGAACGGGCCCTGGCTGGCGGAGCCAGCGGCCATATCGGCGTGAATTCGGATGCCTGCACCGGCTGTGGGGCGTGCATCCCGGCTTGCCCTGCAGATGCCCTGGCCGTACCCGCGCAACAAGCCCCCCCGAACGGGTGATGAACGACCCGGGCATCGTGACCGATTCCGATCAACCTCTGGACGTGGAGCGTCAGACGCCCGATGCGAGATCATGACCTGCGACCGGTCCCCCGCGAACCAGCGCGAACCATCCTGCAACATTCGCCGATGGCGATCGCATGGGCCGCGGTGTTGCTTGGTGTACTCGCAGGGTTGACCGCCTGCGGGCGGCAACCTCACGCTGAACTGCGCTTCGCTGCCATGGGCTCGACAGGGACCGGCGGCGAAGGTCAGCGCGGGGTGGCCGAGGCGCTCGCGCGGCGCCATGCGGAGACGAGTCTGGATTTCGTGCTGCTGATGGGCGACAACTTTCGTCCCGACGGCGTGGCCGGGACCGGCGACATGCTGTGGAGAACCCAGTTCTCCGACGTCTATCCGGCCAAGCGCCTGCCCATGCCGTTCAGGGCGCTGCCCGGGGACCGGGATCACGACGGCGACATCGATGCCCAGCTGGCCTACGAGGGGGACAAGCGCTGGGACATGCCCGGGCGCTATTACCGAATGAAATACGAGTTGACCGGGGGCCGGACCACGGAGATCTTTGCGATCGACACCACGCGGCTGCGGGACAAGGCCAACCCGGACACCCGCCAGCTGGCGTGGCTGAGCAGCAGCCTCGCCACAAGCGGCGCTGACTGGCGCATCGTGGCGGGACACCACGGCATTCTGCGCGTGGACGGCCGGAGGGACCGGCCGCTGGCGGCGACTCTGCTGCCGCTGCTGCATGAACACGACGTGGACGTGTACCTGTCCGGACGGGAGCACGTCCTGGCGCTGGCGACCGACGAAGCCGGCCTGGTGCACGTCACCGGCGGCGCCGGCGCCATGATCAGTGATCCCGTACCGGGGCCGGGCATCGCCTGTCTTGCCCCGCGCCAGGGATTCGTCCGGATCGGCGTTACCGGCGATCGCCTCGCGCTGACCCTCGAGGACCGGGATCAGCGGATACATTGCCGCCATGAACTGGTTGCCGGAGGCAAGGATGACTAGCCGAAGCCCGGTACAGCGCGCCAGCACGGCGGGCCGGCGCGGCTGGCTCGCGGCCGCGGTGGCCGCGATCATCGTCGCGCTCGTGGTGGTCACCGGCTGCGACCGTTCGACACCGGCTGACGGCGAGCCGCTGCGCTTCATGGCGCTTGGCGACTTCGGTACGGGCGGCCCCGCCCAGCGCCAGGTAGCCCGGCAAATGGCCGCCACCTATCGCGACTGGGGTGCGGATTTCGTGCTGCTGCTCGGCGATAATTTCTACTCCCGGGGTGTGAAGTCGGCGGAGGATCCGCTGTGGCAGTCACACTTCGAGTCCGTGTATGACCCGGCGGGGCTCCCTATCGCCTTCCACGCCGTGGCCGGCAATCACGACCACAAGGGCGATGCGAAAGCGCAGATCGAGTATTCACGGCGGAGCGCCCGCTGGCACATGCCGGATCATCACTACGTGTTTCGCCGCCAGGCCCAGGACCGGAGCGTGGATTTCTTCGGCATCGACGTCATGGTCCTGGACGCTCCCTTCGGGGCCCAGCCGACGGGCCTTGCCTGGCTGAACTCCGCGCTCGCAAAGTCCGATGCCGACCACAAGATTGTTTTCGGACATTTCCCGATCTGGGCGTCCCTGGGCCGCTACGGGGACCACGCGGACCTTGTCGAACGGCTCGCGCCGGTCCTCCAGGCGAACAACGTGGTGCTCTACATCGCCGGCCACGAGCACCATCTGGAGATCCAGAAGCCCCGCAAGGGACTCGTTCAGGCCATCAGCGGCGCCGGCAGCCAGAACCGGGACGTGGCGCCGGGCGATGCCGCCCGGTTCGTCTCCGGCCGGCTGGGGTTCCTCTGGTTTGAGATCGGCAGCGACGGTATCGAGGCCCGCGCGGTTTCACGGGACGGCGACGTGCTCTACAGCACGCAGCTCGCCGGCCGCTAGGCGCCGGTCGAAACCCCGCCGCCCGGGCCCGGCGATCACGCCACGGCCGAGCAGCGAGGCCCCGCCGCCAGCGCCCGCCCGAGGGCCTGGTCCAGGTCGGCGCACAAATCGGTAGCGCTTTCGATGCCGGCCGAAACCCGGATCAACGTGTCGGCAATGCCCGCGCGACGGCGCGCTTCCGGCGCCATCGCCGCATGGGTCATGGTCGCCGGATGGGCGATCAGGCTCTCCACGCCACCGAGGGATTCCGCCAGCGCGAAGTAGTTCAGCGCGGCGAGGAACGCGCGCACCTCCGCTTCGCCTCCGGCCAGCTCGAAGCTCAGCATGCCGCCGAATCCCGCCTGCTGGCGACGGGCCAGCTCGTGGCCCGGATGGTCTGTCAGTCCGGGGAAGTACACCTGCTTCACCGCGGGGTGATCCGCAAGCAGCACGGCGATGGCGGCGGCGTTCTCGCAGTGCTGGCGCATGCGCGGGAACAGGGTCCGGGCGCCCCGCAGCGTGAGGTAGCTGTCAAAGGGCGCACCGGTCACCCCGAGGCAGTTGGCCCACCAGGCCAGCTTCTCGGCAAGTGCCGTGTCCTTTGCGATCAGGGCACCGCCGACCACGTCACTGTGGCCGTTGAGGTACTTGGTGGTGGAATGCACGACGATGTCGGCACCATGGTCCAGCGGCTTTTGCAGGGCCGGCGACAAGAACGTGTTATCAGCCACAACCAGCGCACCGACCGACCGGGCCTCCGCGCATACCGCGGCGATATCGGTAATCCGCAAGAGAGGATTGCTCGGCGTTTCAACGAGCACCAGGCTGGGGCGGGCGGCGATCGCCGTTCGCCGGGTTTCCGGATTCGTGAGGTCCGCGAAGTCCACGTCGAAATGACCCCGCTCGGCCAGGGTCGAGAGCAGGCGATAGGTGCCGCCATAACAGTCATGGGGCGCGACGATACGCTCCCCCGCCTTGACCAGATGGCAGATCACCGTCAGCGACGCCATGCCCGAGGCCGTGACCACGGCGCCGGCACCGCCTTCGAGTTCGGCGAGAGCGTCGCCCAGCGCATCCCGGGTCGGGTTTCCGGTCCGCGTGTAGTCGTAGGCGCGCTTTTGATCGAAACCCTCGAAAGTGTAGTTGCTGGACAGGTACAGCGGCGGCATCACCGCGCCGTGAGCGGAGTCGGCCCCGACGCCGGACCGCACGCAGCTCGTGTGGGTGCTGCAGGGAACGTCCGCCGTAGCGGTGGCGGAATGGGTATGGATCGTCTTAGTCATGACAGGCTCCCCGCAGATCGCCGAGCACGGCGGCAATGGCGTCATCGGCTTTCAGAAACGCGTCGTGCCCGAACACGGAATCAAACAGGATCAGGCGCGCAGGCCCCGCCCACCGGCGGGCCAGCTCCTCCATCTGGGCCGGCGGTACGAGCAGGTCCTGGCAGACCCCCGCGAAGACCGCCGGTACGGTGCCCTCCTCCGGCCGGGCGTCCTGGAGGTCGATGGACTCGGACAGGGTCTGAAAGCGCTGCGCGGAAAATCGCTCGGCAAAATCCCGGCCCCTCGCATCCAGGTATTCCTCGACCGGGAACCGGAGCCGCTCGCCCGAATCATCCGCCGGACCGTCGAATCGCTCCGCGAACTCGTCCGGCGATCGATAGGTGGTCATGGCCAAAGCCCTGGCCAGCTCCACGCCGGTCCGCGGATCGCCGCCGTCGCTGGCCAGGGTCACGATCCGGCGCTGGATCGCCCGCCAGGCCGTGGCCAGCGGATGGGGCCGGTGGGCACCGCTGATGGCTGTCAGATGGTCCAGGCGTTCGGGTGCCAGACAGGCGAACTGGAGGCCGACCATGGCGCCATAGGACGCGCCAACGAGGCGGTCGAGCCGCTCGATGCCCGCCACGTCCAGGGCCCGTTCCAGCACCCGGGCCTGATCGCCCGGCGTGATGCTGGTGGACGACGCCTCCGGCGCGAACCATTCGAAGCTCAGGACCTGGTTGATCGCGGTGTCCATGGCGCGGCCGGGGCCGACCTGGGAACGCCACCAGCCCTTCTCGCCGTTGGCGTCGGCGACCACGCGGCTGGCGGAGATTCCGCCGAGCACGGCGCATGCGGGCGCGTCCTTGGGACCGATCAGCCGGGCAACAACGTGTTCGTTTGGGCCGAGGGGGGTCGCATCGGGGGACTCGAGATCGAGGCCGCTCAGGGGTACGAGGAAATCGTGGGCCGCGGTACGACCCTGGTGGGTCGCCGGCGAGCGGTGTTTCCGTACAGAGGGGGACCACGCGGTAGCGGTGTTGGCGCGGGCGGCGGTGCTGGCGGTCATGTTCGAGGTCTCCATCGGTGCCGTTGTCATGTCTTCGACATGCTCATCGGCACTCTGCGGAGAGACCCCGGTCGGGGGTGTCGCCGTCTCACTGGCCGGTCGGCTCGAGACAGCGACTCATCTCTCGGAAGCCTCTGGCCCGCAACGCGGGCGGCTCCGCAGGAGTTGGCACCTTTCGGGAGGGTTAGTCCCGCAGGTTGCCCCGGCGTCCAAGGGCCTGTCCCTCAGCCGGTCTCGATGAGCGTCTTTAACCTAAGCCGGGACGGATCGCGGCGTCAAGGGAAATCTGAGGGCTTGACGATGACCGGAGCCCGGCCTACCGTAACGACTGCGCCGATTTGATGACCAGCTTGCGGGCGCCTGATAAATACAGCTAAAGCGAGCACGCCTGCTCTGTCTTTGGCTGAGCGGGTTTTTTTTCGCGTAGAGCACCCGCTCCGCCCGCCGGTCGTCCTTCAGCGCCCAGGTCTGCTGATCCTGTTCAGTGATCTCGCCACACCGCCATGAAGGAACCGACATGACCGCGCTTCGTTTCGACTCATCCCCGCCGCTGGCCGTTATCAAACTGGGCAGCTCCGTGCTGCGGGACCCCGAGGACCTGCTGGTCGCCACCGCGGCGATCTACAGCCGGCTTGCGCGCGGCATGCGCGTGATCGCCGTGGTCTCGGCCATGGGCGACGACACGGACCGGCTGGCGGCAAGCGCCGGCGTCGCGGGCGGCACCAATCCGGCGACCTACGCCCGGCTGCTCGCGACCGGTGAGGAGCGCTCCGCTCTGCTGCTCGCGCTGGCGCTGGAGCGGGCCGGTATCGGCTGCCAGCTTGCTTCCGTTGCCCAGGCCGGGCTGGTGACCGCGGGCTCGCCGCTGGAGGGGGAGCCGGTGGGGCTGGACCGCGATTGCCTCAATCGTCTGCTGGACAACGATCCCGTGGTCATCATGCCGGGGTTTGCCGGCGTCGATATTCAGGGGCAGCCGACCCTGCTGGGTCGCGGCGGCTCAGACCTCACTGCTCTGTTCGTCGCCAGCGAACTCGGCGCCGATGAGTGCGTGCTGTGCAAGGACGTGGACGGGCTCTACGAGCGGGATCCGGCGGGCAGCTTGCAACGTCCCGGGCGCTTCCGGACAGCCCACTGGAACACCGCCCTTGCGGTGGGCGGTCCCCTCGTTCAATCCCGGGCTGTGAGGTTCGCGGCGCGCCGGCGGCTGGCTTTCGAGATTACCGGCCCGCTGGCACAGGCCGGCACCCGCGTCGGCGATCTTCCCGACACTCGTGACTGGGTTTGTGACCGGGGCTGGCACGGCCGGCCGTTGCGGGTCGGGGTGCTTGGCGCCGGCACGGTAGGGATCGGTGTATTGACCCATCTGTCGAGACTGCCGGCTTTGTTCGAAGTCACCGGTATTGCCGTCAGAGACGCTACCCGGCACCGGCCTGAACTGCCCACGGCAGCCCCGGTCACCGGTGACTACCGCGATGTCGTGAACTCAGGATGTGACGTCGTCATCGAGCTGATCGGCGGTGTCGAGACAGCCGGAGACGCCGTCAGCGCGGCACTGTCGAGGGGCGTCGCAGTTATCACCGCCAACAAGGCGCTGCTCGCCGAGCGGGGTGTGGCCCTGAGCGAGATTGCCATGCGCCACGGTGTGCCCCTGGCCGGCGCGGCCGCGGTGGGCGGCGGCATGCCGGCCATAGAAGCGGTGCGCCAGGCTTCCGGCCGGGGCGCCGTGGCCCGCATTGCCGGGGTTCTGAACGGCACCTGCAACTATGTGCTGGACCGCATGGCCGGCGGCGAGGCCTTCAACACGGCCTTACGCAGCGCCCAGCAGGCCGGCTTTGCGGAGGCCGACCCATCGATGGATATCGACGGTGCGGACGCGGCAAGCAAGCTCGCCATCCTGTCCCGGGAGGCCTGGGGCATGACGCCCAGCCCGGCCGCGCGCGGTATTCGCCGCCTGCCCCGGGCAGGCACCGGCCAGGTGATCCGGCTGGTGGCCAGGGCCAAACGCACCCATGCCGGACTCTCGGCCGCGGTGCAGCCGGAGGCCCTGCCCTGCGGAGAGTTTCTCGCCGGAGCGCGGGGTGTGGGAAACCGTCTGGAAATCGAGCTGCAAACCGGCGAGGTCGTCCGCGCCACGGGTGCGGGCGCCGGGCGCTGGCCCACCGCGCTGGCGGTGCTGGCGGACCTCGCATCCCTGTCCGAAGCAAGAGCGGACCGGGCCCCGGCGGCTGGGCTCGCCTCCGCGCGGGTGGCCGCCGCCGTCTGAAACCTGGCGGATTGACCTGCCCCGGACGTGTCCGGCGCGCCCTGAGGGTCGCCGCCACATCCGGCCACCCGCCGTAGTGCTCGTCGCGACAGTCCTTGTTGCGACAGGCCGGGCCTGCCAAGCGGCGGCGTCGGGAATTGAAGGCTAAAAAAGACCGGCGGCCGTCAGAACAGCCGCCGGTCTTTCAGTCGTCAAGGCGCGTCGGGCTACTCGCCGACGTGGTATTCCCAGTTCCGCTTGCCGGTCTTGATGACGGCCTTGCCGGTCGCGCCGTCCATTGCGTGGCAGTGGGTGCACTCTCCGCCGTACTGGGTGACGAAGGTGTTTTCCAGCGGGTACTCGAAATGAATGGAATGAACGAGCGTCCGTGTTGACGGGGCGACGCCTTCACCGTCCGGTGCATGGCACCGATTACAGCCCGTGGGCACCTCGACGGTGCGGTTCGCGCCCCTGGCGTGACCCTTCATTTCCAGCAGTGTGCTCAGGCGCATGTCGGCGCCCTCGGTCTGCACGTGGCAGGAGACACAACCCTCGGGATATGGATCGGCGATGGCGGATCCGAAGCCCGCGACAACGGCGAGCGTGCTGATCAAAGCAAGTATCTTTTTCATGCTGCCGCCCTCTACCAGTTCCGCTCGCCGCTCTTCACGACGGCCTCGCCCGCATCCACGTCGATGGCATGGCAATGCTGACACTTGCCGCCGAACTGCTGGACGTAGGTGTTCGTCCTGGGCACGTCGAAGTGGACGATGTGAATGAGCTGCGAAAATTTGGGTGTCCCGTCGTCTTCCCCGCCACCCTCGTCGGCGTGGCAGCGATTACAGGCTGTCGGGATCGTCTTGAGCCGGTCCACCCTGGGATGGCCAATCTGCCGAAGCAGCGAATTCAGCCGGAAATCCACCGCCGCCCCCTGTGTCTGCACGTGGCAGTCGACGCAGCCCTCGGGGTAATCGTCGGCCAAAGCCGCCGATATCAGGATGGTGGATGCCGCCACGGCCGCAAGGCCGAGCCGGACCACCGAAAAGCCATATCTCATCAGTAACCCCTCCTATACGCCGCAACGGTGTGATCACAGGGCGGCAGGGCTCATCATAGCCGCTAGTCGGCAGGTGTCTCTACCGATTTTCCGCAGTTGCACGCGACAGGAGGCTTGCGCAAACCATTTGCCGGGTCCTCCCGTGGCACCCCGACAGTCACCCGCGGGAGGTTGCACAAGCCTTGTCGAGGCCCTCCGGCCCGCCGGGCAAAGGCCGCAAACCCCGGCACCGCGGCACAGGCGATTCTGTAGGGGTTCGCGACCCCAAAGAGGCTCAGGAACCCGGACCGGTGCCGATGTAATCCTCGAGCCAGGCCTGTTTGGTCGCATACCAGAACAGGGAATTCTGGCGCTTGAGCACCCAGTGATTCTCGTCGGGATAGTAGACGAACTTGCTGGGCACGCCGCGGGTCTGCAGGGTATTGAACAGCTCGATTCCGTGGTTCAGGGGCACCCGGTAGTCCTTCTCGCCGTGGATCACGAGGGTCGGCGTCTTGAAATTGCCGGCGCCGAAATGCGGCGAGTTACGACGAAACTGCTCGGGGTCGTCCCAGAAATTCCCGTGCCGGCGGCGCATGGCGCCGTAGTCGGCACCGTACTGGGTGAAATCGTTGTAGACCGCGGCATGGGCCACCAGCGTCTTGAAGGGATGCTCCCGGCCCAGCAGCGTACTCGCGAGAAAGCCGCCGTAGCTGCCGCCGCCCGCCGCCATCCGGTCGCTATCGATCCATGACTGACCGGCAAACCACTCCGCTGCGGCAATCGTATCCTCGTAGGGCATCTGCGCCCGCTCGGGATTGATGGAATCGGTGAATGCCTGGCCGAAACCGCTGGAACCGTGAAAGTTGTGCCATGCGGTTACGTAGCCCCAGCCGGAGAACAACTGCGCATTCCAGCGAAAGTGGAACGAGTTAGTGATCCCATTGTGCGGACCGCCGTGCAGAAGGAGATAGAGGGGCCACTTGCGGCTGCGGTCGAACCCGGGCGGATAGTTGACCCACATCTGGATCTCGGCCCCGTTCGCGCCCTCGTAGGTGACGCTTTCGTAGGATCCGGTATCCACGGCGGCCATGACATCGTCGTTGAGATCGGACAGGGGGGTCAGATCGCCGTTTCGCGGATCGATGCGTACCAGGGTGGGCGGCTGCACGAAGCTCTGCTCCAGGCCGACGAGTGTCGGGGCGTCGCCCGCCACGGCCAGGGCGGCCACCGAGGTATAGCCAGTCAGCGCGCTGGGCTCGCCGGCCGGAACGCTCACCCGGTAGACCCGCCGTACCCCGGCATCGTCGATGGCGCCGAAAAGCTGCTTGCTGTCGGGCGCCCACACCATGCCGTCCGCCGAACGGTCCCAGTCAGCGGCCAGCCGGCGATTCGACGCGGCGCGGCGATCGTGCAGCATCAGACGCCGGGTGTCGCCATAGAACCCGCGAATGGTCTGGCGGGAAAAGGTGATCCAGCGGCCGTCCGGACTGTAGCGGGGACGGAAATCCGCGCCCTCGTTGTCGGGCGTGATATTGCGGGGTTCTCCGCCGGCGACGGGAATGACCAGGACATCGTTGTTGATCTCTGTCAGGGAGCCCGAGGTGTTGGCGACGATGGCGATTTCCTTGCCGTCGGGCGCCACGTCGAAATGATCCGCGCCCGGGTTGATCCGCGGCAGCTCAAAGCCGGTTCCCAGGGTATGAGCCGTTACCTCGCCGCCCGCCACACCCACGGAATACAGATGCGCTTCGCGGTCGTCGATCCAGGAATCCCACCAGCGCATGATCGAGTGGTCCCACACCCTGGCAGTCAATTTCGATTCCTTGCGCTCGGTCAGCCGCTCGCCCTGGTCCTCCCACGATTCCAGGTCGGGCCAGACGCGGCTGACAAACGCCAGCCGGCTGGAATCGGGAAACCAGTGCAACGCCGACGCGCCCGTGGGCACATCGGTCAGCGCGCGGGCCTCACCGCCGTCGGTGGGCAGCACGTAGGCCTGGCTGGCCTCGTCATCCCCTCGCTTGGCGGTAAACGCAATCCAGCGGCCATCGGGGCTCCAGACCGGATTGCCGGTGCCTTTTGCATACGCCGTGAGCTGTCGCGTGGACAACGTGTCCGTGTCCGCCATCCACACGGCCGACTCTCCGTCGTCATGGTCTTCGTCATAGCGGGTGGCGGTAAACACGGCCCGCGATCCGTCGGGTGAAAGACTCGGCGGACCCAGGCGCTGCAGCTGCCAGAGAGTTTCCGCGCCCAGCGGGTCTGCAGCCTGCACTGCGGCACAAACCGATCCGAGAAGAATGGCGAAGGTGAGAACCAGTCGATGCACGGCATGTTTCCTGTGTTGCGTGATTTTTTTTGGCCCGCGACGAACGCCGGCGAGCCGGCTCGGGACGGGGACCGCGGAGATCGGCGCTGCGAATTCCGGCGGACTCCGGAATGTACGGGATCCTCGTTCAGGGGACCAGCAGCGCCCCGTTTACGGCGGTGGGTTGCCGTTGCACCAGGCGGGACACGATTCCACCAGCCGGTCGCAGGTGGCCCGGCGTGTCTGCGCCGCTTCGCAGCCCCAGTTCGCGCCCTCGCAGCCTTCCTCGCAGGTCCGGGCCTTTTCGCACCAGCCAGTGCAGAAACGGCGCATCTCCATACAGGGCCCGTAGTCGTCTTTCGGCAGGCACTGCTCGAACGCAAACACGCAGGCCGCACACGGGCCGTCCGACGGATCCGCGGGGGGTGGCGAGGCACAGCCCGCAGCCAGGAGCCCGGCCAGGCAGGCGAGTGCCGGACACACCCCGCCGGCCCGCTGTAGAAAAGCTGTCATTTTCCGAACACCTGATCGAAACGAATTGGACATAACGTGGCCGATCGCAGCGCTTGACACCCTTTTCGCCAGCGAGGTCAGCCCGACATGCTCCCAGCCCAGTTTCCCGGACGGCCCCTCGGCCGTCATCTTCTTCTCGCGTTCTGTGTTTCCGTGCTCGTCGCCGGCTGTGACGGCGACGACGGCAACAACGGCTTTAGCTCCCTGGTCGCTTTCGCCGAGATCCCTGTGGGCGATGCCGAGTGCCCGGACGGCGGCACCATCGCCAACTCCGGTCTGGACCGCAACCGCAACGGCGTGCTGGACGACGATGAGATCACCGACTCCTCGATCCTGGAATGCCGCGGCGCCGCCGCCTTCTCTCTCACCTTACTGCATATCAATGACGGGGAATCGAAACTGCGCGGCGGGGAGGACTTTGGCCGCATCGACCGGTTCGCGACCCTGGTCAACACCCTCCAGGAAGACGCCGTCGCGGCCGTACCGGGCAGCAGCACGCCCCGGGGTGTGCTCACCCTGACATCCGGCGATAACACCCTGGCCAGCCCGGACCTGACCGCCGGCTTCGACAACCGCGACGCCGGCGGCCAGATCTATGACGCCATCGCGCTGGACTACATCGAGTTCGACGCCATGTGCATCGGCAACCACGATCTCGACTTCGGCCCGGCCAGGCTCGCGGACTTTATCGAGGACCATCCCAACACCCAGGTGCCGTTCCTGTCGGCCAACCTGGACGTGTCCGCCGAACCCGAACTCGCCGGGCTTGCCGCCGCCGGCCGCATCGCCGGCAGCGTGGTCGTCAATACCGCGGGCTTCGACGTCGGCATCGTCGGCGCCACGACCGAGGCCCTGTCCAACATTTCCACGCCCGGCCCCAATATCGTGATCAACGATGTGGAAACCTCCATCCAGGCGGAAGTCGATGCGCTTGTGGCCAGCGGTGTCGACAAGATCGTCCTGATCTCCCACCTGCAGGGCGTGGACGAGGACCTGGATCTGATCACCCGCCTTCGCGGTATTGACGTGGCGATTGCCGGCGGCGGCGACGAACTGCTCGCCAACGACGACGATCTGCTCATTCCCGGCGACGAGGCCGCCCGTCCCTATCCGCTCACTGCTGTCGACGCGGACGGCCGATCGGTACCGGTGGTAACGACCGCGGGGAACTATGAGTACGTGGGCCAGCTGGTCGTGCGGTTCGACGAGGCCGGCGAGGTGATCGGGATTGACGAAGAGGCCAGCGGTCCGCTGCGCGTGGCCGGCGGCGACAACGAGGACGCCGTGGAGCCCGACGCCTTCGTGGCGGAACAGGTGCTGGCGCCGGTGGACAGCTTCGTGGCCGGCCTTGCCGACAATGCCATTGTCGAACCCGGGAACTGCGAAGTCGGCCTCAACGGCATCCGCGGCCAGGTGACCGACGAGCCCTTCACCATCGTGGAGGCCGGCGTGCGCAACAGCGAAACCAACCAGGGCAACCTCATCGCCGACGCTCTCCTGTGGCAGGGCGCCAGCCTGGCTGCCGATTTCGGCGCGCCGGTCCCGGTCGTGGCCATCCAGAACGGCGGCGGCATCCGGAACGACTCGATCATCGACTGCGCCGCCAATGGCCTGACCGAGCTGAGCACCTTCGAAATGCTGCCATTCTCCAACTTCGTCAGCATCGCCTCGGTGCCGCGAGAGCAGTTCAAGGAGATCCTGGAGAACGCCGTCTCCGCGATCGAGGCGGGCAGCGGCCGTTTCGCCCAGGTTGCGGGCATCGAGTTCACCTACAGCCGGGCGGGCACCCCCCGCGAGGGCGACGACGACGGTAACCAGATCACCGCCGGCAGCCGGATCATCGACGCAACCCTTGACGACGGCACGGCAATCATCTCCGGTGGAGCCGTAGTGCCGGGCGCCGATATTCCCATCGCCACGATCGACTTCCTGGCCCGGGGCGGCGACCAGTATCCCTATCGTGGCGTGGCGTTTACCAACGTGGGCGTAAGTTACCAGCTGGCATTGTTCAACTACCTCACGGCGGATACCGCAGCCGGAGGTCTGGGCGGATCGCTGACCGCTGCTGCCTATCCCGAAGGAGGGGAAGGCAGGATCATCGACGTGACGCCCTGACCTCTACCCCGGTCTCCATGGGGTAGCCATAACCGACGGCTGCCTCGTGGCGGCCGTCTCCCGTTCGGGCTGATCCCTCCGCCCGGGCGGGGTAAACTGTTGCGCCCGGCAGATGCGCCGGAAATCCAAGGGTTCGGGTCGCAACGCATGCAGGTCACCGTCAACGGAAAACCCACCGAGCTGGCCGACCACTGCACCGCTTCGGAGCTGGTCCGCCGGCTCGGCCTCGAGGGCAAGCGTTTCGCCATGGAAGTCAACGGCGAAATCCTGCCCCGGAGCACTCACGAGACCCACCGACTGGCCGCCGGAGACCGCGTGGAAGTCGTCCACGCCGTCGGCGGCGGCTGAAATCCGCAAGAGGACGCTTCATGGCCGATGCCGCAGAATCCCATAGCCCCCGCACGGATGACTGGCGGATGGGTGACCGCTCGTTTACCTCCCGGCTGCTGGTTGGCACCGGCAAGTACCGGGACTTCGAGGAAACCCGCGACGCCATTGCGGCCAGCGGCGCGGAAATCGTCACCGTAGCCATCCGGCGCACGAACATCGGCCAGGATCCGGGTGAGCCCAATCTGCTGGATTTCCTGAGTCCCGATCACTACACGATCCTGCCCAATACCGCCGGGTGCTACACGGCCGCTGACGCCGTGCGGACCTGCCGGCTCGCCCGGGAACTGCTGGACGGCCACACACTGGTGAAACTGGAGGTGCTCGGCGACGAGAAGACCCTCTATCCGGACGTACCCGCCACGCTGGAGGCCGCGAAAACCCTCGTGGACGACGGCTTCGAGGTCATGGTGTATACGAGCGACGATCCGATCATCGCGAAACGCCTGGAAGAACTGGGGTGCGTTTCGGTCATGCCCCTGGCCGCCCCTATCGGCTCGGGACTCGGCGTGCGCAACCCCTACAACATCCTGGAAATCGTCGAGAACGCTACCGTGCCGATCCTCGTGGACGCCGGCGTCGGCACCGCGTCAGATGCGGCGGTGGCCATGGAACTGGGCTGCGACGGGGTGCTGATGAACACGGCCATTGCCGGAGCCCGGGACCCGGTCCTGATGGCGTCGGCCATGAACAAGGCCGTGCAGGCCGGGCGCGAAGCGTTCCTGGCCGGGCGCATTCCCCGCAAGCGCTACGCCTCCGCGTCCTCTCCCGTCGACGGAACGTTCTTCTAGCCTCCGTGGCGGAAACGGAAACCGGCCGGCGGCAGGTCCGGAGCTTTGTCCGGCGCACGGGACGGGTCACCCGGGCCCAGGCCCGGGCGGCCGAGACGCTCTGGCCCGAGTTCGGCATTGACCTCACCGGGGAGCCGCTGGAGTTGGCCGCGGCTTTCGGGCGGGACGCTGCCCGAATCCTGGAGATCGGCTTCGGCGACGGCGAGTGCCTCGCCGAACTCGCGCTGCGCCATCCCGAACGGGACTACCTGGGTATCGAGGTCCATGAGCCGGGTATCGGCCACCTGCTTCTGGCCGTCGAAGCGAACGGCGCGAGGAACGTGCGCTGCATACGCGACGACGCGGTGGATGTCCTGCCAATGATCGGCACCGGCCAGCTCAG
>JARFQW010000161.1 GCA_029287575.1 Gammaproteobacteria bacterium | reverse complement strand
GGATAGAATCTTCGGGTCGGCCGGGGCCGGCAACTGACGGGCGTGCCTCGCCGGGGATCGTCGATGGATTTTCTTTTTGCTGTTTTTCCCATCGTCCTGCTGATCGTGCTCCTCACAAAGCCGAACGGGATGGCATCCCACATTGCCCTGCCGATCGTGGCGCTGGTGACCTGGCTGGTGAAGCTGGTGTGGTTCGATTCCGACCCCAACCAGGCGAACGCCACCGTCCTTCTGGGCCTGCTCGAGGCGCTTACCCCGATCACGATCATCTGGGGAGCGATTTTTCTCTTCAAGACCATGGAACTGTCCGGCGCCATGGATACGGTGCGGGCTTGGCTCAACGGCGTGACCGGCAATCGCGTTGCCCAGGTGATGCTCGTGGGCTGGGCCTTCGCCTTCCTCATTGAAGGAGCCAGCGGATTCGGCACGCCGGCCGCCCTTGCCGCCCCCATTCTGGTCGGGCTGGGGTTTCCTCCCCTGCGCGTCGCCCTGGTGGCCCTGGTCATGAACAGCGTCCCGGTCTCCTTCGGCGCAGTAGGCACACCCACCTGGTTCGGGTTCGGTCCGCTCGGGCTCGACGATGCCACCCTGCTGCAGACCGGTTTCAATGCGGCCATTCTCCACGCGCTCGCCGCGGCGGTCATCCCGGTGATGGCGCTGCGTTTTATTTTCTCCTGGGCCGAGATTCGCGGATCTCTCGTATTCGTTCTCCTCTCCGTCTACGCCTGCGTATTGCCGCAGCTGGGCATAGCGGCGGTCAACTACGAGTTTCCCGCGCTGGTTGGCGGCGCCGTCGGGCTGGCCGCGACCGCGGCGCTCGCCCGTTTCGGTATCGGGCTGGGCGGCACGGACTCAGCCCCGCACCCGTCCGATGTCTCCGCGGGACAGCTTGTACGGGCCACGTTCCCGTTATGGGGTACCTTGCTGCTACTTATCGTGACGCGGATTCCCCAGCTCGGAATCAAGCAGCTGCTCAACGCCGGCGAACCGGTCGCTGCTTTTTCGCTGGGCGGGCTGGGTCAGTTCAGTATCAGTCCCGCGCTCGTCATCAGCCTGCAAGGCATCTTCGGTGTCGCCGGACCGGAAGCCGCCTGGAGCTACAAGGCGCTGTATGTGCCCGCCCTGATCCCGTTCTTCCTGATTTCGGGCCTGAGCTTCCTGGTTTTTCGCATGAATCGCGGCGCGATTCATCGTGTCGCTCTGGAGAGCTGGGACCGGATGAAGCTGCCCATCGTGGCGCTGCTTGGCGCCCTCGTCATGGTGCGTCTTCTGATGGTGGGCGGCGAGGCGTCAATGGTCCAGACAATCGGCGGCACATTTGCCGACGCCGTGGGCGAGCGATGGCGCTGGTTCGCCGCATGGCTCGGAGCCGTGGGCTCGTTTTTTTCCGGTTCGGCCACGATTTCCAATCTCACCTTCGGCGGTATCCAGCTTTCCATCGCCGACCAGCTCGGCCTTGCCCCCGCCACCGTCCTGGCCCTGCAGAGCGTCGGTGCAGCCATGGGCAACATGGTGTGTATCAACAACATCGTCGCGGTCTGCTCGATCCTGGGCGTGGCCGGTCAGGAAGGGGCTATCCTGAAGCGCACCGTCGTCCCCATGATCGTCTACGGGCTCGTGGCCGCCGTGGGGGCGCTGTTATTATTGAGTTAGTGAATTTATTCCTGCGGCACACAGGAGGCCGGCATGGCGCACACCTTGATGATTCAGGGCTTTCGTGACGATATCACCGACGAGGAGATACAGAAGCTCCTGGAGAGCCGACTCGACGTCGTGAAGCTGACCGTGAACCGGGACCACAAGGAACTTCACGGCGTCCAGGCCATCGTCGATGTCATCGCGGACCCGGCCGTACTCAGCCAGCTGGAAGAACGCTTCGACGGAATGATCGTGGACGGCCGGCCGCTGCGGGTCCGGTCCATGCTCTACTGATTCCTTCCCGGTGACCGGGGATTCCCAGCGAGCGCGGGACCGGCGGGGCTGGCAGCGCCACGAGCGCCGCCGGATTTTCGGCAATCCCTGGTTCGAGGTTTTCGAGGATCGGGTGACCAACCCCGGCGGCGGCCAGAACGACTACGGCCACGTCAGGTTTCTGAATCGGGCCGTCGGCATCATTCCGGTGGATACGGACGGCTACACCTGGCTGGTGGGCCAGGAGCGCTACACGCTGGACAAGTGGTCCTGGGAAATCCCGAAAGGCGGCGCACCGCTCGGCGAGGCCCTTGTCACCGCGGCCCTTCGGGAGCTCAGGGAGGAAACCGGCCTCACGGCCTCACGCATCGGGCGGATTGCCACCCTGGACATGTCCAACTCCATCACCGACGAAATCGCCCATATCTACCTGGCTACGGACCTGGCTGCCGGCGACCCCGACCCCGAGGAAACCGAAGACCTGGAACTGAAACGCGTGCCCCTGTCCGAGGCCGTGGCGATGACGCTGGACGGTGCGATAACCGACGCGGTCAGCGTCTGCGGTCTGCAGCGTCTCGCCTTGACAACGGGCCACCCGGTTAACGACATTGCCGCCCTGAACCAACTCATTGCCGCGCAGAACGAGGCCCCCTAGCGTGCGAATCCCCCTGCTGAAGTCCGTCATGACACCCTTTCCCTACTGGATCGAGGCCAGTGCTCCACTGCTGGAGGCCCGACAGATGATGCAGGAGCATGACGTGCGCCACCTGCCGGTGAAAAAGGACGGCGAACTGCACAGCATCATCACCGACCGGGACGTGAAGTTCGCCCTGGACCCGACGCTGGGATTGCCGCCTCGGGAAGCCATGCAGGTGATCGATGTTTGCGTCTACACGGCGTTTTCGGTGGACATCGATACCCGACTGGAGGTCGTGCTCGACTCCATGGCCGAGCGCCGGATCGGCTCTGCCCTCGTCACTCGCGAAGACCAGCTGGCCGGCATCCTGACCTACGTGGACGCCTGCCGGAGCTTTGCCGAGGTGCTGCGCCAGTGGCGCGGCGAGCACGATCATCCGCGAATCGCCTAGGCACCGGCCCCGTATGATCCCTTCCGGGCAGCCACGGACCGTCGTCGTGGAGCCGCCTCGAACGGCGGCTTTCATGACCTGTCGGCCGGGTACCTGATGGTCGTTCTCGGCCTGCATTTCGGCCACGATGCCTCTGTCAGCGTGGTAGCTGACGGTGAACTGCTCGTGCATGCCCTGCGGGAGCGGCACAACCGGGTGAAGAAAGCCGTGGGCCTGGACGCCGAAATCATCCAGAACGCCGTGGCCGCCGCCGGCCTGACCCTGGCGGATATCGATGTCTGCGCGCTGGTCTCGACCCAGGACCTCGAGATCCTCACCGGGCTCATCGACGGATTCGAGGTGGAACTCGGCGAAGATCCGGCACATCCGGTTGCCTCGCCGCTCGTGGGACTGCTTGGGGCCAGTGACATAGACCCGCACACCCTGCTCACGCACGGTCTGCGCCGGCTTTTTGAACGCAGCGAGAACGAGACCCATCCGCTCTTTCTGGACCGGTGGAAGCGCATGCTGCCGGAGTGGGAACGCTTCGCGCGGCGGGAGATCTCGTCCCACGGCTGGCTGGATCTGTATACGACCCACGAGAGCTGGTATCAGCAGCGCGGTTTGCAGGGCCTGGCCGGGCCCCTCGCGGGCGGCGCGCTGGACGACCCGATTCGGCTGGGCATGCATTATCCGCTACGTGTCCGCTTGTTCGGCCGGACGCTGCCCGGGTATTTCGTCGATCACCATGTCTGCCACGGCGCCTCGGCATACTATCGCTCGGGCTTCGACCAGGCGGCCATCCTCTCGGTGGACGGCGGCAACCCGTCCAGGAATCTGAGCGGTCACTTCATGCTCGGACAGGGTTCGAAGCTCCACGTGGTCGCACCTCATCATCTGGCTCTGGGAGGCCTCTACCGCAACGTGGGCGTGGCGCTGGGATTCGACGCCCTGGGCGCGGAAGGCAAGCTGATGGGTTTGTCGTCTTACGGCCAGCCGCGATTCTACCGGGATGCGTTTACCGGCAATCTCCACGATCTTCAGCGCCGCCACGGGACTGACCCCTTCAGGGCCTGGATGAAGCACTGCCTGGACCTTGCCGCGACGCGGGGTTACGCCCGCGACTACGGCAGCGCCGAATCGGTCCTCAGCCCGCTGAGCGTGGATATCGCCGCCAGCACCCAGAAACTGTTTGAGGAAACGTGGCTGCGCGCCGCGGAGGTGCTGGATGCCTCGCTGCGGGCCAGCAGGCTGGCCACCGACCAGCTTTGTCTGACCGGTGGATGCGCGCTTAACTGTCCGGCGAACAGCCGGCTGCACATCGAAGGCCCGTTTCGCAATCTCTTCGTCGAGCCCAACTGTGACGACGGCGGGCTGTCCGTGGGCGCGGCGCTGTATCTGTATCACAACGGCCTGGGACGGCCCGTCGACCCGGTCATCGCGGAACGCAACCGCTCCCCGTATCGCGGTATCCCGGTGGACCCGGCAGACCGGGAGCGGACGCTAGACCGGGCCCAAGAGAATTTTCAGGTGAGCCGGCCGGACGACCCGGGCCGGGCGGCCGCCAGCGATCTGCACGAAGATCGCATCCTGGCCTGGTTCGAGGGACGCAGCGAAATGGGACCCCGGGCCCTCTGCCATCGTTCCCTGTTGGCCAATCCGGCCAACGGCGACAACTGGCGGCGCGTCAATCAGGCCAAGGGCAGGGAGCCCTGGCGGCCGTTCGCTCCGGTTGTGCTCGAGGACGCCATGCCGGACTGGTTTGCAGACTGCCCGACGCACTCGCCCTACATGTTGTTCACGGCCCGGGTGAAGTCACGCCAGCTGCCCGCCGTCACGCACGTGGACGGCTCGGCCCGCATCCAGACGGTCACGGCGGAAAACGGCGGTATCCATGATGTGCTCACCCACCTGGGAGAGCTCAGCGGAACGCCGGTGCTCATGAACACCTCGCTCAACGGGCCCGGCGAGCCGATTGTCGAACAGCCCTCCGAAGCGCTCGCGTTCTTCGAGAACTCCGGCATCGACGCGCTCTATCTCGACGGGTTGCGGATATCCCGTAATTGACCTGACCCGGGGCAGATACTGCCCTACCCGGCGTCGGCTCCCCTGCCGTGGTGGCGTGAGTTCAGGGCTCCAGCAGCTCCAGGCCGCCCATGTAGGGCTGCAGAACGGTGGGAATGCGTACCGAGCCGTCGGCTTGCTGGTAGTTTTCCAGCACCGCCACGAGAGCCCGTCCGGCAGCGACCCCGGAACCATTGAGCGTGTGCAGAGGCTCCGGCTTACCGCTCTCTGGGTTCCGCCAGCGGGCCTGCATGCGGCGCGCCTGGTATGCCTCGCAGTTACTGCAGCTGGAGATCTCGCGGTGCTTGCCCTGCCCCGGCAGCCAGACCTCGATGTCGTGGGTCTTGGCCGCTGACTGTCCCATGTCGCCGGAGCACAGGGCGACGACCCGGTAGGGCAGTTCCAGGCGCTTGAGGACTGTCTCGGCATGGCCGGTGAGTTCCTCCAGCGCCGCGTAGGAATCCTCCGGACGGGTGAACTGGACCATCTCGACCTTCTCGAACTGGTGCTGACGGATCATGCCCCGGGTGTCCCGGCCATAGGAGCCCGCCTCGGCCCGGAAACACGGCGTATGCGCCACCAGCTTCAGCGGCAGATCCGCCGCATCCACGATGGACTCGCGGGCGAGATTGGTCACGGGCACTTCCGCCGTGGGGATGAGATACAGGCCGGAGTCACCGGCGATGGCGAACAGGTCGTCGCCGAACTTGGGGAGTTGTCCCGTTCCGGTCAGACTCGCGGCGTTGACGAGATACGGCGCATAGGCCTCCCGATAGCCGTGCTCGGTGGTGTGCAGATCCAGCATGAACTGGATCAGCGCCCGGTGCAGCCGCGCCATGGCACCGCGCATGACCACGAAACGCGCTCCGGAAATCTTTGCCGCGGACTCGAAGTCCAGCCCGAGGGGAGCACCCACGTCGACGTGGTCCAGGGGTTTGAAATCGAACTCCGGCGGATCACCCCAGCGCCGCAGTTCGACATTCTGTGATTCGTCAGCCCCGTCGGGAACGCTCTCGTGAAGGAGATTAGGCATATCCAGGGCGATCTGATTCAGGGATCCCCGGAGCTCGTTGAACGCCTCTTCGGTAGCTTTCAGCCGGTCGCCGAGATCGGCGACCTCGTCCAGGAGCGGCTGGACATCCTCACCCTGGGCCTTGGCACGGCCTATGGCCTTCGAGCGCGTGTTGCGGGTGTTGCGAAGCTCGTCCGCCCGGGCCTGCAGGGTTTTGCGTTGCTCGTCGAGCGCCTCGAAGGCGTCCACATCGAAGGCATAGCCCCGCCGCGCCAGGTTCGCGGCCACCGCGCGCGGGTCGCTTCGCAGAAGTTTCGGGTCGATCATAAGGTCAGAACTCTTCGTCGGCCGGCCCACCGGGCGGCGTGTCCAGTGACTCCTCGCGTGGCGCCCGGCTCAGTCAACGGCATCGTCAGACGACCCGTCGGCGGGCCGCATCGCGGCCAGCTTTTCGCCGATGCGAATCTCCAGGCCGCGGGGCACGGGATGATAATACGTCCGCGCCGGCATTTCCTCGGGGAAATACGTCTGGCCCGGGCTGAAGCCTTCGGGCTCGTTGTGGGCATACCGGTACCCCTTGCCGTGACCCAGGTCTTTCATGAGAGCCGTCGGGGCGTTGCGAAGATGCATCGGCACCGGCAGCGATCCGCCGGCGCGGGCATCCGCCTGCGCCTCGGCCCAGGCTTTATAGACCGCGTTGCTCTTGGGAGCCGAGGCCAGATAGACCACGGCCTGCGCCAGCGCCAGCTCGCCTTCGGGGCTTCCGAGGCGATTCCATGCCTCCCACGCATCCAGAGCCAGAGCCAGCCCCCGGGGATCCGCATTGCCGATATCCTCGCTGGCCATCCGCGCGATACGCCGCGCAACATAGGCCGGGTCACATCCCCCGTCCAGCATGCGCGCCAGCCAGTAAAGCGCGGCATCCGGCGCCGTGCCTCGCACGGCCTTGTGCAGGGCCGATATCTGGTCATAGAACGCATCGCCGCCCTTGTCGAAACGGCGGTGGCCGGCGGCCATCGCCGCCGACAGGCGAGCGTCGCTGATGGCCTCCCCGGGCTCGCCGAGTTCCGCGGCTACCTCGAGCAGGTTCAGGGCCCGGCGCGCATCGCCGTCGGCGGCGCGTGCGACCAACTCGAGCTGATCCTGGCCGAACCGCGGGGCACGGTCACCCAGGCCTTGCGAAGAGTCCGCCAGCGCCCGCTCCAGAAGCTGGACGAGCTGTCCGGCGGAAAGGCTCTTCAACACGTAAACCCGGGCCCGCGACAGCAGCGCGTTGTTGAGTTCGAAGCTGGGGTTTTCGGTGGTGGCGCCCACGAACACCAGTGTGCCGTCTTCGACAAACGGCAGGAACGCGTCCTGCTGTGCCTTGTTAAAGCGATGGACTTCGTCGAGAAAAAGTACGGTGCGACGCTGACGGGAAGCCCTTACCTGCTCGGCCTCCGCTACCGCCTGGCGGATGTCCTTGACCCCGGCCATGACGGCGGACAGGGCGATGAAATGGGCTTTACTGCTGGTAGCGAACATCCGCGCCAGTGTCGTTTTTCCTGTACCCGGCGGACCCCACAAGATCATCGAATGCAGGCTGGCCCCGCGAATCATGCGCTCCAGCGGCTGGCCCGGGCCCAATAGATGTTCCTGGCCCACGAAATCATCGAGCCCGGCGGGCCGCATGCGTTCGGCCAACGGGCTGATCGCCCCGGGAGCCGCAAACAGATCGTCGGTCACGGCAGCGTGGCCGCCAGCCGCTGGTCGAACCACGCAAGCCAGCGGCCGCGAGAGGCCCAGCCGAACGCCAGGCCGGTCATGATGCCGGCAAGGTTGGCGAGCGCGTCCGCAAGCTCGGCATAGCGGTAGCCCGTGCGGGCCTGGAGAAACTCCAGGGCGATGCCCAGCACCAGCAGGCCGGCGCCGATCATGGGGTAGTTTCCGGGCGGATACAGGGCCGCGAACCAGGCGGCGAGAACGAAGTAGGTCAGGCCATGAGCCATTTTGTCGGACAGCCAGCCCGGCCCCTCAGGGGGCGAGGTGGAAAGACTGGCATAGACGGTGTAGGCCACCAGACCCCACCCAATCAGAATCCACACACCCCGATAACGCAGGGACTGCGCCGGGTCAGAAATCTGATTCACTGATCACGTCCACGCCCTCGGGCGGGTCGAAGCGAAAATCCGCGGGATCCAGGGGTTCCCCGATCACCACGTTTTCGAAGTGGATACGGGTGTACTGGCCCAGCTTGTCGAGAAGTTCCATGTCACAAAGGTCGACACCGCAAAAACCGACGCGAAGGCCGACGAAATCGCTGTCCTGGGCCAGCGGCACGAGCTCGAACCAGGAGACGCCCTCTTCCTCGTAGCGGGCACCGGTCCTGAAGTGCTCGTCGAGGTCACCTTCTCCGCCGAGCAACATGGCCGGCGTGCTGGATAACGTGCCGTCCATGTCCCGGACCGTGACCTGTTCCAGGTCGGGGTCATAAAGCCAGAGCCGTTGGCCGTCGGACAGCACAAGTTGAGTCGTGGGCGATTCGTAGTCCCAGCGGAAGCGGCCGGGCCGGAGGATCTTGAGGCTGCCCCGGCTGACCTGCTCGCCAGCCTGACCATCGATGCCCACCGTCTGCTCGAAGCGCGCCGTCAGGGTGTCCAGGGAGGCGAGAAACGCGTCCAGTTCGGGGGCTTCGTCCGCCACGGCCAGCGGCGCGGACAGTATCAGCAAAACGAGGATAGGACGCATGCGTCAGTTCTCCGGGGGCGGCGGCGCAAGAATCTCGCGGCTGCCGTTGGGCTGAAGCGATCCGACGATGCCCGCCTCTTCCATGGTTTCCACCAGTCTGGCGGCGCGGTTGTAGCCTATCTTCAGGCGCCGCTGAACACCGGATATCGAGGCTTTTCGCGTCTCGGTCACAATCCGGACCGCCTCGTCATAGAGGGGGTCCTGCTCGCCGTCGTCGCCGCCTCCCGCTGCAGGAGACAGACCGGGAACCGGCTGGCTGGGACCTTCCAGGATCTCGTCCACGTACACCGGACTGGAGCCCTTGGTCAGGTGCGCCACGACGCGATGCACTTCCGCATCGGCGACAAATGCGCCGTGAACACGTTCAGGTACCGATGTGCCCGGCGGCAGATAGAGCATGTCACCATGACCCAGGAGCGCTTCCGCCCCCATCTGGTCCAGAATCGTTCGCGAGTCAACGCGCGAGGACACCTGAAAGGCGATGCGCGACGGGATGTTGGCCTTGATCAATCCGGTGATCACGTCTACCGATGGCCGCTGGGTCGCAAGAATCAGGTGAATTCCCGACGCCCGGGCTTTCTGGGCAAGCCGTGCAATCAGCTCTTCCACCTTCTTGCCGACAATCATCATCATGTCGGCCAATTCGTCGATGAGCACGACGATGTACGGCAAGGGCTCCAGCTCATCGGCCTCCGGCAGGTTGTCCTCGTCGTAGACCTCCGGAAGCTTCCACAAAGGGTCCTTGAGGGGCTCACCCTTACTGGCGGCATCCCGGACCTTGCGGTTAAAGCCGCCGATGTTGCGCACACCCAGGGCCGCCATCAGCATGTAGCGCCGCTCCATCTCCGCCACGCACCAGCGCAGCGCGTTGGCGGCTTCCTTCATGTCGGTCACGACCGGCGCCAGGAGATGCGGGATGCCTTCGTAGACCGACAGCTCGAGCATTTTCGGGTCGATCATGATCAAACGGACCTGCTCCGGCGTCGCCTTGTACAGCAGACTCAGGACCATCGCGTTGATCGCCACCGATTTGCCCGACCCGGTCGTGCCGGCAATCAGCAGGTGCGGCATCCGGGCCAGATCAGTCACGACCGACTGGCCGCTGATGTCCTTGCCCAGCGCAAGCGCCAGGGGTGACTTCAGCTCGTCGTAGGACGCCGAGTTGAGAATTTCCCCCAGCGTCACGAGGTCCCGGTTCTCGTTCGGGATTTCCAGGCCGACGACGGACTTTCCGGGTATGACCTCCACGACGCGCACGCTGATCGCGGACAAGGCGCGGGCCAGATCTTTTGCCAGGTTGCTGATCTGACTGACCTTCACTCCGGCAGCGGGCTGCAGCTCGAAGCGCGTGATGACGGGGCCCGGATTCACCGCGACGACCTCGACTTCAACACCAAAGTCGCGAAGCTTGAGCTCAACGAGACGAGACATGGCCTCGAGGGCTTCCTCGGAATACTTGGCCACCTCGGGCGGCGGATCGTCGAGCAGCGACAGGGGCGGAATCTCGCCCGGTGCGCCCGTCCCGAACAGCGACACCTGACGCTCCCGTTCCGCCCGCTCGCTCTTGGCCACGGGCTTGATCGCGGGCTCGATTCGCGGCGGAGCCTTGCGGACCGTCTTTTTCTTTTTCTCCCGCACTTCCTCCCGGCGCTGCTGGGCGGCCTTGCGGGACTCCGCGGCATCGCGAACGCCGGAGATCCGCCCGCGTATGCCGTCGACGAGCCCAAGAGTGCCGCGCCCCACGGCATCCATGACGGCAAGCCAGGAGACGCCGGTGAACACCGACACGCCCGCCAGCCACAAGGCGAGCAGCAGGAGCGTGGCACCGAGAAAGCTCAGTGCCCCGGCGAGTCCGTTACCCACCAGGTCGCCGAGCACGCCGCCTGCGGTGTGCGGCAGGCCGTCGCCCGAGAAATGGAGCGTGGCAAGGCCACAGCTGGCGCCCAGTGTCAGCAGAAACCCACTGATCCGGAGCATGAGCGTCCGGCGACAGACCGGCTCACCATCCTGGCGCGCGCGGTAGGCCAGCCAGCCGGCGAACATCAGCAGTATGGGAAACAGGAATGCGGGATTGCCGAAGAGCAGGAACAGCAGATCGCCGATCCAGGCGCCGACGGGTCCCACGGCGTTCTGTACCTTCTCTCCGGGTCCGGAATGCGAAAAGCCGGCGTCAGTCGGCCGGTACGTGGCGAGCGCCGCGAACAGAATCAATCCAAGCGCAATGAAAATCCACAGCGCGCCCTCCCGGAGGGCCCGCACCGAAGATCCCGGAAGCGGCCGGCGGTCGGTCTCAGACGCGCGTGCCAAAACTAGAACTCATAAAAGGATTTATCGGTAAGTAACTGTTTAAAATAATCAAGTTACTTGAAAAGCGCAGGATGAACAACCTTCCCGGCTTCGACGTTGATCCCCTTCACCAAGCCAGCGTGGTCCCGCCACTGCCCGTCGGCCAGACGTTCCGCATAGGGCGCAATCGCCGCCGACAGCGCCTGTGAGGCAGTCCTCGGCACCGCCCCGGGCATGTTGGTGACGGTGAAATGGATGACGTCGTGCATGACATAGGTAGGATCGTCATAGGTCGTGGGACGGGTGGTTTCGATACAGCCACCCTGGTCCACGGAGATGTCGACGACCACGCTGCCCGGCTGCATGGCCTTCACCATCGCCTCGCTGATGACATGGGGGGCGCGTTCGCCGGTCACCAGGACCGCGCCGACCACAATGTCCGCTTCCGCCACGGCCAGGGCGACATCCTCGGAATGCGGGTACAGCCCCGTAACATTGGGGCCGATCGCACGGGCCCGCTCGAGTTTGTCCCGGTCCATATCGAATACCGTCACCTCCGCACCCAGACCCGCGGCAACCACGGCCGAGTTTCCGCCCGCCACGCCGCCACCGAGAATGACGACCTTGCCCCGCTTGGCGGCCGGTATACCGCCGATCAGAATTCCCTTGCCTCCCTGGGGCTGGTGCAGCAGGTGGGTGCCGACCTGGATCGCCAGGCGGCCGGCGATGTCGCTCATGGGAGCCAGCAGGGGCAGGCGGCCCGCCGCATCCTCCACCGTCTCGAAGGCCACGGCCGTGCAGCCGATGTCACACAACTGGCGAGTCAGTTCCGGCAGGGCCGCCAGGTGCAGATAGCAAAACAGCAGATGGTCGGCCCGAATGTGCTCCAGATCCGCGGCCACGGGCTCCTTCACCTTGACCACCATCTCCGACCGCCCGTAGGCGGCGGCGGCATCGGCAACGACCTCGACGCCGACCTTTTCGTACTGCTCGTCCGGGTAGCCGCTCTTTACGCCGGCGCCCGTCTGGATGAACACCTCATGGCCCGCCTTGACCAGCCCGGCGCAGGCTGCCGGGATCAGCCCGACCCGGCCCTCCAGCGGCTTTACTTCCGTGGGCACTCCAATCCGCATAATCCTTTCCTCAGATCTGGCCGCTTCATGGCACCGCGGCTTTGCCGGAACCCGGCCGTATCATTACCATAGAAGCGTGGGCCCGGATCGTTGTCGGATGCTCCGGCCGGCTCCCCGTTTATTCTTCCCCGGACCTTGCGCCGGGTTCCGTGCGGTGGTGAGGACCCCGGCCGTCCCGGCCAGTGTCCGGCTCCTTCGCCCGGTCTTGAAAACCTTGAACTGCGCCCCGATACAGGCCCCTCGGGAAGGGCCGGAGGATTATACATGAGCGCTACGAAGCATTGCCGGCTGCTGATACTGGGTTCCGGCCCCGCCGGATACGCCGCGGCGGTCTACGCCGCGCGCGCCAATCTGCAGCCGGTACTCGTCACCGGGGTGGAACAGGGCGGCCAGCTCATGACCACGACTGACGTGGACAACTGGCCTGGCGATGCCCTCGGGGTGCAGGGTCCGGAGCTCATGGACCGCATGCGTCAGCACGCGGAACGGTTCGAAACCGAAATCATCCTCGACCACATTCACACGGTGGAACTGGGTGAGCGTCCCTTTACCCTGCAAGGCGACCAGGCAACATACACCTGTGACGCGCTGGTCATCGCGACCGGCGCGAGCGCACGCTACCTGGGCCTGGAATCAGAAGAAGCCTTCAAGGGCCGCGGAGTCTCCGCCTGCGCCACCTGTGACGGGTTCTTCTACAAGGGCCAGGAAGTGGCCGTCATCGGCGGCGGGAACACCGCCGTGGAAGAAGCGCTGTATCTCTCGAACATCGCCTCGAAAGTCACCCTGGTCCATCGCCGGGACAAGCTGCGCGCGGAAAAGATCCTCCAGAAGCGGTTATTCGAAAAAGCCGGCCCGGGAGGAAATGTAGAGATCGTCTGGGATCACGTACTCGACGAGGTGCTGGGCGACGAGACCGGAGTGAACGGGATGCGCGTCCGCAGCACGCTGGACGCCGATGCAACCCAGGACCGCACGCTGAGCGGCGTATTCATCGCGATCGGCCATTCACCGAATACCGGTAT
>JARFQW010000154.1 GCA_029287575.1 Gammaproteobacteria bacterium | reverse complement strand
CCCGCCAGCCGACCAAACTGCCATTCTCCGTGCTGCACCAGGATGTCGCCGACGGACGTCGTTGACGGATCCGCGGCCTTGAGCGCACGGCGGATGGAATGCAGTCGCCGCAGCCGAAGATAACGGCTCGGACTGACACCCACACACTCCTTGAACACGGTCCGCAACGTGCGCTCGCTCACGCCGGCATGTGACGCCAGGCCCGCAATGTCAGTCGGTCCGCCGCCCGGCTTTCGGAGTGCGGCGACGGCACGCTTGAAGATTCGGGACCGGGGCAGCCGCGGCCGCCCTCCGGGCGCAGTCTCTTCCCGATACCCCGGGGCGGCGATGTGCGTACCCAGCGCGGAAAACGCCGCCGCCGCGTGGCGAGCCGCCGGGGATTTCTCGAAATTCGGGGTACGCGCGGCCTCAGCCAGATCACCGACCCTCGAGCGAACCGCGCCCGCAAGAGCGGGAGACGGCCGACTGATCCGGCAGCGGGCGGAATCGAGAGGAGACCGCGACAAGGGCCGGGCCACCGGATCGATCTGGTGGGCTGAGACAAAAAAAGCGCACCAGTCATGGTCCTCGGCGGTGCTGAGAAAGAAGTCGCACCCGGGCTCGAGAATCATGAAGGCATCCCGCTCAATCAACTGACCATTGGCGGAATACGCGCAGCCGGAGGTCAGCGGCAGATAGAAGAGAAACCCGTCGCGATAGGCCTGTCCCTCGAGAATATTGCCGCTACCGACGATCCCCGTCTGCACATGTACATCAGGGAGCGATACTCCGGTCAGGCTCCAGACCTTGCGGCCCGGGCGGTTCATCGTCATGCGGCAGTCGACGTCACCCACGGCTTCCGTGAACTCGTCGAAATCGCGATAGACCTGCCTGTCCAAGCTTCACTCCGGCGTCGCTGCCGTCGAAATGGCGGGCCCGGACAGCGATGACGCGGATCCGAACTCCCCTACAAGGCTAGTTTGCGGGGCGGGGTTCTGCAAAAGTCTCCCTGTGCCATTCAATGGCCCGGTAATGACCGCAATATGCTGTTCCCGGAGCTGGAGGCTAAATCTCCCCTTCGCCCACCTGCTCGGCGGCGGCGTAGACCACAAACGAGGCCTCCTGTTCGTTGAAGGTCACCCACACCGGCTTTTCGTTTCTGAGCAGATCCAGGTAGGCGGGGTAGTGGCTGACCGATTCATAGGTCACGCCGGTCTTGATGTCCGGGTTGTAGCTGTTGACCGGCAGATCGGTCCCCACGGCCTTGAAAATCAGATACAGGCGATAGCCGTCCACCGCATAGCAGTTGATCCGCGCCTGCGTGCTGGGCCGGTTGGGATACCGGAACGCCGCGTAATGATTGACCCGTTTGGCGAATGCCGCCATGCCGTTCCCCCTCTCCGATGTCCTGACCGCCTTCCGGGCGCTCGCGTTTCCCGGATTTCCAAAAAGCGTAGCCGACGATCGACGCTTTTGGCATCCCCTTGAATTCAGCGCATGGTTCCCGTCACTCACGCCATCCAGGACTCAAAGCGCGGCCAGCGTGCGGGCAAACGCTTCACCCACGGCCTTGAATCCCTTCTGGGTGGGATGCAGCTCGTTTTCCCACCAGCGCTTGAAGGTTTTGGGATCGTTGGGCAGCTGCGTGCGCAGGTCCACGTGGTGCACGTGGCCGAGGCCGCGAACCTTGCCCACCGACACCATCATGTCGTGAAACCGGTCGATCAGCGTTACCAGGATCTCCCGGCGCTCCGCCATGTCGAAGTACGCCTTGGCCCTGAAGCCGGGCTCCAGCCAGGGCCCCTTCCCCAGACAACCCCGGCCGTCCGCCACGGCGTAGTCGTAGCTGTGGGTGAGCACCGGGACCGGGTGGCCGAGCTGGTCCTCGCAGACGGTCGTGATGGCGCTGAGTATGTGCACGTACGCCGCCTTGATCCGCACGTCCAGGAACTCGTGGACCATTTCCAGGTTCAGGCCCCGGTTCGGCGCCGCTGAATGATTGAGGAGTTCCTCGAAACGGTCCCCCGCGATGTCGTTGCCTCCCGCGGACAGGAGGATCGCCCTGGGCACCCGTCCCCGGGCAATGACTTTCTCGACAGCCCGGATAAAGTCCTCCAGCTGGCCTGGCTGATAGGCCATTTCCTCGACCGTATCTCCGGCCTGGGCCACCTTGTTGACGTCGTAGCCATGCAGATCTTCCAGCACGTCGATGATGTCCCGGCGGGGATAGTCGAACCAGGAATCGCCCTCGGCAATGAGAACGCCCGCGCTGCCCCACTCCACCCCCCTGGTCCGGTCCTTCCGCCGCGCCGCGAGGGCCGCCCGCGCCTGGGCCTCGCCGCCGGCCAGGGAACGGGTCATCAGCTCTCTTGTTTTCATGGAAGTCTCCAGGTCAGGGGCGGTCTACGGTGCCTCGGCCGGCGGCAGCGGGATCATCGAAGGGACCGGGCCGGGACTCCGAAAGTCATGGCCGGCGGGAGCACCCGTCAGATGGGGCGCCAGGGGCCGCGGTGCGAAACCCACGGCTGCCGGACTTCCTTGCTCGTCTGTCCGTCGGTCGGATCGGCCGGCATCACCGACGCAATCAGCCGATACCCCTTGGTGGGCACGGTTTCGATATACGTCGGTGCATGGCAATCGTCGCCGAGCGCCTTGCGGAGTTTTGCCAGGGTTTGATACACGGCCCCGTCCTCGACGATGCGCCCCGGCCAGACGGCCTCCAGGAGTTCCTCGTGGCTCACGACCGCGCTTTGCCGGGCCGCGAGATGCTGCAGCAAACGCATCACTTTCGGCTGCAGCAAAACGCGTCGATCCCCGTTGCGAATTCTCAGCCGGTCCGGCTCCACCGTCCACGGACCCACCAGGAACACCGCGTTGTATTCCACGCCCCACAGTTCCACGCTTTGCCCCCGCTCAGCGCGCTGTTGTCACGGCCAGATCGTCTGAACCAATCATAGGCCAGGCAGGGGACCTCGGTTTAGGCCGATCTAATATTCTGGCGGTTAGATGCTGCAAAGACAGCGCAAAAGACTTTTCCCGCAACACCCTGTAAAAAAACCTGAAGCTTTTTATGCAGCGGTCGGCGAAATCCGGGGCCCGCGGCATGGAATAACCAAAACGCCAATCTCCACGCCGGGGGCGACACCCATCGCCGGCTCGGGGGTGGAGAAGGCGATGGAAAAACTGATTTCAGAAATTCAGCTGCTCAGAAACGGCGGCATACCCGACGATCAAGGCATGGCCGCGGAGTTTCTCAGGGACTCCGGCTGGCCCCACTACTGCGCCCTGCAGAAGGTGGTCACTCCCTCTCGGGGAGATGACCTGGACCTGCTGGTGAACGGCGGCATTCCCGACGGCCTGGATTTTGACTACGGAGCCATCGACCAGCCCGACGTTCGCGTCCCGCGGCCGGTGATCGCCTGGTTCGTCGTCACCTCGTTCCTGCTCGCCGTGGCCGGCAACACCTAAGTTAGGGGGACAGTGCACTTAATTGCCAGCAATTAAGTGCACTGTCCCCCTAACTCTTCAGGGCAGCCGGAACACCGCCCGGCTCCCGGCACTGCCCGACTGGATCTCCAGGCGCACGTCGATGCGTTCCTTCAGCTCCGGCACGTGGGAGATCACGCCCACCATGCGGCCCGACGCCTGGAGATCGATCAGCGTGTTGATCGCGAGGTCCAGGGCCTCCGGGTCCAGGCTGCCGAAGCCCTCGTCCACGAAAATGGTGTCCAGGCGAATGCCGCCGGAATACGCCTGCACCACCTCGGACAGGCCCAGCGCCAGCGACAGGGCCGCCTGGAAACTCTCGCCGCCGGAGAGGGTGGCCACCGGCCGGGATTTGGCGGTGTAGGCGTCTTCGACCTCCAACTCCAGGCCGCCGGCGCTGCGCCGGTCCGCGGCGCTCGTATTTCGTCTCAGGGTGTAGCGGCCGCGGGTCATCAGCGACAGCCGCTTGCTGGCGCTGGCCAGCACGTCGTCCAGCCGGCTGGCCAGCACGAAACGCTGCAGGGAAATCCGGTGCTTGTTCAGTCCGTTGGCCGCATCCGACAGCGAGCCGACGACGCCGAATCGTTCCTCGGCGTCGGAGAGCTTTGTCTCCAAACCCGCCAGTGCGGTCAGCGTCTTGTTCAGGGCCTCAACGCGGCTGCCCAGGGCGCCATGGGTTTCCGCCGCGTTCGCCTGGGTCACCGCAGCCTCCACAGAGGCAGCCTTCAATACCTCAACGTCCGGCTCCTGCAGGTCCTTGATGTCGGCCCGGGCGGTCGCAGCCGAGGTTTCCGCGGCGATGCAATCCCGGTCATAGCCTTCAATGCCCGCCTGGAGGTTGTCCATTTCCACGTCGGACAGCCGCGCATGCTCGTAGTCGGCGTCGGTCGCAAACCCCGCCGCGGCCAGGCGTTGTTCCCATTCCCGCCCGATGCTCTCCAGGGCCTGAAGCGCGGCGTCCCGTTGCTTGTCCGCCGACTGGCGCTCCGACTCCAGCCGGGCCACCGCCAGCGCCGCCGTTGACTCGGCTTCCGTGGCCTGCCCGAGGGCCGTCTCCAGCGCGTCGAGCTGCCGGGTCGTGTCCGCTTCCACGGCGCCTAGGTCGTCGACCCCCCGCCACGCCTCGGGCACCTGGGCCTGCTGGCTTGTCAGCGTGGCATCGGCGGCACTCAGCTCGGCCGCCAGGGACGCCAGGGCGGTTCGCCCCTGTTCGATGGTCGCCAGCAGCGTCCTCAGCTCGGCCCGACCCGATTGCAGATCACGGCGCTTCGCTTCCAGAGCCGCCTGGTCCCGCTCGTACTGATCGAGCTGTGCCTGGGCCTGCCGGGCTTCGGCTTCCAGTTCCTCCCGCGCGGCACTCGCGCGTTCGCCCA
>JARFQW010000195.1 GCA_029287575.1 Gammaproteobacteria bacterium | reverse complement strand
TGCCGATGGCGAAACCGGCGATCGCTCCGCGGTCTCCGATAATGCAGCCGCGCCGCGATTTCTCGAGAGCTTCGTGGACTTTCTCGTCGGTATCCGGGTGCTGGGCTGGCGGATCTCCCGCGCAGTCATGCGCCCTCGCGCGAAGCCAGTGATGCCGGTTCTTACCCTCTGCCGCCGCATCGTGCAGCAGGTCAGCGTGCGGCAATCCGGATGTCCTGCTCGATGAACTTCAGGATACCGTCGAACAGGCCCCCACCACGCTTCTCGATGAGCCGGTCCAGGACCAGGTTCCCGAGCAGGGGAAGGCCGACGTGGCCTCGCGAAGCCCAGACCACGCGTGTCCCCCCGCTTTCCTCCAACAGGCGGATTTCGCCGAACTCGTGCTGCATGGGAAAGGGCCGGGCGGATTCGATGCGATAGCTAAGGAACCCGGGGCGATCGAATCCGGTGATCCGCTCGTCCAGGACCAGCGGACCGGAACCCACCCGCCGCAGGGCACCTGTACCGTTCTTCTCGTTTGCTCCGGTTTCCAGCAGCTCGGAAAACTCCACGCCGGGGAAGCGCTGGTAGTTCCCGTGGTCGCTCAGGACCCCGAACACCGTTTCGATATCCCGGGCCAGGAACCGTTCCACACGAATATCAAACATGCGTTGACTCTCCCGCCGGGTGAGTCTCGGCGGACTTCACCGAGCCTTCCTATCCTCCAATCACATCCGGCGGCGGCAGACCCTGGTCCGCACACTGGGCCCGATAGATCTCGAGAACGGCAGCGGCGTCGATCACTCGCTCAACCTGGTCGTCCTCGGTCAGATCCAGATTGGCGCCGCGGATCGCGAACCATACGTCGGTCACCTCCGTATTCGTCTCGGGTACATGCAGCGTGTGAATGGAACCGGCGGGCTCGTACAGATAGGATCCGGCTGAGTTGATCTCAGGATACTCCAGGTATTTCCACGATCCCTTTAGGGTGAACGCAAAGACCTCGCCCGTATGCTTGTGACGCTGAAGCGTCACACCGGGTTCGAACCGCACCCGAGCCACCCACAGGCCGGTTTCGACGCTGGCCTGCAAAAGCTGAAAGGCGACCCGCTCCTGGTAGGGCACGAACGGAAGATCCGACTCGCTCCGGTGCAGCGACAGCGGTGCGGTAAAGAGTGTTTCGGCTTCTGCGTTCATATCATCTCCGGATTTCTTACCTGTGGTTGTTGGCGGCATCGCGAACCGGCATGCTCCAGCGCCGAATCGAGGGTCGACACGGAGAGGGTTTGTGCCCAGCCAGTATGGCAGTTTGACCGGGCCTTGCCCGAAACGGCAAGGAGGGAGCCCGGCAGCTCCGCGACGGCACCCAGCGCTTCCCGGTTCATTGGTTTCTCCCGTTCGCTATCGCCTCGCGGCCTTGGATCGCACGTAGACTTCCTTGCTGACCCTGGCCACGACCTGGCCCGCTTCGTCCACCAGGTCCGCCTCGAAGTGATAGGTGTTCTTTCCCAGTTCATCCACGTCGTGGCGGATTTCCTCAAGGCGTTCCCTCGCAATCTCGAACACGCCGAGGATGGTCCCCCTGGCGGGCTTGAGGAAATCGATGGATGCGGACTTGTCCCACACGACATAGCCCTTGCCCAGGTTCATCGTCACGATGAAGACGAAGAACGGATCGCACATGGAATACAGGCTGCCGCCGAAGTGGGTGCCGAAAAGGTTCCGGTTGTACCAGCGGGCCCGCAGCTCGACCTCGAAACGAGTGAAGTCCTCGCTATGCGATTTCACCCGGACGCCCATGCCCAGATAGGGCGGGTACCAGTTGACCTTCTTGATGAGCCTGGAAAATTTGGGGTTCGTCATTTTCCGTCACCCGCCAACCTGGCATCGCCCGGTTCGCGTATCCGGATCAGCAGATCCCGGACGGGCGCGGGGATAAGACCGGCCGGGGCCATCTGGCGCAATCCTCCGTCGGTTACCGAAGAAACCGGTAGCTGACGATGGCCCCGAGAACGAAGTAAATCGCCATTAGCATGCGCTCGAGGCTGAAATCCCCGTCCGCCGGTGACTCGCCGCCGGTGAACGGCACCATCACGATCGCAGAGGCAATCGTGAGAACCCAGGCGATGACCACGGACGCGAAAAGCCACCGCATCCACCATTTGAACGTGCGTTCCCTGTTCATATCGCTCCATGAGAGATGCCGAGGTCAGCCGATTCTGCCGTCGGGCCCGTCTGCCAACAAGCGACAGGGGATTTTTCCCGCCCCGATTGATCGCTGCGTCAGGCTTCAGCCTCAGACACGCAATCTCTCCATGGGCGATTTTCCGAGAGCCTGTCCGCCGGACCTCGGTTCGGGATCGGACAAACCGCGGCTACCAGTATTCGGGACGGTCCAGCGCAGCCGCGCACCGGACAGTGCCGCGGACCTTGCCAGGAAGACCTGGCTGCAGCGACTGCACCATCCAGCCCTCGCGGTGTTCGGGCGGTATGGGATACGGCGCAACGAGCTCTCGATCCCCGACGGCCTCGAATCCGAACCGCGGATAGTACGAGGGATGGCCCAGGACAAATACCAGTGCGACCCCCGATTTCGTCAGACGCGCCAGCCCGTCCTGGATCAACGCGCCGCCGACGCCGTGTTTTTGATGCGACGGTACAACGGCCAGCGGTGCGAGAATCTGTGCGGGGACCGATGCGCCCTCCACGGTCACCCGGGTAAACAGCACATGGCCCACCAGCTCGTCGCTGGCCTCGGCGACGAGGGACAGCACCGGCTCGGCCGTCGGGTCAGAGAGCAGTGCGCGGACCAGATCAATAATCTCGGGTCCCTCTTCGGCGCCGAAGGCTTCTCCGTGGATGTGACAGATCGTGTCGAGGTCGCGTGCCTTGCCCGGCCGAACGGTCACCATTGCGCTTTTTCCTCCCCGTCGCAGTCGAAAAACGGTTTGCGGCTGACGAAACCTATGCAGCCCGCGTGCAACGACCTGACAACCCAGCGACTGCCCGAACGGGTTTGCCGCGCACGCTCGGTTGACCGGTCAGTCTATGACCGAAAGAGCGACGTGAACAGGCAACGGCCGAACGCCAGCTGACTGCGCCAGTAACCCTCATACTTCGGCGCCGCATCGGCGGCGTCGGCAACTCTGCTCTCGTAGAATATGTGCGCGGACGGATCCGGCAAAACCGCGTCCGCGGGAAAGTTGTCCCGGGGAATCATGACCAGGTTCGGGAGCATCGGCACCGCCAGCACTTCGAGCGCCGGTTTCCCGCAGTGCCCGCAGCGGCCGCGCTGTACGTTGGGTGGTGGCCGATAGGTATCAAAGGTGACCTTGCCCGCTGGCGGTGCTTGCACGTTTTTCGCGCTGTACACGACAACGTCGGCATAAGTTGCCTCGTTGAACCTCTGGCATATGGTGCAATGGCAGACCATGCGAAACAGCGGATCCGCCGGAGTCGGGAATTCCACTTCGCCGCAGCTGCATTGACAGTGTCCGGGAGCTTCAGATGTCACGCGACCCGTCCTCGCATCGCTCCGGAATAATCAGCGGCCGGTTCCGAGCCACACCGGGCGCCATATCACTTGCGGCCAAACACAGAGCTTGTCAGTTCGGTATCGAAGTACTCTTTTACTTCCGCGATCTTTCCGTTCCGAATCCGAACCACCTGGCAATAGCTGTTGTTGTAGGGAACCCCGTCAAGCGTCTCCGCCGAGCCCGATGTCTGGGCAACGACGATATCCGACTCCGCGGTCAGCCGCTCGACTTCAGACGCTATGCCTGCCTTGAGCTGGCTGAACAGGGGCCCGATGAGCTGGTTGATGAGGGTCTGCTTTCCTGAATATGTCCCCGAGAGCTTCGTCGATCCGATATTCGTCCAGGTGATGTCATCGGCCAGCAACGCGAAGCATGCGTCCATGTCTCCCCGTGCACCGGCGGCGTAGAAATCGAGGACTATCTGCTTGTTCTCTTCGATACCCATGGATCCTCCACGAAACTCGAAAGGCTGTTTGGCATGGGTTGCCGCAAATCGCGGCCCTGTCCCGTAACGTAGCGTTCTGCGGAAATGGTTTCCGTTCCACGGGAACAGCCCGCGGCAAAAAGCAGCAGCCCAATGCCGAGCGCGATGGCGCAGCGTGTGAACAACCTCATCCTCCGGGTGCAGTTGATCCTTCCGCCCTCAGTCCCCTGTAGAGAACTATGGCAGTGACGCCGAGCACGATCTCCAGACCTGTGAAAACGATGAATAACCAGTGCGGCGCGCCGTCCAGAACGACGCTCAACAGGCGTCCCGCCGCAAGTCCGAGCATGAATACTGCACAACCCGCCAGCGCCGGCGCCGCCAGGGATTTGTTAAACGCGCCCCATATCCAGAAAACGACCATTCCAAGGTAAAGCCCCATCACTGCACGCATGATGTGAGTGAGGTTGGTGGTGTCTACATTGATTCCGTACAACGCGTTCAGGCTGGCCGACGGACTGGCTCCGTAGCTCAGCGCAATCGGGAAAAGACCGACGGCACAGAACAGTAGAAACGAGCGTGTTGACATCGTTGAGACTCCGACGCGTGCGAGGTGGGAGAGTAGCATGCGCCACTGATCGGCAACCGGTGCTCGCCGGTCGTGTCGGCGGGCCTCCGATGCCTCGACGGTTTGGCACGCACCGGCTGCGGCGGAATGCACGGATCACGAGGCCCTTCCAGCTTCCGAAGCGCGCGACTGGCCCGCTCAGGTCAGGCGATAACTTCGACCTGCATCCCACGTATCCACAATGGCTTTACCCGGGAGTCCTGAATCCATCGCTCCAAACCAGAGCTCGGTAGCACGGGCCCACGGTGTCCCCACACTCGGAGGAGTGTACCGCGAGCAAGAGCACATTCTGTCCGTCGACATCCACAACCCGCCACTTGTGCGCAAGAAATTCGTATTCTTCTCCATCGGCCAGAATCCACAGAAACGTTCCGCCAGAGCCGCCCCACATGGAAGCGGATGTCGAGCATGAGAACCGGGATGCGTCCACCAGCTCTTCGGGCGTGCCGTCGCCAGTAAAGTCATGCAGCGTGATCGCCTGATCCGTCGCATGGAATTTACCACCCTCAAAGCTCGCACATTCGCTCTTGGCCCGTTCAACAAGCCCCGCTGCAGTTGGCGTGGGCTCGCCGCCCATTCCGGATGAGGAAAAACCCAGGAGAACGACGCTGACAAAAAGACCAACTTTCATCTCGGTTCCCTCGTATCGCTAAGTGTGTGTTCACGCCGGCCTTCAGGGGCCCTGTTTGATCGGACGACCGAAAGGGAAGTAGCGGAACGTGGGTCGGCTGCCGGGCATGGTCATGCCTCTTTTCTCGCAATGAACTGAACGACAGACGCCATACCGGTGTGGCCTTTTCCCTCGACCACAAGCCGGTCAATTTCCCGGGCCAGAACGACGTTGAGGTTCGGCAGCTCATTACGCAGTTTGTCTATGCTCATGAGCATGTCGCTGTCTTTCGGCCCTCCGGTATGCTTCGTCAGCTGGTTCTCGGTGTACGCCTCGAGAACGAAAATGCCGTTGGCCTTTAGTGATTTCTCGATTCGTGGATAGAGCCTCTGGCGTACGGCGCCCGGTAAATGCGCCGAAATCGAAATGACCGAGCCAAAGGCCATTTTCCCTGGCGTGTATTCCGCCAGATCAGCCAAGTGGGTTTCGATCGTTACCTTGCGGGACCTTGCCAGCGCCTGCGCCTTTCGCAACCCGGTTTCCGAGCAATCCACACCGAGTACCTGCAGCCCCCGACGAGCAAGAAACACGGCATTTCGGCCCTCTCCCTCGCACAAGGAGAGCACCGGACCCGTGAGCAGCTCGGCATGCTCGGCCAGAAAGCTATTCGGCTCGGTGCCGTATAAATAGTCCGGGCCCGCGTAGCGCGCATTCCAGAAATCCTGGTCATCCATGAAGATCACCGTGAAGCATGATGCTCGAACTCGCCGGCGCCAGCCCGCGACAATTGTGCCATGAATTCAGGACCGACCTCGGGCGGAGCCGGCGGCCAGTGAAGGGGAATATCGGGCTGATTATTCAGTCGCGACACCGCGGGCCGGAAAACGAGTAGGGCCGGGTGATACCGTAGATCACGCGCAGACTTGGGTCCGGCTCGCCTGGCGAGACATCGACAAGGCATTTGGCAGATCAGAATCCCTCATGTCACTTCCGGTGCCGATCACGGCCCGTCAGCTCTGTGACCAGCGCCAGAACGGGTCTGTCTCACTGGGGCACCGCCCTCGTCAGTACTAAGCGGGCCTGAAGGATCGGTGAGCGTTCAGCCTTACTCGCAAAAGACTCGGCTCGACAGCCCAGGCTCAGTCGCGGTCCTTGCGGTCGGGCTTGTCAGAGGCGCGGCGAAGGCACCCCTCCTGGTCTGGATTGTCAGTCGGCTTGCGTTGTGCGGCGACGCTCAACAACCCGCGCGGCGAGAAACAGAAGGAAGAACGGCACCGAGTAGATCAGGGAATACAGCCAGCCGATGAAAAGCGCAAACACGTATCGCCCGCCATCGTTGGCGCAGAACGCAAGTTCTTCGGATGGAGGGCTGGCCGTCTCATAAACGCCCGCGCAGGCGGACTCGCCATAAAAGTAGTTGAGAGCATTGGCAGCTACCCAGCCGCCCGGCGATGGTGAGGACGACTGCGAGTCACGGGAGTCTCCGGCCGACCCGATAGCCTACGACGAAACCGGCACCGGGCAGCAAAGACTGCCAGGGCGAGGGAACTGAGAGCCAGGTCCATGACGCCTGGCGCTAACCGTCGACAGGCCGAGCCGGGCGGCCGATGTCGTTGATGAAGCTGTCCCTGTTCTGGCGACAGCTCATGTCAGCGTATTTGCTCAGAGTTCGACCAGACTGCGTTGTGAATCAGCGGTAGCCTGGCGACCCTGGATCGGCTTCCAGCGGGCGATCCGACTAGCGGTAGCTGTTCAGCGCCACGACGTCGCCGGGCTTCGGCGGCGGTTTCAGGCGGCGTTCGCAGCAGACTTGGTTGCGGCCGTTCTGCTTGGCGAGATACAGGGCGTTGTCGGCCCGCCGCAGCACCTCCTCGATGTCCTCGCCGCGACGGTATTCGGACACGCCGACGGACAGGGTAACCTTGAACAATCCGTCCACGTCGATCGGACTGCGCTCGGTGGCCTCCCGCAAGCGCTCGCCACACTCTTTCGCGCCTTCGAGTTTCGTGCCGGGCATCACGCAGATGAATTCCTCGCCGCCGTAGCGGCCGAAACAGCCGTGATCCATGGCCGCGCCGATGACGTCCATGCCCCGGAGCTGACGGCGGGCCAGTTCCGCAAACGACATGAGTACCTGATCGCCGGCGAGATGGCCGTAACGGTCGTTGATGATTTTGAAGTGGTCCAGGTCGCAGATGGCCACGGAAAACGGCACGCCCGTTCGGTCGGCCCTGGACTTCTCCCGGTTCAGGCTGGCCATGATGTAGCGGCGGTTGAAGGCCTGTGTGAGCGGATCCCGTTCCGCCAAGCGGTGGGCGCGTTCCACCGCTTCCTGCAGGGCGCCGTTGCGCTCTCGCAGGGCCTCGCGCAGCGACGCGACATGGGTCCCGAAGAAGGTGCACCACGCCAGCACCGCGCCGAGCACGACGAGGCGGAAGCCCTCGCTGGCCAGGTCCACTGCGTGAGGCCGCAGCAAGGCATCGATGGCCACGACCCCCACGTAGCCGAGGGCGGCAAGAATGGCGACCAGCAGAAACCGCTGCCTGTCCAGCTGGAACACCCCGAACAGCATCAGCACGAGATAGACGGACGTCATGACGCCGCGTTCCTCGTGGGCGGAGAAGATCAGTAAAAGCGCCCAGGCCAGGGCGATCACGAGCTGAGACAGGGTCATGGACGGATCGGCCCGGCGCAGGTTACGGCCGGTGCGGATCATGAAGTAGAAGTACAGATTGGTGGCCAGCAGGCCGCAGGTGATCAGACCCACCGTGGTCCGCGGGAGATCGATGCGCCCGCCGATCCAGCCGAAGAAACCGATCGCCAGCCACATGGCGTAGGACGCCATCGCCATATACAGGCGGCGCATTCGCAAGGCCTGACGGGCCTCCAGCGGCGTGCGTGTGGTCTCGATGGGTTCGGCTTCCTGCCCTCCCAAGATCGCGTCCTCCGTGTCGCGTGCCGGTAATTCCGAGCGTCCGAGTCTGACAGCCCGTACGCCAGCGGGGCGTGACCCGCCTCCCACTTATCTGCTTGCCGGAGAGGGCCGGGCCGCGCCGTTCAGCCGAGAATGGCCTCCCGGCGATAGAACCTCAGAATGGCCGCCGCCAGGGCAGCTGCGGCCAGCAGCGTGGCGCCGGCGGACACCGCCACATGCGAGGGGGCGAGAGACTCACCGCGCATCAGCTCGGTCACCAGCAGATGCTGGGACAGGCTGGGTACGAGCATGGCCGGCAGAGACGCCGAGAGCCCGTAGATCCCCGCGAAGATGATCGGGACCGTCGGCACGATCAGCACGGCGGACAGCCAGGACTGCGCCTCGCGGTAGCTGCGCGTGAAGCTAGCGACCAGGGTCAAAAGAGCCGCGCCGAACGCTGCGAAGGGCAGCACGACCAGGAACGACTTCAGGGCGACCCCCGGCCCGAAATTCGCCAGCATGCCGAGCTGTTGCAGATCGATGAACGTCAGGCTCACCGAGAAGGCCACCAGGGTAATTGCCAGGGAGAGGGCCATGAACACGAAGGTTGCGGCCAGCTTGCCGAACAGAATCGTCTCCCGGGGGACGGGCAGCGTGAACAACGGCTCCAGCGACTTGCGCTCCCGCTCCCCGGCCGTCGCGTCGATCGCCAGATACAGCCCGCCGGTCAGCACCGAGAACAGAAGAAAGTAGGTCACGATGCCCAGCAGCAGCAGACTGCGCCCGGTGGCCGTGGACACGTCCACCTCGTCCACGACCAGCGGCGAGATGACCCGCGGGTCCACGCCGCGCAGCTGCAGGCGCTGGCCCGCGAGGATTGCCGACCATGCCCCGAGGGCAGCCCGCACCCGGCCGGCGGCCGGCGCGTCGCCCCGCTCGGACCCGTCCGTGACCAGCTGTACCGGTGCCGGCCGGCCCGTGGCGAGCTGCTCGGCGAACGTTTCGGGGACGTGAAGTACGACCGATTCGGAACCGCCAGCCACCTGTTCGCGAGCCTCCGCCAGGCTGCCGGGCCGGGCCTCGGCATCGATATTGCGGGTGGCCAGGTACGCCATCAGTTCGGGCGCACGCTCGGCCCCGTACACTGGCAGCTCCAGGGTCTCGGCGGCGTCGTCGAGGCTTTTCTCCAGGACCACGGAGACCATGATGGCGAACATCACCGGACCCAGCAGCGGACCCAGCAGCAGGGCGGAGGCCAGGGTGCGCCGGTCTCGCAGGGTTTCCCGGCACTCCTTTGCAAAGACCGTGAACCACTCAGGCATCGCCGTCCCCGGATCCGCTGGCTTCGATGGCCTGCACAAAAACATCCTCGAGATCGTTCTTGCCGCTGGCCGCGCGCAAGGCGTCGGGGGTGCCTGCCGCGGCAATCTGCCCGCCTGCGATGATCACCAGTTCGTCGCACAGCGCTTCGACTTCCTGCATGACGTGGCTGGAAAACAGGACGCAGATGCCCTGGTCACTGAGGTGACGCAGCAGCGTCCGCACCGCGCGCACCGCCATTACGTCGAGGCCCGTGGTCGGTTCGTCGAGGATGAGGTTGGCCGGCCTGTGAACCAGCGCCCGGGCCAGCGCGACCCGGGTTCGCTGGCCGTGTGAAAAGCCCTGGGTGCGGCGATGCTGGAATTCGGCCATGCCGAGCAATTCCGTCAGCTCGTCCAGTCGGTGCGCCAGTTTCCGGCCCGCCAGGCCGCAGAGCCGCCCGTAGTAGGCCACGTTTTCGCGAGCTGTGAGCTGCGGATACAGCCCCGCGTCATGGGGCAGAACACCGAGGCGGGCGCGGGCGCCCAGGGGGTCCTTGACCACGTCAATACCGTCGATCCGGGCCTCACCGGCATCGGGTGTGAGCGCCGTGTAGAGCATGCGCAGTGTTGTGGATTTGCCCGCGCCGTTGGGTCCGAGCAGTCCGGTGATGCGGCCGTTGACAGCGGTAAGCGAGATTCCGCTTGCCGCGGTGACCGGTCCGAAGCGCTTGGTCAGCCCGTAGGCGCGAATCATGGCGATGGGCCCGCGTAGTCCAGCAGGAACGGCGGCGCCCGAAGCCGCTCCACACAGCCGAAATCCAGCGTTTCGAAGCCCTCGGAGTCCACGAAGTCAGCCATGAGCCTCGGCAGGCAGCCGCGGATCGCCGCGCCGTGGCCCTGGCCGGCGGCCACGATATGCCGGCTGTTCGCCAGCCCGCCCATGGCTTCCTCGGCCCAGGCCGGCGGCGTGACCGGGTCAAACTCCCCCGACAGCAGCAGCACCGGATGATCCGAGATCACCGGTTCGAGCAGGTCGTCGTCCATCACTCCGGCCGGCCACACTTCACACAGGTCCATGAGGCTGTCGAACTGAACGGCTCCCAGATAGGTGTCCTCCAGGGCGCTCCTGTCGACCGTGGCCGGATCCACCCAGGGCACATCCTCGGTGCAAACCACCGCGTTGTGCATGCCCAGGCTCAGCGTCCCGGCCAGGTTTTCTCCCGCCATCAGGGCCTGGAGCGCCAGCGGCTCGGGGCGTCCGCGGCCGGCTTCGTCGATCAACAGCGGCAGCAAGGCCGCGGACTCCGGTGCATAACTCAACAGCCGCAGCGCCGTTGCCAGCTCCAGCGGGCCGAGCCGGAAGTCCACCGTCTCTCCGCTCAGCGGATGGGACAGGGACAGTGGAGTGGGTTCTTTCGCGACTCGCGCCTCGAGAACCGCCAGCTGCCCGGCCAGGTCCGGAAAGCGCTCACCGCAGGCCGTATCCGCCGCACAGCGGGCGAGGATCCGGTCCAGGGCCACCTGGGCGTTGATGGCCAGCCGCGGCCCCAGCGGGCGCCCGGCGGGGACCACTCCGTCGAGAATCACAACGCCCGTGTGCTCCGGATAGCGGCGCAAATAATGCTGGGCGACGCGAGTTCCGTAAGAGGCACCGTAGACGTGCAGGCGTTCGTAGCCGAGGGCCTCGCGGACGTCATCGAGGTCCTGCACGGCCACCGAAGTCGTGAAGAATCGAGGATCCGCGGGCAGGCCCGCCAGACATTCCCGGGCGTCGCGCTGAGTGCTCTCCCGGTCGGGCACCATGAGCAGGTCTTCGGGCAGTGGACAGTCCAGCGGCAGTGAGTCACCAGTGCCTCTTTGATCCACGAGCACCACGTCGTGACGCCGGCTCAGCGCCATAAACGCGCCGCGAAAGCCCGCGTAAAAGGTGGTTGCGGCCCCGCCCGGCCCTCCGGCCAGCACCGTAACCGCCACGTCGGAGGTCCGGCCGCTGAGCGCGGGCACGACGGCCACGTTCAGCCCGATTGTGTCCTCGCCGGGACTGGTGCGGTCGATGGGGACCTCGATCCGCCCGCACCGTGCCGCGGCGGCCGGCCCGCCGGCTTCGCTGCGCAACAGGCAGGGGGAGAGATCCACGGCCCGGGCCGGGGCGGCCACGGCCACCGCGAGGAATAGCAAAATGAAGGGTGTGACCGGGCGCATGAAGGGCGCCAATGGTCCGACGAAGATTCGGCTATGTAAAGCCACTGGTCCGGAGCATGGGATAAAATAGCGCGGGTTCCAAGCCTTTCGGCAGCGGAGGGCCGCCGCGCCGGAATTATGGGCCGATACGACAGGCGGGTGGGGCATCACCCGGGGGCAGGCAGGCAGAACATGGATTACGCAACGCATTACGACGTCATCGTCGTGGGCGGCGGGCACGCCGGCACCGAGGCTGCGCTGGCCGCGGCGCGCATGGGCGCGCGCACCCTCCTGCTTACCCAGAGCATCGAGACCATCGGACAGATGAGCTGCAACCCGGCCATCGGCGGCATTGGCAAAGGCCATCTCGCTCGCGAGGTGGATGCGCTCGGCGGCGCCATGGCGAAAGCCGCGGACGCCGCGGGGATTCAGTTCAGAACCCTGAACGCGAGGAAGGGCCCCGCGGTGCGGGCGACCCGAGTCCAGGCCGACCGGGTCCTCTACCGCCAGGCAATCCGCGAGCGGGTCGAGAACCAGCCAGGGCTGGACCTGTTTCAGCAGGCTGTGGACGACCTGGTCGTCGAAGGAGAGCGGGTAGCGGGCGTGGTCACCCGCATGGGCGTCGTGGTCCGCGCGCACACCGTGGTCCTGACCGTCGGCACGTTTCTCGGCGGCCGCATCCACGTTGGCGATGCCAGCCATGCAGGCGGCCGGGCCGGCGATCCGGCGTCCAACCGTCTCGCAGAACGTCTGCGGGAAATGCCGTTCCGGGTGGGCCGGCTGAAGACGGGCACGCCCCCGCGCATAGACGGCCGGACCATCGATTTCGCCCGCCTGAAGGAGCAGCCCGGTGACGATCCGAGACCGGTTTTCAGCTTCACCGGCTCCGTGGCCGATCATCCCCGCCAGGTGCCCTGTCACATTACCCACACCAACGAGGCAACCCACGAGATCATTCGCGGCGCGCTGCATCGCTCGGCGATGTTCGCCGGTCACATCGAAGGGGTCGGGCCGCGGTATTGTCCGTCGGTGGAAGACAAGATCGTTCGCTTTGCCGACAAGAACTCCCATCAGATTTTCGTAGAGCCCGAGGGCCTGATGACCCACGAGGTCTACCCCAACGGCATTTCCACGAGCCTGCCTTTCGACGTCCAGCAGGCGTTTGTGGCCAGCATTCCGGGTTTCGAGAGGGCGCGCATCAGCCGCCCCGGCTACGCCATCGAGTACGACTACTTCGATCCCCGCGATCTCGCCCACACACTGGAAACCCGGTTCGTCCGCGGCCTGTATTTCGCGGGCCAGATCAACGGCACCACCGGCTACGAGGAGGCGGCTGCCCAGGGCATACTCGCCGGCATCAACGCCGCGCTCTCGTTGCGGGGTGACGAACCCTGGTGGCCGCGCCGGCACGAAGCCTATATCGGCGTGCTTGTGGACGACCTGATCGTGCGCGGCACGACTGAGCCCTACCGAATGTTCACCAGCCGGGCGGAACACCGGCTGATGCTGAGAGAGGACAACGCCGATGAGCGCCTGACCCCCGCGGGCCGCCGGCTGGGGCTGGTCGACGAAGCTCGCTGGGCGGTCTTCGAGACCCGGCAGGCGGGGGTCAAAGATCTGACGTCCGCACTGGCCCGGCGCGTCGTGCGGCCCGCCGATATTCCGGCCGAGGCCGCCGGGCGCCTGCTGGATGGCGAACTGTCCCGGGAATGCTCCGCCCAGGCCCTGCTAAGGCGGCCGGGCATCACCTATGCGGATCTCGTGTCGCTGGACCTGGCGCCGGATCACCAGGACCCCGCGGTAATGGACCAGGTCGAAATCCGCACCAAGTATGCGGGCTACATTCGCCGCCAGCAGGACGAGGTCGATCGCCAGAGGCGTTACGAGGATCTGGCGCTGAATGCCGATCTGGATTACGGCACGGTGGCCGGCCTGTCCCACGAGGTCCGTCAGAAATTGGCCGAGGCCCGGCCGGCGACCCTGGGTCAGGCGGCCCGGGTGCCGGGCGTGACACCGGCGGCGGTGTCGGTCCTGCTCGTGCACATCAAGCGCAGCGGCGCCCGACGGCGGATTGCCTGATGCGCCCGTGGCGTATCGCCGTTCTCGCCGCCGCCTTGCTGGGGGTCGTGGCGTGCGGTCGAGACGGTCCTCCCCCGAGCCCCGAGTTCACCGCCGACGGCGGGCCTGTCCTGCGCCGGGGTAATGGCTCGGAGCCCAACAGCCTGGACCCCCACAAGGGTAACGGCGTACCGGCCAATAACATTCTCCGTGACCTGTACGAGGGCCTCGTGACCACGAACGCCGACGGCACCGTCATGCCCGGCGCCGCCGCCGACTGGACCGTGTCCGCGGACCGGAAGACATACGTGTTCAATCTGCGCGAAGATGCCCGCTGGTCGAACGGCGAACCGGTAACTGCCGCGGATTTCGTCGCCGGTTTCCATCGGGCCCTCGCCCCCGAGAGCCAGGGGGGATTCGCGCAGATGCTCGCGCCGATCGAGAACGCCTCGATGGTGATCAACGGAACCCTGCCGCCGGAGGAACTGGGCGTTGAAGCGCTGGGTGACCGGCGCCTGGAGATCCGCCTAGAGGGCCGGACCCCGTACGTCCTCGAAGTGCTCGCCCATCCCGTGTCCTATCCTGTGCACCGGCCGACCCTGGCCGCCCACGGCGAGAAGTTCACCCGCCCGGAAGTGCACATCACCAACGGGGCCTACCGGCTGATGGAGTGGGTCGCCCAATCCCACGTCCGGCTTGCCAGGAATTCCGAGTATCACGATGCCGAGAACGTCCAGATCGAAGAGGTCTGGTACTACCCCATCGAGAACCAGGCCACCGAACTCAAGCGCTACCGCGCCGGTGAACTGGACTGGACGCTGAGCGTGCCGAGCCAGCAGTTCGGCTGGATCCAACGCCACCTCCCCGCCGAGCTCGTCGTGTCCCCGCAGCTGGCCATAGGGTATCTGGGCCTGAACGTGGATTCCGGGCCGCTGGCCGGCCAGCCCGGGCTGCGCCGGGCACTCGCCATGGTGCTGGACCGGGAACTGATCGTCGGCGCGGTGACCGGCGCCGGCGAGATTCCGGCGTTCAGCTGGGTGCCACCGATCGAAGGCTATGCGCAACAGCTGCCGGCATGGTCCGGATGGAGCCGGGACCGGCGCCGCCGGGAAGCCCGGGCCCTCTACCAGGCAGCGGGCTACTCGCGCAAAGAGCCGCTGGAGATCGAGCTTCTTTACAACACGGGTGAAAACAACAAGCGCCTGGCAGTGGCCGTGGCCGCCATGTGGAAGCAGGACCTGGGTGTGCACACGACCCTGCGCAATGAGGAATTCCGGGTGTTCCTGGCGACGCTCAGAGACGGCGAGAAACAGACCTTCCGCAGCGCCTGGGTCGGTGACTACCGGGATGCCTTCAGTTTCGCCGAAATCCTCGGTTCCCATCACGGCATGAACTATCCGGGCTACCAGAGCGACCCCTACGATCGCCTCCTGCAGCGCTCCATGCTGGCGCGCACACCCGAAAGGCGGCGGGCCTTGCTGGAGGAGGCCGAGCGCATCATGCTCGACGATCAGCCGGTCATTCCGCTGTACTTTTACGTTACCAAACGACTGATCAAGCCGTGGGTGCGCGGCTCGATGCCGAACGTCATGGACATACACCCCACCCGGCACCTCAGGATCGAGCAGCCCTGATCGCCGGCCGCGTTTCAGAAATCGACAAGGGATACACTGGCCCGGCATGCGACGCTGGATAGCACTTCTGATCGTGGCCCTCGCTGTCTGGGCCGGATTCCATTGGCAGGGCAGCCCGCCTCCCGACGAGGAGGCGGCCCCGACCGCGTCGATTCTGCAGCGGGGCAACGGTCCTGAGCCGGAATCCCTTGATCCTCATCTCGCCCGCACGGATTCCGCCCACACGATCGTGCGGGACCTGTTCGAGGGCCTGACCGTGCTGGACGCGGCCGCCAGCGTGCAGCCGGGAGCCGCGGATCGGTGGGACGTGAGCGAAGACGGTACGAGCTGGACATTCCATCTCCGGGAGGATGGCCGCTGGTCTGACGGCTCGGCGGTTACCGCCCAGGATTTTCTGTTCGCCTTCCGGCGTCTCGTGGACCCCGCCACCGCCTCGCCGTACGCCACCTTCCTCGACAGTGTGGTCAACGTCCGCGCGGCGGCCAGCGGCGCGCTGCCGGTAAGTGCCATCGGTGTCACCGCCGTGGGCGAGCGCACCGTTGTGATCGACCTGGATGCCCCGACACCGCATCTGCCGGAACTCCTGGCGCATCCTTCCGCGGCCCCGGTTCATCGGGCCAGCGTCGAGGCTCACGGAGAGCGCTACGCCCGCCCGGGCAATCTCGTGTCCAACGGTCCGTTCGCGCTGACCGGGTGGGTGGTGGGCTCGCACGTGGAGATACACCGCAATCCCCACTTCCGCGAGCCGCCGGCCCTGGACGGTGTGCGCTTCGTGCACATCGTGGACGAAAGCAGCGAGCTGGCGCGCTTCCGGGCCGGCGAGCTGGACATGACCTACACGATTCCGATTTCCCGCTATCCGTGGGTGCGGGAAAATTTCCCCGACGCGCTCAGGGTGGCCCCTTACCTCGGCGTGTATTTCTACGGGTTCAACACGACCCGCCCGCCACTCGACGATCACCGGGTGCGCCGCGCCCTGTCGCTGGTGGTGGACCGGGAACTGATTACCTCGAAAATCACCGGCATCGGCGAGATCCCCGCCTGTGGCCTTGTCCCGCCGGGAACCGCCGGCTACGCCCCGGCATCGATGGGTTATTGTGACCTGCCCATGGCGGACCGGATCGAACGAGCCCGGGAGCTGCTGTCCCGGGCTGGCTTCGGACCCGACCGGCCGCTGCGCCTGGAGCTGCGTTACAACACCGGCGAATTTCATCAGCGCCTGGCGGTGGCCATTGCCGGCATGTGGAAGGATGCCCTGGGCGTGGAGGTCGAGCTGCTCAACGAGGAGTTCCGGGTGCTGATCGCCAACATCCGGGCGAAGGAAGTCACCCAGGTATACCGCGCCAGCTGGGTGGGTGACTACAACGACGCGGCCACGTTCCTTGGCGTTCTGGCGAGCGACAGTCAGATCAACGGCACGGGCTTTTCCGACGCGGCCTACGACCGGCTGCTGGCGCGAGCCGCCCGCGAGCCGGACCCCCAGGCGCGCCAGCGTCTGCTGCATGACGCAGAAGCGCTGGCCTTGGAAAGTGATGTCCTGCTGCCATTGTATTTCTACGTCAGCAAGCGTCTCGTTGCCGACCGGGTGCGCGGTTACGAAGACAACGTCATGAACGTTCACGCCAGCCGCTATCTGAGCGTCGGGGAAGGCTGAGCCGGGTGCTGCGCTATACCGTGCTGCGGTTGCTGGGCGCAGTGCCGACGCTGTTGTTGCTGGTGACCCTGGCGTTTTTCCTGATCCGTGCCGCGCCGGGCGGACCCTTTGACGCAGAGAAGGCGCTGCCGCCGGAGATCGAGGCCAATCTTCGTGCCGCCTACCATCTCGACGAGCCGCTGGTTCAGCAGTTTGTGCGCTACGTGGGCAACCTGACACGCGGTGACTTCGGTCCGTCCTTCCAGTATCGGGACTACACGGTGACCGAGCTGATCGCGACGGGTCTGCCGGTGTCCTTCCGCCTGGGCCTGGCTGCCATGCTGCTCGCCGTGCTGGGCGGCGTCGCCGCCGGCACCTTTGCCGCCATGCGCCGCAACCGGCCGGCCGATCACGCGGTCATGGCCATGGCCATGACCGGCATCTCCATCCCCAATTTCGTGCTGGCCCCGGTCCTGATCCTGTTGTTTGCCGTGCACCTGGGATGGCTGCCGGCCGGTGGTCTCGGCGGCCCCGCCCACATGGTGCTGCCGGTCATCGCCCTGGCCCTGCCGCAGATTGCCTGGATTGCGCGTATCACCCGCGGCAGCATGACCGAAGTGTTGTCCTCGGACTTCATTCGGGCCGCGCGGGCCAAGGGTTTGTCCGACAGCGAAGTCGTGATCCGTCATGCCCTTCGTCCGGCAATGATCCCGGTCGTTTCCTATCTCGGTCCGGCCACCGCGGCGGTGCTTACCGGCTCGGTCGTGGTGGAGGAGATTTTCGGTCTTCCCGGGATCGGCCGGTATTTCGTGCAGGGTGCCCTGAACCGGGATTACACGCTGGTCATGGGTGTCGTGGTCTTCTACGGGGCCGTGATTATTGCGCTGAATTTCCTCGTCGACCTGGGTTACGCGGTCCTCGATCCCAAGGTGCGTTACTGATGCCCGGCGCAGTGCCAGGACCACTGGCCGGGGAGGATGCCATCGAGAATGCCGCGCAGGGCGGCCTGTTCCGGGACGCGGCCCGCCGTCTGCGCGCCAATCGTGCCGCCCGCGCCAGCGCGCTGATCCTGATCGCCCTCACAGTGCTCGTCATCGTCGGCCCGTGGCTCTCTCCCCATGCCTATGACGCCACGGACTGGGACGCTATCTCGCAGCCGCCGACACTTGCGGGCCAGCACTATTTCGGCACCGATCCCCTGGGCCGGGACCTGTTCTCCCGCACCCTGGTCGGTGGTCGGATTTCGCTCCTCGTCGGCATCGCCGCCACCCTGGTCAGCTTGCTGATCGGCGTGACCTGGGGTGCCACCGCGGGCTATCTCGGCGGGCGCGCGGACCACGTGATGATGCGCATCGTGGACATCCTCTATGCGCTGCCGTTCATGTTCTTCGTGATCCTGCTGATGGTGTTGTTCGGCCGTCATCTCGTGCTGATCTTCCTGGCTATCGGCGCGATCAACTGGTTGGACATGGCGCGGATCGTGCGCGGCCAGACCCTCGCCCTTAAGCATCGGGAATTCGTCGAGGCAGCCGAGGCCATGGGCGCGAGCCGGCGCCGGGTCCTGCGCCGGCATATCCTTCCCAACCTCGTTGGGGTGGTGGCGGTCTACGCTACCCTGACCGTCCCGCAGGTCATTCTGGTCGAGTCGTTCCTGAGCTTTCTCGGCCTCGGCGTGCAGGAGCCCATGACCTCCTGGGGGGCGCTGGTCAATGAAGGCGCCGAGCAGATGGAAAGTGCGCCGTGGATGTTGATTTTCCCTGCTCTGTTCCTCTCGGTGACGCTGTTCTGCTTCAATTTTCTCGGGGACGGTCTCCGCGACGCCCTGGATCCCCGGTCAGACTGATGGCCCTGCTCGACGTCCGCGATCTCAGTGTGACCTTCAGTGACCACCACGGCCGCCGCCGGGTGGTGGACGGCCTGAGCTATTCACTTGACGCCGGCGGGTCGCTGGCCATCGTGGGGGAGTCCGGGTCCGGCAAGACCCAGTCGGCCCTCGCTCTCATGGGGCTTTGTGGCCCGACGGCCGACGTCGGTGGCAGCGTGCGGCTCGACGGCAGGGAACTGCTGGGTCTGCCCTGGCCTGCGCTTCAGCAGATCCGCGGGCAACGCATCGCCATGGTGTTCCAGGACCCCATGACCTCGCTGAATCCGTACCGGCGCATCGGCGGCCAGATGACCGAAATGCTGACCCTGCGCAAGGGTCTGTCCGCGGACGCCGCCCGGACGGAGTGCCTGGAGATGCTGGAGGCCGTGCAGATCGGTGATCCTTCGAACCGGTTCACCCAGTTTCCCCATGAGCTCTCCGGCGGCATTCGTCAGCGGGTCATGATCGCCATCGCTCTCCTGGGCCGGCCGGACCTCCTGGTCGCCGACGAACCGACCACCGCGCTGGATGTGACGGTGCAGGCCCAGATCCTGCGACTGCTTGCGGATCTTCGCCGGGCGATGGGCATGGCGACGCTGTTGATCACTCACGACCTCGGACTGGTGGCGGGTCTTTGTGACGAGGTGCTGGTCATGTATGCGGGCCGGCCGGCGGAGCAAGGGCCGGTGGACGATGTCTTCGCCCGTTCCCTGCATCCGTACACCCGGGGGCTTCTCCACTCCGTGCCCCGGCTCGGCCGGGATCCGGGCCGGGCGCCGCCGGCACGTCTTCAGGCCATTACCGGGTCCCCTCCGGCTGCAGGAGATGCCGGTCCGGGTTGTGCGTTCGCACCGCGCTGCGCGTATCGGTTCGGTCCCTGCGACGAGAAGCAACCCGAGTTCGCAGCCGTGGCGGGCTCCCGGCGCGTGGCCTGTCACCTGGAGAGCCCGCCGTGACGCTGCTCGGCGTGGAAGACATCGACGTCGTGTACCCGGGCCGTAGTCGCAAGGACATGCCGGTGCGGGCGGTCGATGGCGTCTCTCTGACGGTCGACGCCGGTCAGACTCTGGGTATCGTGGGTGAATCCGGCTGCGGCAAGTCCAGCCTCGCGCGGGCGCTGATCGGCCTGGCACCCCTGTCCCGCGGTGAATTCCGTCTGGGAGACTCGATCGTGCGGGCCGGCGAACGCCGCTGGCCGAGGCGTCTTCGCGAGGAAATCCAGATGGTGTTCCAGGATCCGGTTTCGGCCCTCGATCCACGCATGCCCGCCTGGCAGATCGTGGCCGAGCCGCTGGCAATCCATCGCCCGGAGCTCAATGCCGGACAGCGCAGGGAGCGCAGCATGGCGATGCTCGACCGGGTCGGGCTGACGGCGGATCTGGCCATGCGCTATCCGCACCAGTTTTCCGGCGGCCAGTGCCAGCGGATCGCTATTGCCCGGGCGCTCGTAGTCGAGCCGCGGCTGCTGATCTGCGACGAGGCGGTGAGCGCTCTGGACGTTTCCGTGCAGGCCCAGATCGTCAATCTGCTGGCCGGACTGCAGGACGAACTGGATCTCGCGATCCTGTTCATTTCCCACGACCTCGCCGTCGTCCACCACCTGAGTCAGCGGGTCGCAGTGATGTACCTGGGCCAGGTGGTCGAGTCCGGCACCCGTGAACAGGTCTATGGGCTGCCGGCGCATCCCTACACCCGGGCTCTTCTCGCCGCGATTCCGGATCCCGCCCGTCTCGAACTGCCGGCGGTACTCGACGGCGAGGTGCCGTCGCCCACCGATCCGCCCGGCGGCTGCCGCTTCCGAACCCGCTGCCCCCATGCGATCGCCTTGTGTGCGAAAAGCCCGCCACCGGCCGTTGCGGTGAACGGCCACCATGCGGCCTGTCACCGGCGTGACGAGTTGACGCGCCCGGCGCCCGGCTAGAGGCCGGGCAGGGCGGGGAGGGGCAGGGGTCGGCCGTTCACGGTCAGCAGGCGTCCCGCATAGGTTCCGCTCATGCGATAACGTCCGTCGCGGAACTCGAGGTAGCCCAGGCTGATCAGGGCAGCGAGTCGCTGGCCCTGGTCCGGATTGCCGGCACTGATGGACCGGATCACGCCTTCGGAGAGGGCCACGGAGAAGCGGCCATCCAGGTGTTCGTACAGAGTTGCGAGCAGGCCGCGGTCAGCACGCCCCGAGGCGGGCGGCAGGGCCAGGTGCAGTGAGGCGCTCGCCGAATCCGGGACCCCGGCGAATTCCAGTTCCTCCAGGGTGACCGAGGGGCCATGCACCGCGAGCTCCTGCCACTGCGCCATCAACAGCTGGCCGACCCGCCGCGGACGGTCTGCGGGCGGCTCCCCGGCAAGTTCCCGTCCGATCCCGTACACGGTCGGCGCGTCCAGGTCCCGCGCCGCCACCGACAGCCGGACATGGCCCTCGTCGCCGCTGGCCGAGACAATCCGCGGCGCGTCCAGGCTGAAGGACTGGGAAAATCTGTGCTCCGCCACGGCCAGTTCGCTGGTGACATCGAGCGAATCCAGCGTGACGGTGTTCTGCTGCGGATCGGTGATGGCGATCGACTCGAAATTGAGCAGGCCCTGGCCGGAGCGGGGCAACGCATCCTCGATGCGCGCCCTGGCATCGATACTCAGGCGTCCCAAGGCGATGCGCCCGTCCGGACCCTCCAGGGCCAGCGGACCCAGAGCACCCGTCAGGGTCCAGCGGCCGTCACCGGGCGGCTGGACGGAGCGGAAACGCCCGCCGCCGCTGTCCAGACAGCCCCGCCCCGGCCGGCAGCGCCGGGGAAATGCTCCCAGCTCCAGTTCCGTCGTCGTCCGGCCGGTGAATCCGACCCGGCTGGAACTCGACGCCGGGACCTCGTGCGTGCTCCCGTCCGCGGCAACGATCCGGTAAGACGTGTCGGCGGCGGCCAGGCCCGGTGTCCAGCCGGGCAGCGGCCCGTGCCGCATCTGCGAGCTGACGATCAGCTCGGCCGCGGAGTCTACTCCCGTGGCCAGGGCAAGAAATTCCGCGAGGCCGCCATCGGTCAGCCGGAAACGCTGGTTCAAGGCCGAGGAGAACCAGCCGCGCTCGACCTGGCTGTCCTGGCGTGCCGCACCCTGGCCCTCGAGGCCGCGCGCCAGCAGCGATTCGGCGATTCCGCTCGTGAACAGACCGAACAGCGCCGGCAGAACCAGCAGCAAGGCCATGAGAAGAAGTAAGCGTTTCAATGAGATGCGGGGCAGTTGGTCGGAAGGAGAGCGGTCGGCGATGGTAGCATGCGGCTTCCGGCGCCGTGTCGCGCCCAGGCTTTGCGGAGCAGATCATGACCCGGCGTTTCCAGGACTTCGCCATCGCGTCGCTCGACGGATCGGCAGACGCGCTGGCCGGCACGAAGGGCAAGGTCGTGCTGGCGGTCAACGTGGCCAGCCTGTGTGGCTACACCCCCCAGTACGCGGATCTCGTGACCTTGCAGACCGAGCTGGCCGGCGAGGGCTTTACGGTCGTCGGGTTTCCCTGTAACCAGTTTGGTGCGCAGGAGCCGGGAGGGCCGGGCGAAATCCAGGCGTTCTGCGACACGAAATTCGGTGTCAATTTCCCCCTGACCGAAAAAATCGAGGTCAACGGCCCTCATCGTCATCCCCTGTACGCCTGGATGACCGCTGAAGGCGGCGAGATTGCGTGGAATTTCGAGAAATTTCTTATCGGGCGTGACGGCACGGTGCTTGGCCGTTACCCGGCGGCCACGTCGCCGCGGGATGCCGGCCTGATGACCGAGATCGCCGCGGCCCTGGATACCCGGTAACACCTTGGAGCCGCGGCCCGCGACCGGTTTGCGAGGCCCCGGTAAGGGCCCGGCTATCTCAGGGCTCCAGGTCGAACGTTACGTGCACCGTTGCGGGGATATTGATCTCACCGGGCTGCCATCCGCGGTTTGCGCCTGCCGAGTCGGAGGCCATCATGACCTCCGCGCGCCGGGCCACGGGCTGCACGCGGGGTGATGACGCGTCGATCTTGCGCACGGCCCCGACCCCGGCATTCACGGCGGTAGCGGCAGCCTCGGCCCGCTGGCGGGCGTCGCGCGTGGCGTCGGCCAGAGCCTGGCGCTCCAGCTCCTTGCGGCGGCTGCTGGTCAGCATGGCGGGCTGAACCTGGTTGACGCCCGCGGCCGTGGCCGCTTCGATCAGCGGCCCAAGGACGTCGAGGTCCTTCACGGTGATCTGCATTTCCCGGTTGACTATGTAGCCCCTGAGCCGACGCTCGCCGGTTTCCCGGTTCCATTCGTAGTCCGGCTGGATCCGGGCGCCGAGGGTTGCGATGTCCTTGTCCGGAATACCCAGGTTCCGTGCCCCGGCCAGGAATTCCTCCACGATGGTGCCGGCCCGCTCACGCGCCGTCGCAAGCTCGGGGTCACGAATCTCCACGCCCATGGAAATCGTTGCCTCGTCCGGCACGGTCCTGATCAGGGCCTCGCCCGTCGTGGTGACGGTGCGCGGCGGGATTGTGTCGCTGGCAGTGGCCATCAGTGGGATCAGGATAAGCGATGCAGCGAGGCTGCCGAAAAAAAAGTGGCGCATGAAATTTTCCCTGAGTTTGGAGTTTTGGCACGCTCTGATTACCATAACCGCCCCGAGTCCAGCCCCGCCCGTCGGCGGTTATCAGAGAGGATCCATGTCCCTTAAAGGCGTTGCAATCGCCGGAATGGTCGCAGTCTTGTATCTTCCGGGCGCAGCCCTGGCGGACGGAGACAGCGATGCCGGCAGGAAAAAGGCAGAGACCTGCCTGGGCTGTCACGGCATCGAAGACTACAAGAATGCCTATCCGACCTTCCCGGTCCCCAAGCTGGGCGGCCAGAATGCCCAGTACATCATCGACGCGCTGAAAGGCTATGCCAACGGCGATCGCCCTCACGGCACGATGCACGCGCAGGCGGCCACGCTGAGCGAGCAGGACATGGCCGACATTGCCGCCTGGTTTGAGGCGGCGGAGTAATCCCATGCTCACGCGCACGATTTTTCGAATGACCGCCACGCTGGCGCTGGTCTCCATGACGGGGCTCGCGGCCGGCCCGGCATTGGCGGCCGGCGGTGACGCCGAACTCGGCCGGGGCAAATCGACGACCTGCCACGCCTGTCACGGCGCCGACGGCCTGGGCACCGCACCGATGTACCCGAAACTTGCCGGGCAGCACGAGGCCTACCTGGTGTACGCGCTTCGCGGTTACCGCAGCGGCGAGCGCAAAAACGCGATCATGGCGGGTTTTGCCACCGGCCTGTCCGACGCGGATATCGCCGATCTGGCCGCGTTCTATTCCAGTCTCGATGGCCTGACCACGCCCTCCTGGGAGTAGCCGCGGACGGGCTCAATCGTCCAGTCGCCCCAGCACCGCGTCCGCCCTCTCGGCGATTGCCGCCAGTTCCTCGGGGTCCAGGCGGTCCAGATTCCGCAGGGTCAGACCCATTCGACCGTTGGCGGCCAGCGACTCGCGGTTGCGGTCGAGAAAATTCCAGTAGAGGGTCGTAAACGGACAGGCCTTCTCGCCGGTCCGCTGGCCGGGGTCGTAGCGGCAGGTCGCGCAGTAGTTGCTCATCCGCTGGATGTAGCGCCCCGTGGAGACGTAGGGTTTGCTGCCGACGATGCCGCCATCGGCATGCAGCGCCATGCCCAGGGTATTGGGTAGCTCCACCCATTCCACCGCGTCCACGTAGACCGCGAGAAACCAGGCACAGACCTCCCGCGGCGCCAGCCCGGCCAGCAGGCTGAAGTTTCCGATGACCATCAGTCGCTGGATGTGATGGGCATATCCGTTCGCCAGGGTGTCGCCGATGCTTTGCTTCAGGCAAGTCATGCTGGTGTCGCCGGTCCAGAAAAACGCCGGCAGCGGGCGCTCGTGGGAATAGTGGTTGCCGGTCTCGTAGCCGGGCATGTGCAGCCAGTAAACGCCGCGGATGAACTCGCGCCAGCCGAGGATCTGGCGGACGAATCCCTCGGCCGCGGCCAGGGGCACGTGGCCGTCCCGCCAGGCGGCTTCGGCGGCCGCCACGGCCTCGCGGGGATCCAGCAGCTTGAGGTTCAGGGCCACCGAAATGAGGGAGTGGTAAAGAAAGGGCTCTCCGGCCCACATTGCGTCCTGGTACTGCCCATACAGCGGCAGCCGGTGAGCGACGAAATCGTCGAGGGCCGCCGAGGCATCCGCCGGCGTGACCGGCCAGCCGAATGCCTCCAGTGACCCCGGGTGATCCGGAAAGTGGGTTCTGACGTCGGCGATGGCCTGCCGGGTGATGTCGTCCGGCTCGAACCGGCGCGGTTCAGGGAGCTCGCCGGGCCCCTTGCGGCCGAAGCTGCCCCGGTTGTCCTTGTCGAAATTCCAGCGGTCCCCCTGGGGCTGGTCGCCATCCATAAGCACATCGTGGCGCCGGCGCATCTCCCGGTAGAAATACTCCATGACCAGCTGTTTGCGGTCCCGGGCCCAGTCACGAAATTCGCGATGGCTCGCGAAGAAGTGCGTGTCATCGAACCAGCAGATTTCCGCGCCGGCCCCCTTCGCCGCGTCAGCGAGCTCGCTCCGGACCCGCCATTCCCCGGGTTCCGTGACCAGGATCTGTTCCGCGCCGTGGCGCTGCACGGCGTCTGCCAGGGCCTCGCCCAGGCTGCCGAGCTGTTCGTCCACGGGCCGGTAATCCACCTGCCAGCCCTCGGCCCCGAGGTTCTCGGCCCGGTGGCGCATGGCAGCGAAGAACACCGCGATGCGCTGCTTGTGGCTCCAGACATGAGCCGCTTCGCCGGAAGTTTCCGCCATGAGCACGATATCGCTGGCAGGATCGGCCGCCGCGAGGGCCGGATTGCCGGCATCGAGCTGGTCGCCGAGGACCATGACCAGGCGCCGGGACCGGCTCACGAACCGGCACCCGGACTTGCATCCTTGGTCCGGCGGTTCACAATCGGACCCCCTCGTCTGGAGGCTGTATGACTTCGAACCGCCCATCCGGTAGCGACGTCGTGGCGGACGTCACTCCATACCACGCCGGGATCAGCGCCATCGATACCCACTATGTGCGCCCTCATCTGGATGCCAGCCATCTCATCGTACAGGCCGGCCGCGCTGCCTTTGTGGATACGGGTACTAGCCATTCGGTTCCCCTGCTGCTCGCGGCCCTCGAGGCCGCCGGCCGGTCGGTGGACGAGGTCGACTACGTATTCGTCACCCACGTGCATCTCGACCACGCGGGCGGCGCGGGTCAGCTCATTGCCGCCTGCCCGAACGCGGTCGCCGTCCTGCACCCTCGCGGCGCGCCTCACCTGGCTGATCCCGCCAAGCTGGAGGCCGGCAGTCGGGCGGTTTATGGCGATGAACTCTTTGAGCGACTATACGGCGAGATTCGGCCCATCCCGGAGGCACGGATTCGCACCGTGGCGGATGAAGAACAGATCGACTGGGCCGGCCGGCATCTGAGATTTATCCACACCGAGGGCCATGCACGACACCACTACTGCATGGAGGACCCGGCATCGGACGGGGTGTTCACGGGGGACAGCTTCGGCTTGTCGTACCGCGAACTGGATACTGCCGCGGGCCATTTTCTCTTTCCGACCACGACGCCCGTGCATTTCGACCCCGAAGCCGCCCATGCCTCCGTGGACAGGATTCTGTCGTTCGAGCCGGACTGGGTTTTTCTGACCCACTACGGCCGCGTACCGGATCCGGCCGGGCTGGCCGGGCAGCTGCACGGCGACCTGGATGCCTTTGTTGCCATGGCGGAGCGGGCCGCCGGCGAGACGGACGTGACCAAGGCGCTCACCGAGGCGATGACCGCGTACCTGTTCGCGCGTCTGGACCGGCACGGCTTCGACCCGGATCCGGTCCGGCGTATGGAACTCCTGGGTCCGGATATCCAGCTCAACGTGCAGGGCCTGGAAGTCTGGCTGGCACGCCGGAGCCGCGGCTGAAGCGAACGACGCTCGGCACGCCCTGGTGTGGCGCGGCCGACAACGGATACTGAGCAATCGAATCGAGCGGCGCACGGGTGCCGCACACAGCCGGACTGCCGCGCACTGCGCGGACAGCCGGCGCCACAGGCGAGGAGGGGGCATGGAAACGTTCAAGGCATACCGTATTCACGAAGCGGAGAAGGGCGTGAAACCGGGCTACGAGGATCTGACCCTCGATGACCTGGGAGAGGGCGATGTCGTGATCGCCTCGGAATTCTCCAGCATCAACTACAAGGACGCGCTGGCGGCCACGGGAGCCGGCCGGATTCTGAAGCGCTTCCCTCTCGTGGGCGGCATCGACGTGGCCGGCACCGTCGTGGAGTCCGGGGACGAGCGTTATGCGCCGGGCGACGCCGTGCTCGTGACCGGCTGCGGCCTCGGCGAGGACCACGACGGCGGCTACGCGCAACGGGCGCGGGTCCGCGGCGACTGGGTGATCCCGATGCCGGAGGGGCTCGACGCCTGGCACGCGATGTGCCTGGGTACCGCCGGGTTCACCGCGGCTCTGGCGGTGCACCGGCTCGAACACAACGGCCTGGAACCGGGCGGCGGCCCGGTTGTCGTGACCGGCGCGACCGGTGGCGTGGGCAGCCTGGCGGTGGACATGCTGGCGGGTCGCGGCTACGAGGTCAGCGCCCTGACGGGCAAGGCAGCGGCCGCCGACTACCTGCAGTCCCTGGGAGCCAGCGAGATCCTCATCCGCGGCGAAGAGGACTACGGTCGCCGGCCGATGGAGAAAGCCCGATGGGCGGGCGCCGTGGACAACCTCGGCGGCGAAACCCTCACCTGGCTGACTCGCACGGTGGACTGGTGGGGCAGTATTGCCAGCATCGGCCTGGCCGAGAGCCACGAGCTGCACACGACCGTCATGCCGTTCATCCTGCGGGGTGTGAACCTGCTGGGCATCAACTCGGTGATGACGCCGCGCCCCGTGCGCGAAGCGGTCTGGGCTCGGCTGGCAACCGATCTCAAGCCGCGTCACCTGGACGTGATCGGCACCCGCACGATCGGCCTTTCGGAGCTGGACGCCGTTTTTGGCGAGTACCTGGAAGGCAAGGTGCGGGGCAGGACCGTCGTGGATCTCTCCCGGTAGCAAGCCGGTTGCGGGCGCCGCCCCGCAAACTACATTGAGGAGGGGCCTGGGCTAGAATACCGCCCCCTCTGACCGGATCACCCGGATGGGAGAAAGACGCATGTCCGCCAATCCCGCGCCCGGCACCTCTGCCGGTGACCGCTTTCGGGCCGCCCTGGAGGCCGAACGGCCGCTGCAGGTCGTCGGCACCATCAATGCCTACTCCGCGCTGCTGGCCCGCGATGCCGGTTTTCGCGCGATCTACCTCTCGGGGGCCGGCGTGGCCAACGCGTCCTTCGGACTTCCGGACCTGGGCATGACCAGCCTCAATGACGTCTGCGAGGATGTCCGCCGCATCTCCGGTGCGTCCGACCTGCCCCTGCTCGTGGATGCCGATACCGGCTGGGGACAGGCGTTCATGATCGCTCGCAGCGTGTCGGAGCTGATCCGTGCCGGCGCGGCCGGCTGCCATATCGAAGACCAGGTGTCCGCCAAGCGTTGCGGCCATCGTCCGGGGAAGGCGCTGGTGGCCTCTCAGGAGATGTGCGATCGGATCAAGGCGGCCGTGGACGGCCGCACGGACGCGGGTTTTGTGATCATGGCGCGTACGGATGCCCACGCCGTCGAGGGGCAGCAGTCGGCGGTCGACCGGGCGCTGGCCTATGTGGAGGCCGGCGCAGACATGATCTTTGCCGAGGCCCTCAATACCCTCGACGAGTATCGGCAGTTTACCGACGCGGTCGGTGTTCCCGTGCTGGCGAACATCACCGAGTTCGGTCAGACGCCGCTGTTCACGACCACGGAACTGGCGGACGCCGGGGTTCGTCTCGTGCTCTACCCGCTCTCGGCGTTCCGCGCCATGAGCAAGGCGGCGCTGGCGGTTTACCAGACCCTGCGCGAAAAGGGCACCCAGGTGGAGCGCCTCGACGACATGCAGACCCGCAAGGAGCTCTACGCGACCCTCGGGTACCACGATTACGAAAACAAGCTGGACGATCTGTTCGCCGAGCAGGGCGAGTAGGCTGCTCCGGCCAGCAGGAGAGAACCATGAGTGACACGAAGAAGGCTGGCGGCCTTGCCGGCATCTCTGCGGGCGAAACGGCGATCGCAACAGTGGGCAAGGAAGGCGCCGGGCTCACGTACAGAGGTTTCGACATCTACGATCTGGCCGAGAATGCCCGTTTCGAAGAGGTTGCCTATCTGCTGATTCACGGTTCACTGCCCTCGGCGTCCGAGCTCGATGAGTATGTCACCCGGCTGAAGGGCTACCGCGGACTGCCGCAGGAGCTCAGAAACGTTCTCGAGGCCATACCGGCGGACTCCCATCCCATGGACGTACTGCGCACCGGCTGCTCGATGCTGGGCAACCTCGAGCCCGAAACCGACTTTTCGCAGCAGCTCGACGTGGCCGATCGTCTGCTCGCGGCCTTTCCGTCGATGATGCTCTACTGGTATCGCTACCACGCGGACGGCAAGCGCATCGAGACGGCTACCGACGACGACAGCATCGCCGGCCACTTTCTCCACATGCTGCATGACAAGCCGCCCTCCGACTTTCACCAGCAGGTCCTCGACGTGTCCCTCATCCTGTATGCGGAGCACGAGTTCAATGCGTCCACCTTCACCGCCCGGGTGATCGCGGCCACCCTGTCGGACTTCTACTCGGCCATTACCGGCGCCATCGGCGCGCTGCGGGGGCCGCTGCACGGCGGCGCGAACGAGGCGGCGATGGAGCTGATCGAGCGCTTCGAGAGCGCCGAGGCGGCCGATGCCGGGGTGCGCGCCATGCTCGCGGGCAAGGAAAAGATCATGGGCTTCGGCCACCGGGTTTATACGACCTCGGATCCGCGCAACAAGGTGATCAAGAAGCTGTCGGAGCGGCTGGCCGGTGAAATGGGCGACGACCGGCTGTTCGCGGTGTCCGAAGCCGTGGAAAACGTTATGTGGACCGAGAAAAAGCTGTTTCCGAACGCCGACTTTTACTCCGCCAGCGCGTATCACTTCATGGGCATTCCGACGGCCCTGTTTACGCCCATTTTTGTCTGTTCCCGGATCACCGGATGGGCCGCCCACGTCATGGAGCAGCGTGCAAACAATCGCCTGATCCGGCCGGCGGCGGACTATACCGGCCCCAGCCTGCAGGCCTGGGTACCCATCGAGAACCGCGGCTAGAGGCGGGGCCACGACGCACCGCGCGAGAACGTTTAAGGAGAATCTCATGTCTGGAGCCGACATCCGCTCCGCCAAGCGGCCTGATCCGGATCAGGTCCTGGTCGATATTGCCGACTATGCGGACACCTTCAAGATTCGAAGCGACACCGCCTACGAAACAGCGCGCTACTGCCTGATGGACACGCTGGCCTGTGGTTTCCAGGCCCTGGATTATCCGGCCTGCACCAAGCTGCTCGGCCCGGTGGTTCCTGGCGCCACGATGCCGGGGGGCAGCCGCGTGCCGGGCACCAGCCACGAGCTGGATCCGGTGCAAGGCGCGTTCAACATCGGCGCAATGATCCGCTGGCTGGATTTCAATGACACCTGGCTCGCCGCCGAGTGGGGCCACCCCTCGGACAATCTGGGCGGGATACTCGCTGTTGCCGACTACCTGAGCCGCCAGGCGCGGGCCGAAGGAGGTGAGCCGCTGACCGTCCGGGATGTGCTTACCGCGATGATCAAGGCGCATGAAATTCAGGGTGTCATTGCCCTGGAAAACAGCTTCAACCGGGTGGGGCTGGATCACGTGATCCTGGTACGTGTTGCCACCACGGCGGTGGTCACGAAGATGCTCGGCGGCAGCCGCGAGCAGATCATCAACGCGCTCTCGAATGCCTGGCTGGACGGTGGCGCCCTGCGGACCTACCGGCACGCGCCCAACACCGGTTCCCGCAAGAGCTGGGCTGCCGGTGACGCCACCAGCCGCGGCGTACGCCACGCGCTGATCGCCATGACCGGTGAGATGGGCTATCCATCGGGTCTGAGCGCGCCAAACTGGGGTTTCTATGACGTTCTGTTCGGGGGCAAGCCCTTCTCCCTGCCGCAAGCTTTCGGCAGCTATGTCATGGAGAACGTGCTGTTCAAGATTTCCTACCCGGCGGAGTTTCATGCCCAGACCGCCGTGGAAGCCGCCATGGCTCTCCACGAGGAAGTCGCGGACCGGATCGATGACATCAAGGAAGTGATCATCGAAACCCAGGAGCCGGGCGTCAGAATCATCGACAAAACCGGCCCGCTGGACAATCCGGCCGACCGGGACCACTGCATTCAGTACATGACGGCCATTCCGCTGCTGTTCGGCAGGCTGACGGCGGCTGACTACGAGGATGATGTGGCATCCGATCCGCGTGTGGATGCTCTCAGGGACCGGATGACGGTCCGCGAGAACAAGCGCTTTACCCAGGATTACTACGATCCCGAGAAGCGCTACATCGGAAACGCGGTGCAGGTGTACTTCAAGGACGGCACCCAGACCCGCCGGGTCGCGGTAGAGTTCCCCATCGGGCACCGCAAGCGCCGGGACGAAGGCATCCCCGTGCTGGTCGAAAAATTCCGGGCCAGCCTCAGGGGCAAGGTCAGTGACGGTCAGTTCGAGGCCCTGGAATCTGCCTGCGGGGACCAGGCGAAACTGGAAAAGATGCCGGTCGACGAGTTCATGGCGCTGCTGATCAAGGCGTGACGAACGACCCGGCCCGCAGGAGCAGGAGTTTGTCGCGGATAAGCTGCGGTCGGCGCCCGATCTGAATCAAACGCTCCGGCACTTGTCAGAACATGGCGTCGGATGTCCGTCGATCAGGGAAAGAACGGTTTGTTGAGGCGCACGCTTCTTACGGGGATCCTTCTGGGGATCGCGGCCGCGGGCGCTCTGGTAATCATCCAGGGCGTGGGATCGGCTCGGGCGACAAAACCCGAGCGGACCTATGCGGGCAGCTACCCGGCGCCGGAGTTTCCGGCCCGGCTGCCCTGGCTGAACACGGGCGGGCGGGAGCTGACACTCGAGAGTCTCCGGGGCAAGGTCGTCGTCCTGGACTTCTGGAATTACGGCTGTATCAGCTGCGTCCATGTCATCCGTGACCTCAAGCGCCTGCAGAGCAAGTACGGCGACGCCCTCGCGGTTGTGGGCGTGCATTCCGGTGAGCTGGCGCGTGAGAAGCAGACGGCGGCCATCCGCAGCATCCTGGCTCGCTACGAACTCGAGTTTCCCGTCGTCAATGATCACGATCTTGCGTTCCGGGATGCCTACGGGGCCAAGTCGCTGCCCACGCTCGTGGTCGTGGATCCAAAAGGCCAGTTCGTGGGCTCGGTCGTCGGCGACAATCATTTCGACCTTCTCGACGCGGTGGTCGGAGGCCTGGTGGCCGAGTTTGACGCGGTGGACGGCATTGACCGCACGCCGCTTCCCCTTGAAAAAGAAGTGCCGTTTCCCCTGGCCGAGGTGCTCCGGTATCCGGGCAAGGTTCTGGCTGACGCGGACAACGGCCGTCTGTTCATCGCCGACACGAACAACCATCGAATCGTGGTGACCGACCTGGACGGCCGGATTATCGAAACTATCGGCGGCCGCGAGGCCGGCTCGGAAGACGGGGACTTCAAGTCCGCCGAATTCCGTTATCCTCAGGGTCTTGCGCTGGCCGATCCCGATACGCTCTATGTGGCGGATACCTGGAACAATACGATCCGGCGCGTGGATCTCGCCGAGGAGCGCGTTGAAACGGTGGTCGGCACCCGTGAACGGGTCTTCCAGGTGGAGGACGCCGGTCCCGCCAACCGGATCGGGCTGAATTCCCCCTGGGACGTGCTTTGGCACGACGGCCTTCTGTATATCGCGATGGCCGGCCAGCATCAGCTCTGGGTCTATGATCCGGACTCGCGGCAGGTCAAAGCGTTTGCCGGGAGTCGCCGGACCGAGCTGCGCGACGGTCCTCTGCTCGAGGCCGGCCTGAACCAGCCCAGCGGTCTCGCGACAGATGGCGTGCGCCTGTTCGTCGCGGATGCAGACGCGGGAGCGATACGGGTCACCGGGTTCGACTCCGGGGCGAGGCTAAGTACCGTAACGCGTATACCGGCTGATCCACCCGAGGGCTCCCCGGCCCCGCCGACGAAGCTTCAGCACCCGCTCGGGGTGGCGTGGCTGGGCGACTCGGTCTTGGTGGCGGATACCTACAATCACCGAATCCGCACTCTGGATCCCGACACTGGCCGTCTGCACACCCTGGTCGGCGACGACGGGGGCCTGGAGGAACCCGGCGGGATCAGCGTGTCGGGTGACCGGATCTATGTCGCGGACACCAACCACCACCGCATCGTGGCCGTCGACCCGGAAAGCGGCGCGGTCACGCCCGTCCACGTGCGGGAGGCTGGCGACCCGGCGTCGGTCCGCGCCAACCGCTTCTGAGGTCCGTGCCGGCGCTTGCCGGGCGTATACTCCGGGCCCGGAACGGCCCGCGTTGGTCCGCCGCTGTGATACTTGGGAGCAGGGATGATGGCCGAAGCTGACACGCGCAGCCTGCTTGTGGCGGGCATGACCGCGCTGGGTCTGGAGAATTCCGGCCGCCGGGCCGGCCTGCTGCTGGCGTATCTCGATCTCCTCGCGCGCTGGAACCGTGCCTACAACCTGACCGCCGTCCAGGAGGAGGCGGACCAGGTGGTGAGGCACCTGCTCGACAGCCTCGCGGTCGCGCACCTGCTGACCGGCGAGCGGTTCATGGACGTGGGGTCGGGCGCCGGTTTGCCGGGCTTGCCGCTGGCGATTGTGTATCCGCAGCGATCCTGGGCCCTGGTCGACGCCAGCGCGAAACGCGTCCGGTTTCTCCGCCACGCCGTAGCGCGGCTGGGGCTGGAGAACGTCGAATGCGTACACGCCCGGGTCGAGGACTATGAGGCCGCGGAGGCGTTTGATACCGTGCTCTCCCGGGCCTATGCCAGCCTGGCGGATTTTGCGGGGTCCGCGGGGTGCCATTGCGCGGCGGATGGTTGCCTGGCCGCCATGAAGGGGCGGCTCCCGGAAGAAGAGCTTGCCGGGCTGCCCCCCGGCTGGCGCGTGACCGGCCTGCACCGGCTGACGGTACCGGGCCTGGACGCGGAACGGCACCTGGTGGTGATGACTCAACACGGCGCAGGCCGCGGTGGCCGGGAACGGGTTCTGCAAGGCCCGGCCAACCTGACGGAATAACAATGACCAGGATAATTGCGGTAGCCAATCAGAAGGGCGGGGTCGGCAAGACCACGACCGCCGTCAATCTTGCGGCATCCCTCGCGGCAACCCGCCGCAAAGTGCTTCTCGTGGATATGGATCCCCAGGGAAACGCCACGATGGGCTCGGGAGTCGACAAGCAGGCGCTGGAACTGACCGCCTGCGACGTACTGCTGGGCGAAGCCTCCGCCGACGAAGCCATCGTCCCGGCGGGAGAGGGCGATTTTGACGTCTTGCCGGGCAACGACGAACTGACCGCGGCCGAGGTCAAACTGATCAACGAATACGGCCGCGAGACCCGGCTCAGGGGAGCGCTTACCCCGGTGGCGGAACGCTATCAATACGTGCTGATCGATTGCCCGCCGTCGATCAACATGCTCACGGTCAATGCCCTCACCGCCGCCGGCGGCGTCCTGATCCCCATGCAGTGCGAGTACTACGCGCTGGAGGGCCTTTCGGCCCTGGTGAGCACGGTGGAGCAGATCCGCGACGCGGTGAATCCCGCGCTGGGGATCGAAGGGCTGCTGCGAACGATGTTCGATCCGCGCAACAACCTGGCCAACGAGGTGTCCGCCCAGCTCATCATGCATTTCGGCGACAAGGTGTTTCGCACGATCATTCCCCGGAACATACGTCTTGCCGAAGCGCCGAGTTTCGGCACACCGGTGCTTTTTCACGACCGGACCTCCCGTGGGGCGCTGGCCTATCTGGCGCTGGCCGGCGAGATGATCCGTCGCGAGCAGACCGCCGCTGCCGCTTCGGCCTGAGTTACACTCCCGGGCTCCCTTTCACACTCGAACTACGGATCAGCACATGGCTGCAAAACGCCGCACTCTCGGGCGGGGCCTCGACGCACTGCTGAGCCCCGCCGCGCACGCGCCAGCGGGCGATCAGGCCACGTCGAAGGAACTCCGCGCCATCCCCGTGGATCTCCTGCAGCGGGGCAAATACCAGCCGCGGACCGACATGCGCCCGGAGTCCCTGGAGGAGCTGGCGGACTCCATTCGCGCCCAGGGCGTGGTCCAGCCCATTGTGGTGCGTCCCGTCGGCACGGGCAGCGGCGCTGGCCAGAGCTACGAAATCATTGCCGGTGAACGGCGCTGGCGGGCCGCGCAGCTGGCGGGGCTTACGGAGATTCCCGCGGTGGTCCGCGATGTCCCGGACGAAGCCGCGGTGGCCATGGCGCTGATCGAAAACATTCAGCGGGAGAATCTCAATCCGCTGGAAGAGGCCCGTGCGCTGGAGCGGCTGATCAGCGAGTTCGAGATGACCCATCAGCAGGCCGCCGGCGCGGTGGGCCGGTCCCGGGCCGCGGTCAGCAACCTCTTGCGCCTGCTGGACCTGGGAGACGAAATCAAGAGCCTGGTCGAGACCCGGCAGATCGAGATGGGCCACGCCCGGGCGCTTCTGGGCCTGGCCGATCCGAAACTCCAGGTGGCTGCGGCGCGGGACGTGGCGTCGCGCGGGCTGTCCGTTCGCGAGACCGAGCGGCTGGTCAGGAAGCTGGCGGCCGGGCCGAAGACCCCGGCGCCGCCCAGGGAGAAAGACCCCGACACCCGCCGCCTGGAGGCGGAGCTCGGCGACAAGCTGGGGGCGCGGGTCAGTCTGAGTCATGCCGCCGGCGGCAAGGGCAAGCTCGTGATCGCCTACAACAGCCTCGACGAACTCGAGGGCATCCTGTCCCATATCCGCTGACGGGTGGTGCCCGGCCGGATTTCTGCCTCGCGCGGCCGCGGTCCGGGGATCTCGGCAGACGGCGATTGCTGCAACCGCAAATATTGATTATACTTCCGCGGCTCATGTGAGCCGGGGCCGCTCGAGATGGAAGGTCGGGTCAGATCCGTACCTGCAAAAATCCTGATCGGGCAGTCTGCTGCCACCGCGCTGGCTGCCTTTCTATGGGGCCTGTTCGCGGGGCGGCCGGAAGCGCTGGGCGCGCTGGCGGGAGGGGGGATCAGCCTTGTGCTGACTTCCATCTTCGCTCTGCGGGTCTTCGCGATTGCGCCGGACGCTGGAGCCGAGGCCATGCTCTCCGCCTTTGCGCGGGGCGAGGCCGTTAAATTAGTCCTGGCTGTGGTGCTCTTTTCGGCCGCAGCTATTTTTTTGAGCCACGTGTATATCCCGCTGATCACGACGTTTTTGGCAACGCTGGCAGTCAATTGGCTTGCGTTGCTCTTTACGCGCTACGACTGAGGCGGGGACAGGCGGATAGGCAGCATGGCGAGCGAAGGCGGATCGGCAACCGACTACGTCAAGCATCATCTGGAGCATCTGCACTCCGGTGAAGGCTTCTGGACTTTCCACTGGGATACCATTTTCTTCTCCTGGGTTACCGGGCTGATCTTCCTGGGTATCTTTGTCGTCGCGGCGCGCAAGGCGACCGCCGGGGTTCCCGGTGGGCTGCAAAACGCCGTGGAAGCCGTGCTGGAATTCGTGGACACCTCGGTAAAGGAGGCCTTCCACGGTCCGCGGGGCTTCATCGCGCCCCTCGCGCTGACGATTTTCGTGTGGGTCCTGTTCTGGAACATCATGGACCTGATTCCCGTGGATCTGCTGCCGAATCTGGCCGCGGCGATGGGCATTCCCTATCTGAGGGTTGTGCCGTCGGCGGACATGAACGCGACCTTCGCCCTGTCGCTCACGGTGTTCGTGCTGATCATCGTGTACAGTATCAAGGGCAAGGGCGTGGGCGGTTATACGAAGGAACTGCTGTTCCATCCGTTCGGCAAGAACCCCCTGCTGATCCCGTTCAACCTGATTCTGAACATTGTCGAGCTCATCGCAAAGCCGGTCTCACTGGCGCTGCGACTGTTCGGCAATCTCTACGCGGCGGAGATGCTCTTCATCCTCATCGCGTTGTTGCCCTTCTGGGCGCAATGGCTGCCGGGTTCGGCCTGGGCCATCTTTCATATTCTTGTAATCCCGCTCCAGGCGTTCATTTTCATGACGCTGACGATTGTCTACCTGGCGCTGGCCTACGAGGAGCACTGATTTCTTTCCACTCACTTCGCGACTATTGCGTGTTACGGAGACAACACCATGGAAGCTCTGATCGCTGACATTCAGTCGAGCACGGCCATTGCCGTCGGCCTTATTTTTGCCTTTGCGGCCCTGGGCACCGGTATCGGGTTCGGCCTCCTGGGCGGCAAGTTCCTCGAGGGCGCTGCACGGCAGCCGGAAATGGCAGCCATGCTGCAGACCCGGATGTTTATCGTTGCCGGCCTGCTCGACGCCCTGGCCATTATCGGTGTGGCGTTCGCCGCCCTGCTTATGTTTGCCAATCCGTTGTTGTCCGCCGTCGGCGGCTAACAGGCGCCGGCAGGTCCGCCGCGGCTATCACGACATGCTGAACCGGAGTTCGAATCGTGGGCATTAACGCAACACTCTTCGGCCAGATGATCACCTTCCTGGTTTTCATCTGGTTCACCAAGAAGTTCGTCTGGCCCCCGCTGACGAAGGCCCTGGAAGAACGTCAGGCGCGTATCGCAGACGGTCTTGCTGCCGCCGAGAGGGGTCAGCGGGAGCTCGAGGAAGCGGACGCCAAAGTCAGCGAGATTCTCAAGGAGGCCCGTCTGCAGGCCTCCCAGATTATCGAGCAGGCCGAGCGGCGCGGAGCCGAGATCGTTGAAGAAGCCCGCGGCACGGCCCAGGAGACCGGCGACCGAATGCTCGAACAGGCTCAGGCCGAAATCGAGCAGGAACGCAACCGGCTCAAGGAATCGCTGCGCGGTGAAGTGGCGGCCATTGCCCTGGCCGGCGCCCAGCAGATCCTCGAAAAGGAAATCAGTGCGGACGAGCACCGCGCCCTGCTGGACAAGCTGGCGGCGAAGCTCTGAGGCCCGTGGGCCGCAGCGGAGTAAGTCATGGCTGAAAAGAGCACCACAGCCCGTCCGTACGCACGGGCGGTATTCGAGCTGGCCGAGGAGACCGACAGCTTCCCGGCGTGGTCCGCGTTTCTTGAGCGGGCGGCGACCGTGGTCATGGACGAGCGCGTGGCCGGGATTATCGACAGCCCGAAGCTGACCCGCGCGGAGCTGGCTGACTTCATGATCGACCTGGCCGGCGATGAGGCCGGCGAGCACGGCCACAACCTGATCCGCCTTTTGGCCGAGAACGACCGGCTCGATGTGCTGCCCGAGATCACCCTGGAGTACGCCGTGCTTCGGGACGCCGCCCAGAACGTCGTGGACGTGGAGATCATTTCCGCGGTGGCGCTTACCGAAGAAGAGAAAAGCGGGTACGAAGCGGCGATGCGCAAACGCCTCGGCCGCAACGTCCGGTTGGAGTGCCGGGTGGACGAAAGCCTTATGGGCGGCGCCGTCATTCGTGCCGGCGACCTGGTCATCGACGGATCGGTCAGCGGCAGCCTGCAGCAGCTTGCCAGTGCCGTTTCGCACTGAGAGGAACACTAGAAATGTCTATCAAGTCGTCTGAAATCAGCGATCTGATCAAACAACGCATCGAGCAGTTTCATGCGGATGCCGAAGCCCGCACCGTCGGGACCGTCGTCTCCGTAACCGACGGCATCGTTCGCATTCACGGCCTGGCCGACGCGGCGTACGGCGAAATGCTGCAGTTTCCCGGCGATACCTACGGCCTGGCCCTGAACCTCGAGCAGGATTCGGTGGGCGCCGTGGTGCTCGGCGAGTACAAGCAGATATCCGAGGGTGACACGGTCAAGACCACGGGCCGCATCCTGGAAGTGCCCGTCGGCGAGTCGCTGATGGGCCGCGTCGTCAACTCGTTGGGTGTGCCCCTCGACGGCAAGGGCCCGATCGAGGCTGACCATTTCGAGCCGATCGAAAAGGTCGCGCCGGGCGTCATCAGCCGTCAGTCGGTCGAACAGCCCGTGCAGACGGGGCTAAAGGCCATCGACTCCATGGTGCCCGTAGGCCGCGGCCAGCGCGAACTGATCATCGGCGATCGCCAGACCGGCAAGACGGCCGTGGCCATCGACACGATCATCAATCAGAAGGGCACCGGCGTTAAGTGTATTTACGTTGCGGTTGGCCAGAAGCAGTCCAGCATCGCGAACGTGGTGCGCAAGCTCGAGGAGCACGGCGCCCTCGACCACACGATCATCGTGGCTGCCGCCGCGGCCGAGTCGGCGGCGCTGCAGTACATCGCCCCCTACGCCGGCTGTGCGATGGGCGAATATTTCCGCGACCGGGGCGAGGACGCGCTGATCGTCTACGATGACCTGTCCAAGCAGGCCGTCGCCTATCGGCAGGTCTCGCTGCTGCTGCGCCGTCCGCCGGGCCGCGAAGCGTTCCCCGGCGACGTGTTCTACCTCCACTCCCGGCTGCTGGAGCGCGCGGCGCGGATCAACGCCGACCACGTGGAGAAGCTGACCGACGGGAAGGTGAAGGGCCAGACCGGCTCGCTGACGGCTCTGCCGATCATCGAGACCCAGGCAGGCGACGTGTCGGCCTTCGTGCCCACGAACGTGATTTCTATTACCGACGGCCAGATCTATCTGGAGACCGACCTGTTCAACGCGGGTATCCGCCCGGCCATCAACGCCGGCCTGTCGGTGTCCCGTGTCGGTGGCGCGGCCCAGACCAAGATCATCAAGAAGCTGGGCGGCGGTGTCCGCCTCGCGCTGGCCCAGTACCGCGAGCTGGCGGCCTTCGCCCAGTTCGCGTCTGACCTGGATGACGCCACCCGCAAACAGCTGGATCGCGGAGAGCGGGTTACGGAACTGCTCAAGCAGGCCCAGTATGCGCCGATGTCCGTGGCCGAGATGGGCCTGACCCTGTACGCCGTCAACGAAGGCTATGTTGACAAGGTCGAGGTAGAGAAGCTCGGTGATTTCGAGCGGGCGCTGCACGGTCATTTCCGCACCAGCTATGGAGACCTGGCCGACCAGATTAACAAGGACGGCGACTACAACGACGAAATCGCGGCCAGCCTCAAGAAGGTGATGGACGAGTTCGTCGCCACCGGTAGCTACTGACGCCGGGAGCGAGCTATGGCGAACGCCAAAGAAATCCGCGGGCAGATAAAGAGCATCCGCAATACGGCCAAGATCACGAAGGCCATGGAGATGGTCGCGGCCAGCAAGATGCGCAAGGCCCAGGAACGCATGGAGGCTTCGAGGCCCTATGCCCAGAAGATTCGCAAGGTCATCGGCCACCTGCGCATGGCGCGGCCGGACAGCACCCACCCGTTTCTGCAGGAGCGCGAGCCGAAGAATGTCGGCTATATCCTTGTGTCCACCGACCGGGGACTCTGCGGCGGCCTGAATGCCAACATGTTCCGGGCCGTGCTGAAGGACATGCAGGAGTGGCGGGACAAGGGCGCAGAGGTGGCGCTGTGCCTTATCGGCAGCAAGGCGTCCTCCTTCTTCAAGCGAGTGGACGTGCCGGTCTTGGCCTCCGTGCAGGATCTCGGCGAAATGCCCCACATCCGCGATCTCATCGGCTCTATCCAGGTAATGCTGGACGCCTACCGGGAGGCCCGCGTCGATCGTGTCTACCTGGTGCACAACGAGTTCATCAACACGATGAGCCAGCGCGCCGAGTTCGAGCAGCTCCTTCCGCTGGAAACCATCGACACGGATGACCTCCAGTCCCACTGGGACTACATCTACGAAACAGGCGAGGTGGCCACGCTGCTTGACGCGATGCTGGCCCGCTACATCGAGTCTCAGGTGTTTCGTGGCGTGCTGGAGAACGGTGCCTGCGAGCAGGCGGCGCGGATGGTGGCCATGAAAAGCGCCACCGACAACGCCGGAAAACTGATCGGCGACCTGGAGCTGGCCTACAACAAGGCCCGCCAGGCGGCCATTACCCAGGAACTCTCAGAGATCGTTGGCGGCGCCGCCGCGGTCTGACGCGAAAGATTTTTTCAGAGGATACCCAGGCATGAGCAGTGGCAAGGTTGTACAGATCATCGGCGCGGTCGTGGACGTGGAATTCCCCCGCGACTCGATTCCGAAAGTCTACGATGCCCTGAAGATTTCCGAAGGCGACCTGACCCTCGAGGTTCAGCAGCAGCTGGGCGACGGCGTGGTCCGCTGCATCGCCATGGGCTCGAGCGAGGGCCTCAGGCGCGGTCTTCCCGTCGCGAATACCGGCGAGGCGATCAGCGTCCCGGTGGGCACGAAAACGCTCGGCCGCATCATGGATGTGCTGGGCAATCCCATCGACGAAGCCGGGCCGATCGGCGAGGAAACCCGTCTGCCCATCCACCGCGAACCGCCGACCTTCGAGGATCAGGCGGCCAGCGCCGAGCTGCTGGAAACCGGCATCAAGGTCATTGATCTGCTCTGTCCGTTCGCCAAGGGCGGTAAGGTCGGCCTCTTCGGCGGCGCCGGCGTGGGCAAGACCGTCAACATGATGGAACTGATCCGGAACATCGCCATCGAGCACTCCGGCTACTCGGTGTTTGCCGGCGTCGGCGAACGCACCCGCGAGGGTAATGACTTCTACCACGAGATGAAGGACTCCGACGTCCTCGACAAGGTGGCGCTGGTTTATGGCCAGATGAACGAGCCGCCGGGCAACCGCCTGCGCGTGGGCCTGACGGGGCTGACCATCGCCGAATACTTCCGCGACGAAGGCCGCGACGTGCTGATGTTCATCGACAACATCTACCGTTACACGCTGGCCGGAACCGAAGTGTCCGCGCTCCTGGGGCGCATGCCGTCAGCGGTGGGCTATCAGCCGACCCTCGCCGAGGAACTGGGCGCTCTGCAGGAGCGGATCACCTCTACCAAGACCGGCTCAATTACGTCCATTCAGGCCGTATACGTCCCGGCGGATGACCTCACCGATCCGTCCCCGGCGACGACCTTTGCGCACCTTGACGCCACGGTCGTTCTTTCCCGCCAGATCGCGGAGCTGGGCATCTATCCGGCTGTGGATCCGCTGGATTCCACCAGCCGCCAGCTCGATCCTCTGGTGGTCGGCGACGAGCACTACCGCGCCGCCCGCGATGTGCAGTCCGTGCTTCAGCGCTACAAGGAGCTGCAGGACATCATCGCGATCCTGGGAATGGACGAGCTTTCCGAAGAGGACAAGCAGGTCGTCTCCCGGGCGCGCAAGATTCAGCGATTCCTGTCCCAGCCCTTCTTCGTGGCCGAGGTATTCACCGGCTCGCCGGGCAAGTACGTGTCGCTGAAGGACACGATTCGCGGCTTCCGCGGCATTGTGGACGGGGAATACGACCACCTGCCGGAGCAGGCCTTCTACATGGTCGGCACCATCGATGAAGCTGTCGCCAAGGGCGAGAGCATGCAGTAAGCCGGTCTGAAGGACGGCTTCGAGAGGCAAGCATGAGCACGATACACGTCGACATCGTCAGTGCCGAAGGCGAGATCTTCAGCGGCGAGGCGACCATGGTCTTTGCGCCAGCCCAGCAGGGAGAGGTCGGTATCGCACCCAATCATGCGCCTCTCGTAACCCGGCTGCGTCCTGGCGGCGTCAGGGTTCAGAGTCCCGAGTCGGAAGAGGAACTGTTCTTCTATGTCTCCGGAGGCCTGCTCGAGATTCAGCCGAAGGCGGTGACCGTCCTTGCGGATTCGGCGGCGCGCGCCAAGGACCTGGATCAGGCGGCAGCCGCCGAGGCCAAGCGCCGGGCTGAGGAACTGCTCACCGAGCGGGAGTCGGCCATCGATCTGGCCCATGCCCAGGCGGAGCTGGCCCAGGCCGCCGCCCAGCTGCACCTGCTGGACAAGATCAAGAAAACCGGCCGTTAGGCGAACGGGCCGGGCGGCTCGGGCCGGGTCGGCCAGCCGCACGCGTGATGTCTCGGCGGATTCCCGTGACGGTCCGACGTACCCGAGTGCCAACTGGCAGGGGATCAGTGCTCCGAGCCGCGGAAACTGAGAAATGCGACTTGGCTCCCGGCTGCCTGCCACCGCTACAATAATCGACCCGATTCCCGGAGTTTCCTCGCCCCATGGGACTTGAAGTCGTCGTGCTGGCCGCCGGTCAGGGCACCCGGATGCGTTCCGGTCTGCCAAAAGTTCTCCAGCCGCTCGCGGGCCGGCCCCTGCTGGCTCACGTGCTGGATACCGCCGATGCCCTCGGTGCCGCCGGCATTCACGTGGTGATCGGTCATGGCGGACCCGCCGTGCGTGAAGCGTTTGCGGGCCGACAGCACACCCGGTGGGTGGAGCAGGCCTCGCAGCTCGGCACCGGGCACGCGGTCGAACAAGCCATGCCGGGAGTGCCCGACGACGCCGTGGTGCTGGTCCTGTACGGTGACGTGCCGCTCGTGGAAACGGAAACGCTCGGTCGATTGGTAGAGCGGGCGGAGCAGGGAACGGTGGCGGTATTGACCGTGGATCTCATCGATCCCACTGGATACGGCCGTATTATTCGCGGCCGCAACGGCCAGGTCCTTCGTATTGTCGAGGAGAAGGATGCCACCGAAGCCGAAAAGGCCATCCGGGAGGTCAACACGGGCCTTATGGCCGCGCCTGCGGCCCGCCTGCGGCCCTGGCTTGCTGCTCTGGACAACGACAATGCCCAGGGCGAGTTCTACCTCACGGACGTGGTCGCACTCGCGGTAGCCGAGGGGGTCGGTGTCAATCCGGTCGCTGCCGGCGGGCCGGACGAGGTGCTGGGCATCAATGACCGGCGCCAGCTTGCCGAGGCAGAGTCGGCGCTGCGGCAACGCACCGCGAGCGCGCTGCTGGACGCGGGCGTAACCCTCGTCGACCCAGCGCGGGTGGATGTTCGCGGCCGGCTGGAATGCGGCCAGGACGTACATATCGATATCGGTGCGGTCTTCGAAGGCGATGTCTCACTGGCCGACGGCGTCCGTATCGGGCCTTACTGCGTTGTCCGGCAGTCCAGCATCGGGGCGGGCACCGAACTGCATCCCTACTCGCTGGTGGATCAGTCAGTGACCGGACCGGACTGCACTATCGGACCCTACGCTCGCCTCCGTCCGGGAACGCGGCTGGCCGAGGGTGCGAAGGTCGGCAACTTCGTCGAAATCAAGAACGCCGAAATCGGCGCCGGCAGCAAGGTCAACCACCTGACCTACGTCGGCGACGCAAGCGTCGGGAAGGACGTCAACGTCGGTGCGGGAACCATCACCTGTAACTACGACGGCGCCAACAAGCACCGGACCGTTATTGGCGACGGTGCGTTTATCGGCTCCGGCGTCGAGCTGGTCGCCCCTGTCGAGGTCGGATCCGGGGCAACGATCGGTGCCGGCTCGACGATCTCCAAGACCGCGCCCGCCGGGCAGCTGACCGTCGAACGCAGCCGGCAGATCACCGTCAAGGGCTGGGAACGTCCCAAGAAAGGTGGCGCAAAGTGACGACCCGGCCCGCGGCGCCCCTGGAGCGAATTGTGGACCGTGCCACGGACCCGCTTGGTGACGAGCGGTCACACTGGACTATCGTGAAAACCCGGAGGCATTAGGCCATGTGTGGCATCGTCGGAGCGATCGCTGAGCGAAACGTCGTCCCCGTTCTGATGGAGGGGCTAAGGCGCCTCGAATACCGGGGTTACGATTCGGCCGGCCTGGCCGTGGCGGCTCCGCAGGGGACCGTGCACCGGGTCCGGGCCGTGGGCAAGGTGGCCAGTCTTGCCGATGCCCTCGAAGCCAATCCGGCTCGCTCGGGCACCGGCATCGCGCATACCCGCTGGGCGACCCATGGTGCGCCCACCGAGGGCAACGCGCACCCCCATGTGTCCGGTGACCGTCTTGCGATCGTTCACAACGGCATCATCGAAAACTACGAGACCCTGAGGGACGATCTCCTCGCGGACGGTTACGAATTCGCGTCGGAAACTGATACCGAGGTTGTGGCCCACCACATTCACCGGGAGCTCGACCGGGGCGCGACCGACCTGTTCGACGCTCTTCGCCAGACAGTATCCACGCTGCGCGGTGCCTATGCGCTCGTGGTCATGAGCGCGGATGAGCCCGGAACCCTCGTGACCGCTCGAGCGGGCTGCCCCGTGGTGATCGGACTGGGTATCGGCGAAAACTTCGTCGCCTCGGACGTGGCTGCGCTGCTGCCCGTGACCCGGCGGTTCGTATTCCTCGAGGAGGGCGACATGGCTCGCCTCACTCGCGAAGGGGTGGAGATTTACAACGCCGCCGGGCAGGTGATCGAGCGGCCCGTGCGCGAGAGCGAGCTGAGCGCCGACGCCATGGAGCGCGGTCACTACCGCCACTTCATGCAAAAGGAGATTCACGAACAACCCCGCGCCGTGGCCGAAACCCTGGAGGACCGGCTGAGCAACTCCCGGGTCATGGTGGAGGCCTTCGGCCACGAGGCAAGGGACGTTTTTTCCCGTGTCCGGGCCGTGCAGATTGTTGCCTGCGGCACCAGCTATCATGCGGGTCTCGTGGCGCGCTACGAGATCGAGCGCCTGGCCGGCATCCCCTGCCGTGTGGAGATTGCCTCGGAGTACCGTTACCGAAAACCCGTCGTGACCGAAGGCACGCTCTTCGTCACGATCTCCCAGTCAGGCGAAACTCTGGATACACTCGAGGCGCTGCGCGCCGCCAAGACGATGGGCTACCTGGCCACCCTGGGCATCTGCAACGTGCCCGAGAGCGGCCTGGTGCGGGAATCCGATCTCGTGCTGATGACCCGGGCCGGACCGGAGATCGGCGTAGCGTCCACCAAGGCCTTCACCACCCAGCTCGCGGCGCTGTCCCTGCTGACCCTGGCGCTGGCCCGCAAGGAGCGCATGAATGATGCGGAGGAGGCGAGTTGTGTGGCTGAACTGGCGGCCGTGCCGGGGCAGCTGGAGCGTGCTCTGACCATGGAGCCGGTGATCGCCGTTTTGGCGGAACGGTTTGTGGAGAAACACCACGCCCTGTTTCTCGGCCGTGGCATCCAGTATCCAATCGCCATGGAGGGCGCGCTGAAGCTCAAGGAAATCTCCTATATCCATGCCGAGGCCTATCCCGCCGGCGAGCTCAAGCACGGCCCGCTGGCCCTCGTCGACGCGGACATGCCGGTGATCACCGTGGCCCCGAACAACACGCTGCTGGAAAAGCTGAAGGCCAATATCCAGGAGGTTCGGGCCCGCGGCGGCGAGCTGATCGTGTTCGCCGATCCGGCCTCGGGTATCGAGTCCGGCGACGGTCTGACCGTGGTGCACATGCCCGAACACGTCGAAGACCTTCAGGCGCCGGTCGTTTACACGGTGCCGCTGCAGCTGCTTTCCTATCATGTCGCAGTCCTCAAGGGCACCGACGTGGACCAGCCGCGCAATCTCGCCAAATCGGTAACCGTGGAGTAGATTGATTCCCTGAAAACGGCACGCGCCCAGCAGCCGGAATGTAAACAGCGGGGATCATCATGGCGAACAAACGTAAGCCGGCGGCTTCAAGACCGGTCAGTGTGCGGCTCAATCCCGAAGAGTTCGCTCACCTGGAATCGCTGGAACTCCCGGGGGCGCGGACAGCGGGACAGAAGCTCCGTGCTCTGCTGGCCAGCGCCAGGGAGCTCAGCCCGGGTGCCGGCGATTATCCGGCGCAGCTTGCCAGAATGCAGGCCCAGGTCCAGCCGATCATCCAGGCCGCGCGGGAAGCCGAGCATGACATGGGCCTGCGCTCGGAATTGGTGCCCCGGGTGGCGGACAGCCTGGCGGAAGCGGTCGCCTGGCTGCTGACCCAGGCCGCTTGGGAAGACACGCCGGATCGCGAGGCGCTGGATCGGCTGGAGGCGGGTCTGGCGGATCGTTCGGCCGCGCTAGCCCGGCACCTGTTCGAGGTTTACCTGTCCGGCGATTCCGCGGCCTACGATCGCAGCGCTCTTGCCGACCGGGTCGCGCCCGTCGCGGCCCTGGCGTTGCTGGACCCGGGTCAGACAAAGTCTGCTGAAAAGACCGGTAAGAAGAACAAGAACAAAAAAGGCAGGAAGAAAGGCAAGTAGCGACGGCGGAGGCCCGGCCGGGGTCCGAAGCCCGTGGTCCGTTCAGGCCACCTCGCTGCGCAGGATCCGGAGCCGTTCCGCCACCAGGCGGCGCATGTTCTCGATGGACTCCTGTTCCCAGAGGACACAGGGAGGGCTGCGTCTCAGCAGCGGCCAGCGCTCTCCCGACAGGACTTTCTCGAGATAGAAGAGGTTGTTCTGCATCGCGGTAACGTAGGGATTTCGACCATCGAATACGACCGCCAGATAGTGGTATGCGCCACCGAAATCCTTATCGAGGCGCGGTTCGCAGACGTTGCGGAAGAACTCGGGCGTCTGGCGCAGCAGATCCAGTCCGGAACGGTACCGGGTAATCAAACGGCCCTGACCGTTCCGGAACATGGCCACGCCGCCAAGGACGAACTCCGGAAACAGCCGGTCGCGGCACTTTTCCAGGTAGCAGCGATCCGACATCTGGGCCAGGAGGTCCGCGGTTCCCATCAGGTGGCCGAGCGTCTTGTCGCCCGGGTTGCGTACCCGGATGTGGTCGAACAGGACCTCGTAGCCCGTGTAGTGAACGATCTGCCGGGCGGTACCCGCCGCCGGTGCCATCCCGTGATCACTCAGATACCGGTCGAGAAACTGGGCGCTGCGGGTCACGTGGTAGCCGGTGAACTCCGCGCCGTTGACGTGGGCCTCGCCGTCGGCATGGCGGATGTAGCCTGCGTCGTGGAATAGCCCGGTGATCAGACCGATGATCGTCCTGGCGGGCCCGAGGCGGTCCCTTGCGGCAACGCTTTCCTCGTGACCCTGGATCAGTCGCGCCATGGCCAGCACCATGTCCAGGGTGTGCTGGATATCGTGATAGACGGTGTCGCAGCCCAGATAGCCCGGCATGCGGCCCCGAAACAACCGGTCGAAATCCTGGAATGCCTGGTGCAGAGGCTGGAAGGCGATTCCCGGGTACAGCCGGTTGAAGATCCGGTGGACGGCTTCGCAGACGTCCTGCCATTCGCTTACCTGGATCGTATTGGTGACGTCGAAGTCGCTCCGCCGATGGCGGAAGGTAAGCACACGACTCGTGGCGCTTTCACGGGCGTCCATCCGGGCAGAGTCTAGTGGCCCCGGGCCTCCGGGTCCAAGCCCAGGGCGGGATCTGTGAAACCCATCACGCTAGGGGGTCAATCCCGGGTGCCGAAGCTTGCGGTGACTGGCGCATGATCGGAGGGCCGTTCCCAGCCGCGCGGGATTTTGTCCACGCCAGACCCGGCGCAGGTCCGCGCAAGGTCGTCACTGGCCAGGACGAGATCGATGCGCAGCCCGCGATTGCGCCGAAATCCCGCTGCCCGGTAGTCCCACCAGCTGTAGACCCCCTCGGGCTGGTCGAACAGACGGAACGTGTCCGCCAGGCCGAGCCCCAGGAGGTCCGCCAGAGCAGCCCGCTCCGGTTCGCTGCAGAGAATTTTCCCGGCCCACGCCCCGGGGTCATGGACATCCCGGTCATCCGGCGCGATGTTGAAGTCGCCGATCACCACCAGACGGCGGTACCGGTCCAGTTCCCGGGCCACGTGGTTCTTCAGCGCGGCCAGCCAGTTCAGCTTGTAGGTGTACTTGTCGCTGCCCACGGCCTGGCCGTTGGGTACATACAGATTGAGAACGCGCAAGTCGCCGATCGTCGCGCCGAGCACCCGGCGCTGCTCATCGGGAAATCCCTCGATACCGGTGATGATATCCGCGGGCGGCTGGCCGCGGGACAGCAAGGCCACACCGTTATAGGTGGGCTGCCCGCTGTACGCTACCTGGTAGCCCGCTGCCTCGATCTCGCCGGCCGGAAAGGCCTCGTCCACGAGCTTGGTTTCCTGGATGCCGAGAATGTCGGGCCCGGCATCCTCCAGCCACCGGAGGACCTGGGGCAGGCGAACCCGCAGGGAGTTGACGTTCCAGCTCGCGATTTTCACGGGCGCTCCGGCCTGGCGCTCAGGCCGCCGTGGCCTGTTCCTCCGAGCCGATACCGCTGTGCCTGAGCAAGGCGTCGATCTTCGGCTCGCGGCCGCGGAAGTTTACGAATGCCGTCAGCGCATCGACGCTGCCGCCCACTTCGAGAATCTCCTTGAGGAACCGGTTTCCGGCATCGCCCCCGAAGAGCCCGTCCGGATTTTCCTCGAACGCCGAGAAGGCATCAGCCGAGAGCACCTCGGCCCACTTGTAGCTGTAGTAGCCCGCCGCATAGCCGCCGCCGAAGATGTGCGAAAAGCTGTTGGCGAAGCGGTTGAACGACGGATAAGGCACCACCGCGACCTCGTGGCGGACATCGGCCAGAAGCGCGAGGATGTCCTCTCCCTGTGGCGGCGGGTCCATGCTGTGCAGCCGGAAATCGAAGAGGGCGAATTCCAGCTGTCGCACCATCTGCATGCCGGACATGAAGTTCCGGCTTCCGAGCAGGCGCCCGAGGAGGTCGTCGGGTAGGGGTTCGTCGGTCTCGAAGTGGCCGGTCATGGACTTGAGAACCGACCTGTCCCAGGCAAAGTTCTCCATGAACTGGCTCGGCAGTTCGACGGCGTCCCAGGCCACGCCGTTGATACCGGCAACGCTGGGATAGCCGATTCGGGTCAGCAGATGGTGAAGAGTGTGGCCGAACTCGTGGAACAGCGTCAGGACTTCATCGTGGGACAGCAGCGCGGGCCGGCCGTTGACGGGCGGCATGAAATTGCAGACCAGGTGAGCGACCGGCAGCACGTGGCGGCCGCAGACATCGACCCGCCCTATGCAGTCATCCATCCATGCGCCGCCCCGCTTGTGGGCCCGGGCGTACAGATCGGTGTAGAACCCGCCGCGATCGGATCCCGCGGCATCGGTGATCCGGTAATACCGAACGTCGTCGTGCCAGCTCTGGACATCCTCCAGCAGTTCGACCCGGATCGAAAACAGCTTCTCGACGAGCTGGAACAGACCGGCCATGACGCGCTCGACCGGGAACCACGGGCGCAGCTCTTCGTCGGATATGGCGTGCGTTTTCCGGCGCAGCCGCTCGGCGTAAAACGCCACGTCCCATGCTTCCAGCGTTTGCCCCGCAAAGGCTTCCAGGGCTGCCATGTCCCGGGCTGCCGCCGGCCTTGATCGCGCTGCCAGTTTCTCTAGAAAGGCCACGACTTCGGCGGGATCCCGGGCCATTTTGGGAACGAGCGAGTAGGCGGCATAGCTGTCCAGTCCGACCAGCCGGGCCGCCTCCTGGCGCAGGAGAACGATCTCATCCATGACCGGCGCATTGTCCCAGCTGTCCGACGCGGATGCCTGGTCCGATGCCCGGGTCACCCAGGCCCGGTAGAACGCTTCCCGCAGTTGCCGGTTTTCCGCCTGGGACATGACGGCATGAAAGGTCGGGAAATCGAGTGTCAGGATCCAGCCGTCCTCGTCGCGCTGCTCGGCCTCGGCCCGGGCACGCGCCTGGTTGGCCTCCGGGAGGCCGGCCAGCTCCGCGGCGTCCCGGATGTGCAGGGACCAGGCGTTCGTGGCGTCCAGCACGTGCTCTTCGAAGCGCGCGGACAAGACGGACAAGCGCTGCATGATCTCCCGAAACCGCTCTTTGTCGGCGGCATCCAGCGCCACGCCCGAAAGCCGAAAGTCCCTGAGCGCATCTTCGACCACCTTGCGCTGCACGGGGTCCAGATTGTCCCGCTGGGCGACCCGCCGGTAGGCGTGGTATAGCGCCTCGTTCTGGCCGATCTCTGTCTGGTAGTCGGACAACAGCGGCAGGCAACGGTTGTAGACGTCGCGAAGCTCCGCGTTGTTGACCACCGCATTGAGATGAGAAGCGGGCGACCAGGTTCGGGCCAGCCGGTGGTCCATCAGCTCGATGGGCAGCACCACCGTTTCCCACGACGCCTCGGCCGTTTCGGAGGTGACCGCGTCAACGATCGCGCGGTTCTCGGCCAGCACCGTTTTGAGGGCCGGCTCCACGTGCTCCGGACGAATATCGGAAAAGGCCGGCAGGCCCTCGGTCTGCAGGAGGGGATTGGTCATGTCGAGGTGTCAGATCTGGCGGGATAACAAGGCGGAAATGTTAGCACAGCAGGCGCCTTGCCCATTCCGCTACACTCCGGCTTCCAGCGGGGAGGGAGATGCATCGTGGGCAGCGACTACGACCTGTTTGTTATCGGCGGTGGCAGCGGCGGCCTGGCGGCGGCCCAGCGCGCAGTGGAATACGGCGCAAGGGTGGGCCTGGCGGAGTCGGGCCGGCTCGGGGGCACCTGTGTCAACGTGGGCTGCGTTCCCAAGAAAGTCTCCTGGTACGCGGGGAGTTTCGCGCACATCCTGCATGACGCGCCGGAATACGGCTTTGACCTGAAGGTTGCCGGTCACGACTGGGGCCGGCTCAAGGCCGGACGGGATGCCTATGTCGGTCGGCTCAACGACATCTACCGGGCCAACCTGGATCGCCGCGGGGTGGAGTTTTTCCAGGGGCGCGCGCGCCTGGTCGGAGCCAATGAGATTGAAGTGGCCGGCAGCCGTTACTCGGCCGCCAACATTCTGATCGCGACTGGCGGGTACCCCATGGTGCCGGAGGTGCCCGGCGCCGAGCTGGGCATCACCAGCGACGGATTTTTTGACCTGGAAACCCGGCCTCAGCGGATTCTGATCGCCGGCAGCGGCTACGTGGCCGTTGAGCTGGGCGGCGTGTTTCGGTCGCTGGGCTCGGAGGTCAAGATCCTGACCCGGCAGGACGGCGTGCTGCGCAGCTTCGACCCCATGCTGCGCGAAGTCCTGATGGACGAAATGCGCAAGGAGGACATCGGTATCGAGACCCATGCTGTGCCTATCGGCGTAACCCGCGACGAAGAGGGTAAGCTCACGCTGGAAACCGAGGACTGTCGCACGTTCGGCGGGTACGACTGCCTGCTGTGGGCGGTCGGCCGGGCGCCGGCCACCGGCCGGCTTGGGCTGGAGCAGGCGGGCGTGCGCAAGGATGTCGGAGGATTCGTGCCGGTGGACGATTGGCAGAGCACGAACGTCGAAAACATCTACGCGGTCGGCGACGTCACCGGCCGGGTCGCACTGACACCGGTTGCAATCGCCGCGGGTCGGCGACTTGCGGACCGCTTGTTCGGCGGCATGGAGGACCGGCGGCTGGACTACGAGAATGTGCCCACGGTCATTTTTTCCCATCCGCCCATCGGCACGATCGGCATGAACGAGCCCGAGGCCCATGCGCGCTTCGGCGAGGCCGTCAAGGTTTACGTTTCCCGCTTCAATCCCATGGTGCATGCGCTGACCGAGCGCAAGGTGGCCTCCGCCATGAAACTGATTACCGTGGGTGAGGAAGAACGGGTCGTCGGCTGCCACGTCATCGGCCACGGCGCGGACGAGATGATGCAGGGCTTTGCGGTGGCGATTCGTATGGGGGCCACCAAGAAGGACTTCGACGACACGGTAGCAATTCACCCGACCAGCGCGGAAGAACTGGTGACCCTGCGATGATGTCCATTCGTCCCTTTGAAACCGCCGAACCCCGGCTCGGCGCGCGGGTATATGTGGATCCGGCCGCCAGCGTTATCGGCCGAGTCAGCCTCGGTGACGATGCTTCGGTCTGGCCGGCGGCCGTGGTGCGGGGCGACGTCCATGAGATCCGTATTGGGGCGCGCTGCAACATCCAGGACGGCAGTGTGCTTCACGTCACTCACGACGGGCCGTACCAGCCCGGGGGCTTCGGCCTGACTCTGGCAGACGACGTCACCGTCGGCCATCGTGTGACGCTGCACGGCTGTACGGTCGGCAATCTCTGTCTGATCGGCATGGGCGCCACGGTCATGGACGGCGCTGTCCTGGAAGACGAGGTCCTCCTGGCCGCCGGCAGTCTCGTGACGCCAGGCACCCGGGTCAGCGGCGCCCGGCTCTGGCGCGGTGCCCCCGCCCGGGCGGTCAGGGATCTAACCGGGGAGGAACGGGAGATGCTCCGCTATTCCTCGGCACACTATATGAAGCTCAAGGACCGGTATCGGGGGATGGGAGACGGAGGCGATTTCTGAGATCGTTCAGGACCTGATCGGTATCCGGGCGCAGGCCCCGCCAGAGACAGAACGACTCCGCTGCCTGTTCGACGAGCATGCCGAGCCCGTCCAGAGCGGGGCATTCATGCTCACGGGCCCACGCCACGAACACCGTGGGTTCGGCCGCATACATCATGTCGTAGCAAAGCGGCGCGCCGGTGAGCGCAGGGCCGGGCAGCGGAGGAAGCTGTCCGTCCAGACTGGCGGCCGTTGCGTTGATCACGATATCCGCGGACCGGCCGGCTTTCTCGTAGGTCGTGGCTCGCACCCTGGGCCCGAAGCGCTCGGCAAGCACGGCGGCCCGGGAGAGGGTCCGGTTGGCAATCGTGATCCGGTCGATACCGGCCGCCAGCAGGGGGCCGATCGACCCGCGCGCCGCGCCGCCGGCACCCAGCAGGAGGACCTCAGCACCCTCGAGGGCCAGCCCGCCGCGGCGCTGAAGGTCGAGAACGAGACCGGCACCGTCCGTATTGTCGCCCAGCAGCGCGCCGTCGGCTTCGACGGCCAGGGTGTTCACCGCCCCGGCGAGCCGGGCACGGGAGGTGTGCCGGTCAGCCAGCCGGAAAGCGTGGAGCTTCCAGGGCAGCGTCACGTTGCAGCCCCGGCCGCCGCTGGAGAAAAATCCCGTCAGCCGCTGGACGAATGTGCCCGTCGGCACATCGAGCGCGTCGTAGGTCATCTCCTGACCCGTATCCCGGGCAAAACGGGCATGAATCCACGGTGACTGGCTGTGAGAGACCGGATGGCCCACGACCAGGTAGCGATCCGGTTGTGAGGGAGTTCCCGTCAATCGTCCTCGGCCAGCCAGGCGGCAACGCGCGGGGCGAAGTATGTCAGGATACCGTCCGCTCCCGCGCGCCGCAGGCACAAAAGCGCCTCGAGAATGCACGCGCGGCCGTCGATCCAGCCGTTGGCGGCCGCCGCCTCCAGCATCGCGTACTCGCCGCTGACCTGGTAAACGAAGGTGGGCACGCCCAGCTCCGCCTTGACGCGCCTGACGATATCCAGGTACGGCATGCCGGGCTTGACCATGAACCCGTCCGCGCCCTCGGCGATATCCAGCGCCACCTCTCGCAGTGCCTCGTCGCTGTTGCCGGGATCCATCTGGTAGCTGTATTTGTTGCCGCCGCCCAGATTCCCTGCCGAGCCGACCGCGTCTCGAAACGGGCCGTAAAAGCTGGAGGCGTACTTGGCGGAATAGGCAAGAATCGCCGTATTCACATGTCCGGAGTCTTCCAGGGCCTGACGT
>JARFQW010000088.1 GCA_029287575.1 Gammaproteobacteria bacterium | reverse complement strand
GCGTTGGGCGTCGGGCGTCAGTCACCGAACAGTCAAGACTCAGATGACGAGCTTCTCCGGCCCTCGGCAAACCCAGGCCGGGAAGGCGCCATGCGCGGTCCGTCTTACAGACTAGCCGCTCGTGCCGGAATCAGTCGACGAATCCGTGGAAACCGGATTGACCAACCGGTGAAGGTTTCTGACTAGTTCGGGCAACAGCAGATAGGCCCCGACGAAAAAGCAGATCGCGCCCGCCAGGGTCCACGCGTTGACTGCCGCGGCATCGAGCAGTTCGCCCGTGCTCGGCACGACGACGGCGTAGATGGCGGAGATGCCGAAGGCGACCGACCCGAGCATGTTGATATTGACGACCCACCACGAGACATCGCCCGGCCGCCATATCAGGCGACCGTGCCCGTATTCGACCAGCGCCAGGCTGCTGGCGACCAGAAAGCAGATCGAGCCCAGCGCGTCCGGGGCCCATATCAACACATCTTCCTGCAGCCAGGTCAGACCGGGCAGGAGGACGTCGAAGGTATTGACGTTGAACAGTACGGTACCCACGAACTGGACGAAGGCAGCCAGCCAGCCGATCTCGCCCGGCCGGTAGGCAAACCACCTCAGGGGACTCGTCGGCGGGGTCCTGTGCGCGATCGCCGCAATTCGGTCGGCGTTGACGGCCCCCAGGAACTGCAGGTAGGCGGCGGACGTGAAAAAAATCGAGCCCACGAAAAAGACCAGGTTGATGGCGGCCGGGCTGTCAGCAAGCGCTCCGAGAAACTGGGGCGCGAGTCCCGCCGAGCTGGCCACCGCGAAACAGGTAGAGCCCACCATGAACAGGATGGCCGTCCACCAGATGACCCGCGTCAAACGCCCGACGCGCCACCACCAGGTCGCCTTGCGATCCTCACTTGCCGCCTCGGCCTGCGCTGCGCTGATGCCACCGAGGAAACGGTGACCACGGGATGTCCAGACCCAGGGCCGCCCGTCCGGGAGTGTGAGTTCGACCCGCGTGATGAATGGCCCCACGTGATGGAGTTTGTCGATCCGACAGCCTTCAACGGGCGGTACGAATGGCAGCTTTTGCGGCTGGGAGTCCATGGCGCGGGAAATTACACCATTTCGCGCGTCAGTTCTGGCGAGCATCGCCCCGAAGCAGAACAATTCGTGCAAGCGCGATGATCGAGAGACCTGAGCTCGGTGCGCTGACGAGGGTCGTCCGGATTACTTGACCGTATGATGACCGGCGGCATCATCACAAAGCCCGGGCATTCCATCTCGCATTTTTCGAAGAGGGTCGACCGAATGAACGTTGAACTCAAGGTACTCGGATACGCCGCGCTGTTGCAGGTCGTGCAGTTCATCATCATGGCGGTACCTGTGAACCTGCAGCTTGGCGTCGCATACACGGGCGGCAACCGCGATGAGCAGAAGCAGGCACACGGCATGCCCGGGCGACTGAAGCGCGCACTCGACAACCACTTCGAAGGGCTGATCCTGTTCACGATAGCCGTCGTGGTCGTGACGCTCGGCGAGGCCGGTTCCCCGCTGACGGCCGGTTGCGCCTGGGTGTATCTGTGGGCCCGCATTCTGTATGTGCCGGCCTACGCCTCGGGGGTGTTCCTGGTCCGGTCGCTGATCTGGGGCGTCGGGTTTCTTGCGACGGTCATCATGCTGATTGCCGCGCTTGTCTAATCGACCGGCGAGCGCAGGCTGTTGGCTTGCTCATTCAGGGCCTGCTCATTCAGGGCCTGCTCATTCAGACGGCCTGCTCATTCAGGCAGGCGCGCTCCGATGTGCACATTCAGACAGGCACGCTCCGATGGACCGCTCCGATGGCTCCGATGGACCGATGGCTCCGATGCGATGGCTCCGATGGACAGGCAGCGCTCCGATGGACTGCTCATTCAGACAGGCGCGCTCCGATGGAATGGGCCGCTCCGATGGCTCCGATGTGGCTCCGATGGACAGGCAGGACCGCTCCGATGGACAGGCAGCGCTCCGATGTGCGCTCCGATGGACAGGCAAGGTTGTCGCCTTGGCAGACATGCCTGAACCGAATCTACCGAGTGACAGAAGGCTGGCCCTTCCCGACTGTTCGGCGATTGCGGTCGCGTGAGGATTCGACGCGCGCCCAGAGTGTATGGGGCGCTCCCACCCAGTCACGCTTTCTTCCCTGCTCCGTGAACTAATTCAGCACAGCGAGTCGAACAACTAAAGTCCGAAAGCTTTCGTATTCAAGGGTGGGGTGCGATGGACTGGCAAAGATTCGCGATTTTGTTGGTGTGTCTGGGATTCGGACTGACCGCAGGCTGTGGCGGTGGCGGCGGCGGCGCCGGTGCCAATGACGCGACGTCGGACACCGGCGGTGAAAAGATCCGCATCGGCCCGCCCTTACCCGAAGTTGTCGATGAGACCGGTGCACCGTCTACGTCCGCGGCCTCCCGGATCGCATTCTCCAACGTAAGTCTGGCGACCATGGAGGACGAGACGATCCTGCCTGCTCAAACCGTGCTCGTAAAAGACGGGATCATCACTGCCATCGGCGAGGCCGGCAGCTTTTCGATCCCCGCGAATGCTGATGTCATCGACGGCAGCGGTCGCTATCTCATGCCCGGCCTTGTGGACATGCACATCCATGCCATTGTCGGTACCGACGGCGAGAAGGATCTGCTGGTGCAGCTGGCGGCGGGCGTAACTTCCGCCCGCATCATGTGGGGCGGCACCACTCACCTTGACTGGCGCGCACGGATCCGAGCGGGCGAGCTGGCAGGGCCGCAACTCTACGTCGCCAGCCCTGGCCTGGAAGGCAACCCACCCTATTGGCCCGCCTCCGTTGTGGTGACGACCGAAACCGAGGCCCGGAAAGCAGTTCGGGAACAGGTTGCCGCGGGATACGACTTCATCAAGGTCTACAACCGACTGCAGCTGGCCCTCTACGATGTGATCATCGATGAAGCGCGCGCCCTGGACATTCCGGTGATTGGCCACGTCCCGCGGGCGATGAGTGCCGATTACGCGATTGCGTCGGGGCAAAGCACTATCGAGCACTTCTCTGGCTTCGCACCGTATGCAACGACTACAGGTGGCTGGAGCGGCGCGATTGATTCAAGCAAGCTTGCAGGCCTGATTGAACAGATTCGACTGCAGGGCACCTGGAACTGCCCCACCCTGACGGTCCGCTCACGCACCGCCAGCCAGGTTGCGAGTCTCCGCTCAAACCCGGCCTATTCGCTGATGTCCGAATCGATGCAGTCATGGCTGGACAATTCTTTGACCCAGCCGCCGTCGTTCGATCGCACTACCGAAGGCCGTCTGCTCAAGGCGTTGGTCAAGGCGCTCCACGATGCCGATGTCGGGCTGCTGGTCGGTACCGATGCGGGCGTACAGTATGTCTACCTCGGTTTCTCGATCCACGAAGAGCTCGCCAATTTCGTTGACGCGGGACTGACGCCCTACGAAACCCTCCGAGCAGCGACTGTCAACGCGGCGGACGCGCTCGGGGAATCAGAAGTCGCCGGCACGGTCGCGGTCGGCAAGCGTGCCGATCTCCTGCTCCTCGATTCGAATCCGTTCGCAAACATCGCCAACGTCAACCGGCGAGTGGGTGTAATGGCTGCCGGTCAGTGGTACGCACAGTCGACGCTGATGGAGATGATTGGCGCCGATTGAGGTCAACGCGTTGATCACCGAAACCCTCACTGCGGGCCAAAGTTCACGACTTTAGTTGTTTGGTATAGTGATACTGGACGGCAATCCTGTGTCAGTCTGGCGTGCGAACGCCGCGGCACTGACGCGTGCGGCAGCCGTTATGCGCCATGCAAGTCAAAGCGCCGAAATCTGTCGCCCACAGCCCTGTCCCGCTCCACCGGGTCGCGGTCCTGCTGCCGTTCACACGATTTTTGACCGCCCTCGGGATGCCCGTGGAGCGGGAGTTTCGCCGACTCTGCCTGCCGATGGCGGCGCTGGAAGACGCCAACAATTATGTGCCCTCCGAGCGCTTCAGGGCCTTCGTCGTCAATGCGGCCCGTCGCGAGGGCATCGACAACCTCGGCTTCGAGGTAGGGCGGGTGAACGGGGCGAACTGCGCAGACCCGCACATGCGGGAGCTCCTGCGGCGCTCACCGACGCTGTTGCATGGCCTGAGGGCCGCCAGTGAGCTGACGAATCGGACGGTTTTTAATTGCCGGCTGGGCTTATATCGATTTCCGAACAGTGGTCAGGTCTGTTTCTTCCACCGGCCGAGCTGCCCCGACCGGCGCAACCTCTGCATCGATCAGATCGGCTGGTTCGGGCTCATGACCCTGCTTGGCATGATCCGGGAGTTCACGGGGCCCCGGTGGCAGCCCGCCGAAATAGGGCTGATGACGGATCAGCTTCCCGGCGGTTCTATTCGATCGTATTTTGCCCGCAGTCGCTTTCGACTGAACCAGCCCTTCTCTTACATGTCTCTGGAAGGCGTGTTCCTCGGGCTGGAGCCGGCGCAGGCGTGCATGCGGGAAAATGGAGCGCCCCCACAGGGTGCCGAGTATCTGGCGGAGGATTTCTTAGGCTCGGTCCGCAAGATCGTGCGCTCGTACGTGGAGCACAGTGATTTCAGTGTGGATACAGCGGCGTCACTGTGCATGATGAGCACGAGGTCGTTCCAGCGTCAGCTCAATGCGGCAGGCACGAGTTATTCCGAGCTGTTGGCAGGTGTGCAATTCGAGGCCGCCACCCGGCTCCTCCGGGAGACGGACACGAAGGTGTCGGAAATCAGCTACCGCCTTGGCTACCGCGATGCGGCCAATTTCGCCCGAGCCTTCCGGCGCAACGCCGGATTGAGTCCATCGGCCTATCGCCAGTGGTATCGCCCCGAACTGGCCGATATCCACGAAGACTCGCCGGAGAACACCGCCAGAGTGCACTGAGGCGCCACGGCGGCGGCTCCGTCGGCGTTTGCGGACCGCGGTGCAACGCGCTCGGGCGGCTGGAGCCAGCGCAACGCTCCGTCCGGCACCGGACGTGGCCGCCTCCTCGTCGCGAACTTCACGCAGCGGCTTGCAGACGCCGGCATTTACCCTTGGCACCGGCGCGGCTGCCTGATCCGACATACAGTTGATTTACACTGACCGTCGGGCAGCCACCACCCAAGCCACAAGAAAAAGAGAAAAGCCCCCGTTGTGTTCCCATTGAAAAGCAGCCCGAACTGGGCGCCCTTTCG
>JARFQW010000128.1 GCA_029287575.1 Gammaproteobacteria bacterium | reverse complement strand
CGATGGCCGCGAGCCGGGTCAGGCGGGGATCAGGTACCGGGACCACTCCCACGTTGGGGTCGATCGTGCAGAACGGGTAGTTTTCCGCGGCGATCTCCGCCTCCGTGAGGGCATTGAACAACGTGGATTTACCGACGTTGGGGAGCCCGACAATGCCGATGCGTATGCCCATCAGCTGCCGCCTCGGGGTTTTTTCGGTGCGGAGTCCGGGCCCTCGCCACCGGATTTTCGGTAACCACGCGGCTCTACACCGCGACTGTGCAGCGAGTGCATGGCCTTCTGATCACCTTCGCCGATGAGTATCGGGATCACGTCCGCGGCATCCTCCACCGCGTCGCGGATCCTGGTTTCTTCCGGCGCCGGCGCGCGATTGAGGACATAGCCGATGACATCATCCCGATGGCCGGGATGACCGATGCCGATACGCAGGCGATAGAAATCGCGGCCGAGATGGGCGATGACGTCTTTCAGTCCGTTGTGCCCGCCGGCGCCGCCACCGAGCTTGAGCCGAACCGTCCCCGGCTCCAGATCGAGTTCGTCATGGGCGACGAGGATGCCGGAGGCGGGAACCTTCAGGAACCGGGCGAGACTGGCCACCGCCAGCCCGCTCTTGTTCATGTAGGTATCCGGGTTGAGAAGCCGGACATCGGCCCCGTCGAGGGATATGGTGGCAATCTGGCCATGAAACTTCCCCTGGGCCTTGAACTGCCCGCCGTGCCGGCGAGCCAGGATATCGGTCAGCCAGAAGCCGGCGTTGTGCCGGGTCTGTTCGTATTTCTGCCCCGGATTACCGAGGCCAACGATGATGCGAATCCGCTCGGTCATAGACGGTCCGGGAAGGTCGCGACCCCTGGATGGGCCAGATGGATGGATCCAATCGAGGGGATGGGGCCGCCCCGCTACGAGGCGACCCCGATCCAGACAGGCGCGGTGTGCGCGCGCCTAGTCTTCCTCGGCCTCCGGCTCGGACGGCGCTTCGCCCTCGACTTCCTCGCCCTCGACCGGCTCTTCCTCGGCCTGGACCCGGATAACGTGCACGGTGGCTACCGCGTGATCCTGGATGCTTTCGCCGGCCACGAGCTCCACGCCCTCGGGAATCTCGAGCTCCGAGACATGGAGAATCGCGTCCATTTCCAGACCGGAGATGTCGGCTTCGATGGACTCCGGCAGGTCCTTGGGCAGGCAGGTCACCTCGAGTTCAGTAATAACCCGGGAAACGTTGCCACCCTGCTTGACGCCCGGCGCCACGTCCTCGCCGATGAAATTGATCGGGATGGACACGCGGATCTTCTCGTCCTCCAGAATCCGCTGGAGGTCGATATGCATGATGGCGTTGCGCGCCGGGTGCCGCTGTACGTCCTTGATGATGCACGGCTGCGACTTGTCGCCGATAGTCAGGGTCAGAATGCTGGAATACACCGCATCGTTTGACAGACTGTGGGTCAGCGCATTCAGATCGAGGACGAGGGCCCGGGACGGGCGACGGCCTCCGTAAAGAATACCGGGGACCATGCCGGTACGACGCAGGCGGCGGCTCGCACCTTTGCCCTGATCGTCCCGGTCTTCCCCGACAAGCGTGAAATCCTGGCTCATTTTCATTTCTCCCTAGGGATGTTTTACGTTCGCATCGGCCCGCGACCAGGCCGGTGCAAGGTGTGTGCCCGCTGCCGCGGGCGCTTGGGTCAGTCCACGTACAGCGAACTGACGGATTCCTCGTCGCTGATGCGACGCATGGTTTCGGCGAGCATCTCCGCGACGCTCAGCTGCCTGATCTTCGTGCACGCCCTGGCGTCGTCCCTGAGCGGTATCGTGTCGGTCACCACGAGCTCGTCGAGCACGCTGTTGTCGATCCGCTCCACGGCCGGGCCTGACAGCAACGGGTGAGTAATATAGGCAACGACCTTGAGCGCGCCCTGGTCCTTGAGCGCGCCCACCGCCTGACAGAGCGTGCCGGCCGTGTCGATCATGTCGTCGACCAGCAGACAGGTCTTGCCTTCCACGTCACCGATAATGTGCATGACCTTGGCCTCATTCGGCTTTGGCCGGCGCTTGTCGATAATTGCCAGATCGGAGTCATTGAGACGCTTGGCGAGGGCCCGGGCCCGGACAACGCCGCCCACATCCGGCGAAACCACGATCATGTTCTCGTAGCCCTGTCGCCAGGCATCGTGCAGCAGGACCGGGGAAGCGTAAACGTTGTCCACCGGGATATCGAAGAAGCCCTGGATCTGGTCGGCGTGCAGATCGATGGTCAGCAAGCGGTCAACGCCGGCCCCGGTGATCATGTTGGCGACGAGTTTGGCGCTGATCGCCACGCGCTGGGCGCGCGGCCGCCGGTCCTGCCGCGCATAACCGTAATAGGGCACTACCGCGGTCACCCGGGCCGCGCTCGCCCGGCGCAGCGCATCGGCGATCACCAGCAGCTCCATCAGGTTGTCGTTGACCGGCGGACAGGTGGACTGAACGATGAACACGTCCCGGCCGCGGACGTTCTCCATCACTTCCACATGAGCCTCCCCGTCACTGAAGCGGCCCACATTGAGCCGCCCGAGCGGGAAACCCAGGTGCCGGGCAATGCTCTCCGCCAGGGCGCGGTTCGCGTTGCCTGAAAAGACCGCCATTGAGCCGAGTTCCACGTTGGCCTCCTGTCTGCCCCGATTCCGATGGCCAACCGCCGGAATCCGCTTGAGTGGCCACGGTGGCCAGATTGGCTGGGGTGGCAGGATTCGAACCTGCGCATGGCGGGATCAAAACCCGCTGCCTTACCACTTGGCTACACCCCAAGAACTTTCGCCGGGCCGTCAGAACCGCGACGCGCTCAGACAGTCCGGTAATCCAGCAACGGCGAGCGGTTCAGCCCGCGCGCCACGAATCCCGTCCAGGCCGCGGGCAGCTGCTGCAGAACCGCCTGGGCCATGACCTCACTGTCGAAGCCAATAAAACAGCAGCCGCCGGTACCCGTCATCCTGGCCGGGCCGTAGCTGGCCAGCCAGTCCAGCGCCTCGGCCACCGGGGGGTACCGCCGCCGCACCACGGGCTCGAAGTCGTTTCGCCCGCCCGTCGAAAGAAAGCCGCTAATTGTCGTCTCGGGGGTATTTCGTGTCAATTCCGGGGCGGCGAAAATCTCCGCGGTGGAGACCGCGCAGCCGGGATCGACGACCAGGTACCAGGGACAGTCCCAGTCGGTGGCCTGCAATTGCTCGCCGATGCCGTCGGCAAAGGCCGCCCTGCCGCGCACGAATACCGGGATGTCGGAACCCAGGGACAGCCCCAGCCGGGCCAGCTCGTCCGTGGACAGATCCGCCTTCCAGAGATGATTCAGGGCCACGAACGTGGTCGCGGCATCGGAACTGCCACCGCCCAGCCCGCCGCCCGCCGGAATCCGCTTGCGCACCCGGATCGAGACGCCCTTCTTGATCCCCGCGGCCTCGCGGAGCAGCAGGGCGGCGCGAACGGCAAGATCGTCTGACTCTGGCAGGCCGGCCATCCCCTCGGGACGGCGCACCGCCCCGTCCCGGCGCTGCTCGAAGGCCAGCGCGTCGCCGTGGTCGAGAAACTGAAAGGCAGTCTGAAGGCGATGGTAGCCATCATCCCGTCGGCCGAGAACGTGCAGGAAGAGGTTGAGCTTGGCCGGGGCCGGCCAGTATCGGCCCCATCGGGCCAGCTTCATTCGTCGCTGACGCCGGACCCAGACAGGCCCGTCTGCCAGCTGTCGATCGCCAGGCGTATGCGAATGTCGTCTTTTTCCATGACCAGGCGGCCGGGAAACACGTCCCCGAGCTGCGCCTCATAGCGATCCAGTTCCACCGCCCAGCCCGCCTGGTCCAGAAACTCCAGAACACCTTCCTCGCTGACGGTTTCCTCGGCCGGCAGCTCCGGATCGGACACGCCCAGGATCCAGTACCGCATGCTGTAAACGGGCAGACTGAAGCCGAAACGCTCGGTCATTTCCACCACGGGATCAGTCACCCAGAATTCGTCGCCCCGGGTGGTTTTCACGCGCAGCCGGTCGTTGCCGCCGTGGATCCGGAAGCCGCCGAACCCGAACGGACCGCGGAACCGGAAATCCAGGTTTTCCCCGGCCTGCACCCACGACACGGTGCCGTTGTAGCCCTTGCGGCCCACCTTGAGGGCAATGCGTCCCTCCATGCTCCAGTCATCCATGGCGCGAAGGTGATCGCGACGGGCCAGCCAGTCGGCATTGATGGACTCTCCAATCCGGTCTCCGCTGCTCACACAACCCCCCGCCACAAGGACCATGGCGAGAATTATAGCCGCCCGGCTCACTCCAGCAGGCGTGCGGCCGCGGCAATGAGTTTTTCGTCGTCGGGAAAAATCGTCATGGCATTCGCCACGAAGTTTCTCGCCTCCTCCTGGCGGCCCAGCGCCCAGAGCACATCTCCGATGTGGGCGGCCACTTCAGGATCCCTGGACTCCTCCCAGGCCCGCTCCAGGTAGCCGAGCGCCTCCTCGTTGCGGCCGAGCTTGTGGAGCACCCAGCCCATGCTGTCGATGATCGCCGCGTTGTCGGGAGCGAGTCCGAGCGCTTTTTCGATGTAATCGTAGGCTTCCTTGTACCGGTCCGTCCGGTCCGCCAGGGTGTAGCCCAGGGCGTTCAGGGCCACCGGATCCTCGGGGCGCGCCGCCACCAGGGCCTCGAGCTCGGCAACCGCCTCATCGACCCGGTCGAGCCGCTCGTAGAGAAAGGCCCTCGCATAGCGGAGGTCGTCGTCCTCCGGGTGCCGCTGCAGATACTCGTCGTAAAGGGCCAGGGCGCCGTCGAAATCCCCCATGCGGTTCATGAGCTCGCCGCGCGCCTGAACCAGATCGCTCTCGGCCCACGGAGCCATCCGGGAGAAATCCTCCAGATGCCGGAGGGCAGCCTCCGTTTCCCCCATGTTGTAAAGCAGAAGCGCAAGCCGGACCTGGGCGGTTACGGCGTTATCGCCACTGGTCACCCGGCCGTAAAACCGCATGGCGGTGTCAACGTCGCCCTGCTGCTCAGCGATACTCGCCAGATAGAAGAGCGCCTCGTCCATGTAGCGACCAGTGGACATCAGCTCTACAAAGTGTTCTTCCGCTGCGTCCAGATTGCCCGCATGGTATTCGAGATAGCCGAGTGACCGCAGGACGCCCGGGCGGGTTGCTTCAGCGTCCTTCAGCGCCAGCAGCTCTTCCCGGGCCTCGTCCACCCGGCCGGCGGCCATGAGTATCACCGCGCGCTCCAGGCGCAGCCGCGGGCTGTTTGCGTCGAGCCGGCTGGCCAGATAGTCCAGGGCCTCGTCCGGGCGGTCGGCGGCGACCAGGCTCCGGGCATAGAGCACGGCCGCATCCTGCCACTCGGGGGCCAGGGTTGCCGCGGATTCGGCGTAGCCGACGGCCACGTCCGTCTGATCGGCCCGCAGGGCCAGGTAGGCCACCGCGTACTGGGCGCTCTCGTTCCCGCCGCGGTCGTCGGCCACCGCCTTCATGGCGTCGACTGCCACCACGGGATCCCGGGCGTCGAGAAACAGCGGCAGCAGGGTAACGAAGCCCTCCGGATGGTCCGCGCCGGTCAGCTCGTACAGCGGATCCAGGTGATAGGCCGCCCCGGCCGGATCCCCCTGACGCAGGTATATCTGGACCAGCATCCGCCGGGGGTCCGGGTTTTCGGGCTCGACCGCGGCCCACCGGCGAGCAATCTCGAGGGCCTGGACCTGATTGCCGTAATCGAAGATGACGCCCGCCGAGCGGCCCAGCAGCTCCGCGTCGGCGCTGTCCTTCGCCGCCGCGTAGTATTCGCCGGCCGCGAGCGCGTATTCCTCCCGCTGAATGGCGATTTCGGCCATCAGCAGGTGGTAGTTGGCAGCCTCGGTACTGGCCTCGCTGGCCTCGATGACCGGAAGAGAATAATCGGGGAGGGTTTCTTCCGGGGCGGAGGCACACCCGGCCAGCAGAGCCGCGGCAAGTCCGGTCAAGAGGCGGGATCGCTTCATCTGGATGCCTGTAGAAAAGGGATGGAGGACTATATCAGAGGCCATCAAGAGCAGTGTTGCCATACGCTTGTCACGGATAGCGTCCTTGCAGGACAATTGTGCGGAACTTCGCCGGTAAACGTCGGATGGCGCTAAGAATCCTTGGTCTAAATCACCGGACCGCTCCGGTTCAGGTCCGCGAGCAGCTGGCCATGAACAGCCAGCAGCTGCCGACGGCCCTGGACGAACTCGTTCGCATGCCGCACGTGGACGAAATGCTCATCGTATCCACGTGCAACCGGACCGAGCTCTACAGCGCCTGCGACAGTCCCGCGATGGGCAAACTGCGCGGCTGGCTCATGGATGACGCCCGGCTCGGTCCGAACGGCTCCGATCTGTTGTACATCCACGAGGATCAGCACGCCGCCAACCATACGTTCTCCGTCGCGTCGGGGCTGGATTCAGCCGTCCTCGGCGAACCGCAGATACTCGGGCAGATGAAGCAGGCCTACCG